>NZ_JBQACR010000362.1:0-268 GCF_051905455.1 Pelomicrobium sp. G1
GCCGAACGCGGCCCGCTTCAGGTCGAGGGTGGCGCCCTGCAGATTGGGCACCATGTGCGCCAGGTAATAGTTAGTCTGGGTCTCGTAGGGATTCGCCCCGACGATCAGGATCGTGTCGGCGAGCTGCGCGTCCACGTAGCTGTTGGTGAGCGCCGCAACGCCCGCGTCCCCGGCGGCGTGCACCTCGCTGTTGTAAGCGGGGCGGTTGTGGATCGACGCGTTCCGGGTGCCGATCCCGGAAAAGAAGAAGCGGCCGATGGCCCAGTTG
>NZ_JBQACR010000363.1:0-268 GCF_051905455.1 Pelomicrobium sp. G1
TCGCCGGACATGGCGGAAAGCCAGGCATCCCCCTGGGGCCCTCCCTTGCCAGAGGCCGCCGGCGAAGGCGGCCTCGGCCGGGGGCTGGGCCGATGCGCCGGCGCCCAGGATCGCAGCCAGCAGGCCCATGGCAACGCAGGTGACGGATTTCATCGGCAACCCCCTCCTTTAGGAATCCTGCTCAACCCTTAGACTGTCTGACGGCGTCGGCGCTTACACGAGGCGACCCGGTTTCTGCTTTTGATCGATTTTATCGATCATTAAACCA
>NZ_JBQACR010000364.1:0-268 GCF_051905455.1 Pelomicrobium sp. G1
GCCCATGGCTGGGCGACCCTGGCGCAGAAAAAAGTACCCAGAACGTCCAGTCCTGGCTTTCCACCCAGCCATTGTCCAAGCAAACTTACGGCGAAGACGTACGACAAGAAGCCGATTAAAATGGCCACCAAAGCAGGAAAGATGGAAAAGAAGAGGAACGCGGACACGAGCTCGAAGCCGAAGTCTGCTGATTCCGGCGTGAAGAAGGCTCGCATGGATGATGCCTCAAAGAAGTCAGCAAAGCCCCCGAAGCACGTCGAGGAGGAAG
>NZ_JBQACR010000365.1:0-268 GCF_051905455.1 Pelomicrobium sp. G1
GGCACTGCCGGACCTCACGACCCTCGTCGACGAGCTGGAGTCGGCCGGTCCCGGACTGATCATGACCATGGGAAAGGGGGGCGTGGGCAAGACCACGGTGGCGGTGGAGATCGCGATGGCGCTGGCCCGCCGCGGGCACGCGGTGCACTTCACCACCACGGACCCGGCGGCCCATGTCGTCGGCGCCGTGGTCGAGCTGCCCGAGGGGCTGAGTCTGGGCCGGATCGATCCCCGGACGGAAGTCGAGCGCTATCGGGACGAGGTAATG
>NZ_JBQACR010000366.1:0-267 GCF_051905455.1 Pelomicrobium sp. G1
GTCTCCGCCACCATCCTCACGCTGATCGTGATCCCCGCGATTTATGCGTTGGTGAAAACATTCGCCCTCCGCCGGCAAGCCTCCTGAACGGGTCCAACCAATGAGGCAGGGTTTTATATCGTAGCAATGAAAGGAGAGGCGGTCATGGAGCTCAAGGCGGTGCTCGCCTTCGTCCGGCGGAGCGCGCTGGACAAGGTCGAGGACAAACTTCATGAGATCGGCGTTAAAGGACTCACCATGATGAAAGTGAAAGGGCATGGGGAGTAC
>NZ_JBQACR010000367.1:0-267 GCF_051905455.1 Pelomicrobium sp. G1
GCCTGCAAGGTTGAGCTCCATAGCGGACGGGGCGAGACAGCGCAAAAGCGCTTGTTCTCTGTCAAGCCTCTACCTCAAACTCTCCGTGAATCAGGTTGCGGACCTGTTTCTTGAGGGCGATCACTTTGGGATCGTCCTCATCCCTTGGACGCGGAAGGTCTACCTCAATGTTCGCCTTGACGGTTCCAGGACGCTTGGTCATGACGATGATGCGGTCTGAAAGAGTGATGGCCTCTTCGATACTGTGGGTCACCAGAATCACTGTCT
>NZ_JBQACR010000368.1:0-267 GCF_051905455.1 Pelomicrobium sp. G1
CATTCAAGCTTTCCGACGGCGGACAGGTTCTTGAGTACATCGACCAACGCACGATGCAGCTTGGTGGATACACCTACACCGAGCCCCAAACAACCTATCAATCGGGTTCGGTCTCGGCCTACGGGTCACGCGGCGGCTACGCTTATGGTACGTACTCCGGCACATCCACGACGTATGTGCAGAAACAGACGCCCGTCTACAACATTCCCCTCACGTGCAGGACACGGTTCGTCGTCAATCCTCAGGGCATCATCACGAACTGGTCCT
>NZ_JBQACR010000369.1:0-267 GCF_051905455.1 Pelomicrobium sp. G1
GTGCTAGGCGGCGCGCTCCTGCAGTTTCCCATCGGGCGCTTCTCCGACAAGCACGACCGGCGGGCAGTGCTTCCCGTGGTGAGCGTCCTCGGCGCCGTTCTGGCGTTAGCCGTCTTCACCCTCGCCTACCTATCCCCCGCCGCGCTGATCGCCTGCGCTTTTCTCTACGGGGGACTCGCCTTCACCGTATACGGCCTGAGCGTCGCTCGCGTGAACGATTTCATGCGGACGGAGGACACGCTGGAAGCCAGCCGGGCGCTGCTGCTC
>NZ_JBQACR010000036.1:0-1462 GCF_051905455.1 Pelomicrobium sp. G1
TGCGGTGGTCACGGTAGCTTGGACAGCCACCGGGGAGGAATAAGCTAAGGCTGGTGCCGGAGATATGGTTTTGACTTTCCCGGATTTGCAAGATTGTAGCTTGCGCGCTGTGGAGCTTGTGGGCAGCCGCCGACCTGTGGGCAAGCGGTGGGCAACGCGAAGCGTTGTCCATGGCTTGTCCATGGGGGACCGCGCTGGCGCGGTCAGGCGGGCGCCGCCGCCGGCTGCCCACAAATCCACAGTGCATTGGCTTTCCATGTCACGCCGCCATCGGCTGGGTTTGCGCCAGGGTGCCGAAGTAGGCTTCGTCGGGTGTCTGCCAGTCCAGCGACTGGTGAGGCCGCCGACGGTTATACCACTCGAAGCACTGGGTGAGGCTACGCTGCTGCTCGATGCCGTTGTCGCAGGGGCGCAGATAGACCCATTCGTGCTTGACGGTCCACCACAGCCGTTCGACGAAGATGTTGTCGTGACATCGCCCGCGTCCATCCATGCTGATCTGGATCGAATGATCCTTGAGCACGTCGGTGAATTCGGCGCTGGTGAATTGGCTGCCCTGGTCGGTGTTGAATATCTCCGGGGCGCCGTAACGCGCCAGCGCCTCCCGCAACGCCGCTGTGCAGAAGTCGCTCGTCAGGGTGTTCGACAAGCGCCAACTCAGTACCTTCCGTGTCGCCCAGTCCATGATCGCGCACAGATACAGGAAACCGTGCCGCATGCGGATGTAGGTGATGTCGGTCGCCCAGACGTGGTTCGGCCGGTCGATCAGCAGGCCGCGCAGCAGGTACGGATAGACCTTGTGCTTCGGATGGGGCTTGCTGGTGTCGGGTTTCGGGCCGACCGCCCACAGTCCGAGCTTTTTCATCAGGCGCCGGATGCGCCGGCGTCCAACCAGAATCCCTTCGCGCTTGAGCATGACTTGCAAACGCCGACTGCCGTACATCGGGTTCTCGGTGAAGAGTTCGTCCAGCCGTTTGAGAAGATCGAGTTCTTCCTGAGATTCCGGCTTGGGCCGGTAATAGACGCTGCTGCGCGAGACGCCGAGCAGCTTGGCTTGCCGGGCCACGGACAGCTCACTCCCCGGGGTGATCATCGCGCGCCTTTCAGCAGGCGGGCAATGGCGGGCTGTCCGGCCAAGAAATCCCGTTCGACCTGCAACTGCCCGATCTTGCGGTGCAGGTTGTCGATCACCGCCTGCGGGTCGGCGGCTTTCTTGTTGCTCCGCTCGAAAAGGTTCTTGGCGTTCTTTACCAGTTCCTGTTTCCAGGTGCTGATCATCGTCGGATGCACCCCGTATTCCGAGGCCAGCTCCGCCAGGGTCTTGTCCCCCGCCAGTGCCGCCATCGCTACTCGCGCCTTGAATTCCGCACTGTGCTGCTTGCGCTTTGCTCCCATGCTTCCCGTTCCTTTCAACCGGGCAGCTTTAGCTTACCCGACTGTCCAAAAAAACGTGACCGCCGCA
>NZ_JBQACR010000370.1:0-267 GCF_051905455.1 Pelomicrobium sp. G1
GAACTGGCTTATCGTTCGGCAGCTTGCCGATGCCCGACTTGTTGAAATCCGCCGTCTTTCTTGCCATGAGCGGTATCCGTTCACGCAAGCAGTTGGCCCGAACGGAGAAGAGCACCTCATTGCATTCATCTTAATGCAAGATTATATTGCGCCTATGTGCAAAGACTATCGCGGATTTCGGTGCGAATCATCGAGTTTACTCAGGAGAAAATCTTGCAATTCCAATCGGTTACTGACAAAGACGGGAGGACCGGAGAGGATGTCGGT
>NZ_JBQACR010000371.1:0-267 GCF_051905455.1 Pelomicrobium sp. G1
CCTTGGGGCTGGCTTTTTCCCAGGTCCTCGCCCTCATCGGTGGTGCAGATTCCGCCATGTGGGGGAGCGTGGGCTTGAGCCTGCGGGTGAGCCTCACGGAGGTGGGGCTCGCCGCCCTCATCGGCCTGCCGGTGGGGGCCGCCATGGCGGTGGCCCGCTTTCCCGGCCGCAGGGCGGTAACCGTGATCCTCAACGCCCTCATGGGGCTGCAACAGGTGATCGCAGGATTGCTCATCTACCTGCTCTTGTCCCGGGCTGGGCCTTTGG
>NZ_JBQACR010000372.1:0-267 GCF_051905455.1 Pelomicrobium sp. G1
GCTATCTGCAGGCGGCACGCTGGTGTCTCGAGCATCCGTGGAAGACAGGCGGCATGGCCGCAGCGTTCTTCGTCGTGTCGGTTGGCATCATCGGGCTGATTCCCGCAACGTTCCTGCCACCCGAAGACTGGGCGCAGTTGCAGATGACGGTGGAAAGCCCGCCCGGCAGCACGATCGCGCAAACGCGTGACAACACCGAGCGCGTGCGCAAGATCGTGATGCAGCACAAGGAAGTCCGTCACGTCTATACGGCCATCGGCTCGGGCG
>NZ_JBQACR010000373.1:0-266 GCF_051905455.1 Pelomicrobium sp. G1
TCAAGGTGACGATGTGCACGCCGGGCTCGGAATAGACGATCTCGTGAGGGAAGGTGCCGGGGAGCGCCACCTCGGCCTCGGCCAGGGTGGCGCCGCCCTCGTCCGTCAGCCGGCAGCGGGCGCTGCCGCGGCCGTCCAGCAGGGCCTGGACATGGAAGGACTGCCCGGGGCAGCGGCGGTAGACCTGGGGATCCCGTTTGGGGTTGTATGGAAGGCGGTTGAGCTTCACCAGTTTCACGAGGGGCTTCATACGGATTTCCCAAGGC
>NZ_JBQACR010000374.1:0-266 GCF_051905455.1 Pelomicrobium sp. G1
GGGCTGGGGCATGGGCTCGCCGCCGGCCTTTTCGAACGCGGGCGCCGGCGGGCTGGATCCGCCCCCAGGGGCCGCGTCGTCGCCGGCTTGGCGAGCCGTTGCGGCGCTAGGCAAGGACCTTGGCACTGCTTCCGTATTCTCCTCGGAGCTTAATGGCGCCATTGATGGCGCGGCGGCGACAATCCGCTGCCTCATTTCCGGGCGTGGCCCCGTGTCGGGATGGCCGGAAGCCGCGACGGGAAGGCCGGTGCCAAGCTTGCCGGAAG
>NZ_JBQACR010000375.1:0-266 GCF_051905455.1 Pelomicrobium sp. G1
GTAAGATCGTTCTTGGCCCATGTGGTCTCATTCCTACAAACCGTTCCGGATAGAAATGGCTTCCTCAACCCAGTTTGCGATGTTGTCCTTAATGTGGGCGTACACGTCGGTGCTCCTCCAATACGGGGGATCATAGGCCTTGACGATGCGGGACAGCGGCCTCTGGCCCACGGTGAATCCGTCGAACGGGTTATCACCCTTGGTGGCTTGTTGCTGGTTCCGGTCCTGCAGATTGTGGATGTAGACGCCGACGAGCCCCTTTCCGT
>NZ_JBQACR010000376.1:0-266 GCF_051905455.1 Pelomicrobium sp. G1
GGGCAGCACCACGTCGAAGGCGGACAGCCGGTCGGTCTGAATCACCAACAGCTTGTCCTCCCCCACAGCGTAGAGGTCCCGCACCTTGCACCGGTGCAGGAAGGGCAGGCTCCTGATCCTGGACTCGAAAAGCGGGGGGGCAGGCTCCTACATGGTTCGTTTTCCTGGGGAAATTCAGGCCCGGGCCGCCTGGGCCGGGACGCAGGCCTGCTCGAGCCGCTCCGTGATGGCCAGCGCCGTGGAAAGCGCTGCTTCGACCGCATCCG
>NZ_JBQACR010000377.1:0-266 GCF_051905455.1 Pelomicrobium sp. G1
GTCAAGGCGAAGGCGCGACACCCGCCCAGTTGATCGAGGCCCTGGAGCAGGACCTGGCCGCTTTCGCCGCCCTGGACCGGGCCCACGGCCCCACCGGAGCACTGGAGGACGAGGACCCCAGCACGCTGGGAGAATACGCCCTGGCGTGCCCGTCCGATCTCAACCTCTGGGTCCACTGTTTGGGTTGCAGCGAAGAGCGCCAATGGCTGGATCAGGCCACGCTGGACTTGGCCGACTGGATCGTTCGCCACGGGGGCCAGCTGCGC
>NZ_JBQACR010000378.1:0-266 GCF_051905455.1 Pelomicrobium sp. G1
TCATTATCCTCTGGATCCATCACATCCTGTGTGTGCTTTATAAACTTAGCTAATCCGTACTGGTTCTATACAAGGACAAAGACTCAGATCACAATATGCTCTACTGTAGTTGTGTCGTGATCAGTCTTGACCCTTTCTCTTTCTTTTGGTATTTTAACATTGCATTTATAGGGCGTGATTTTTGAAAAATGTCTATATATATCTTATTTGAGAAATGTCCCTCCAACATATCTAGAAGTTAAACATTTAGACATGGACCGTGATAC
>NZ_JBQACR010000379.1:0-266 GCF_051905455.1 Pelomicrobium sp. G1
TGCTAACCCCGCCTCGCTGGGAGTCGCGCCCGTGACCCTCGCCGGGCGCGATCTCGTTGAGACGGTCGCTCCGTGGGCCGACCTGCACGGTCTGCCGCGCGCCCTCGTCGCTGCCATCGTCACGGTGGAGAGCGCAGGCGAGCCCTGGGCGTGGAATCCCGAGCCCCGCTACCGCTATCTCTGGGACGTGAAGCGCGGCGCGCCCTTCCGCGATCTCGCGCCCGACGAGATCGCCTCGAGCGCCCCGCCTCGCGACTTCCCCACCC
>NZ_JBQACR010000037.1:0-918 GCF_051905455.1 Pelomicrobium sp. G1
ACCCCGGCGGGCGGAATTGCGCGAGCTGCAAGGCGATCTGCCGCTCACCGAGGCCCAGGCGGAACGCACCGCGCAGCGCATATTGCGCGCGGCGATTGCCCGCGACGTGCGTCGGCGCGAGTCGGAGAAAAGACAGCTTCGAACGATCAAACGGCTGCTCGATCAAGTCGCGGAGCGGCCCGACCCCAAGATCTTTGCCCTCATCGTCGACCTCGAGCGCGACGTTCTCGCCCTGCCGGGTGAAAAAGCGATCGTATTCACCGAGTATCGCGATACCCTCGCCGCACTGCGGGAAGCGTTCGAGTCTCATCCCGTCCTGCGCGATTCGTACGCGGAACTCACCGTAGGTCTCTCCGCCCGGCAACGCAGGCAGCGTATCGCCCGCTTCCACGAGGAAGGCTGCCGGATACTGCTCGCGACCGACGCCGCGAGCGAAGGCTTGAACCTGCAGGAACACTGCTGCCGCCTCTACCACTTCGAGCTGCCGTGGAACCCCAATCGGCTCGAGCAGCGTAACGGCCGCATTGACCGTCACGGCCAGACGCGCTCGCCGATCATCCGCTATCTCTTTTATCCGGATTCGCCGGAGGATCGAGTGCTGGACCGCCTGGTGCAGCGCATCGCCGCCATGCACCAAGACCGCGTCTCCACGCCCGACATTCTCGGCATCCTGGAAGGCAGCCGCCTCGAAGAGCTGCTCGGCGGCATCGAATCCGCCGAAGACGGCGAGCGCAAGGGCGAGACCCTCATGCGCTTGTTCGAGGCACGACAGGAGGAATTCACCTACCAGATCGCACCGATTCTGCTCGGCGGCGTGTCCGAGGAATCGCCTTTGCCTTACGCGAGTGCGGTTTCGGCGGATCCCATGGTCGAGGACGACGGTGATTTCGAGCGGCTGATGTGCGAGGCACTCGCTGC
>NZ_JBQACR010000037.1:928-1381 GCF_051905455.1 Pelomicrobium sp. G1
CTTCCCGACACCTGGCGCATCGAAGTCCCGCGCCATCTTCAGGGGCGGCAGGTCGCGCCGCGCTACGACTGCGCCACCTTTCGCCGTTCCGTAGCGGTGCGCTATCCGGCGGATCAGGTGGAGTTCATTCACCGCCTGCACCCCCTCGCGCAAGCCGTCGGCGAGCACGCCTTCCGCGAACTCACGCTCGAACCCGCGCGCAACCAGTTCGCCGCCCGTATCGCCGTGCGCCGGCACACCATGGCACAGGGGCCGATCGCGCTCTTCACCTTCCTGGAACGCCAGAGCCATCCGAAAGGAAGAGTGTTCGGAATTCCGGTGACGGCAAAGGGAGAAGTCCTAGCGCAGGACATCGCGCGCGCTTTTCTGGAAGACGATGGCTCCCCGGCGGGCGAGGTGCCGTGGGCCGAATGCGAGCGCGTCTTCGCGAGTGGCTTCGCTGCGATACAGGAG
>NZ_JBQACR010000380.1:0-265 GCF_051905455.1 Pelomicrobium sp. G1
GTCTGGAGCTGGGAGCCGGCCCACACTTCGCACGCCTCACCGCTCAACCGCACCACGCAGCTCAAGGGCTCCATGGGCGCGTGGGCGAGGAAGGGGAACTCGAAGGTGGCCGAGAGCCGTCTGGCCGCGGAGCCCAAGGCCCCCTCGGCGTCGCCCTCTTTGCGCGCCACCGCGCCGGGCTGCTGGGCGAGTTCGGCGTAGCGACGGGTGAGAGCCTCGCTTCCCCCGGTGAAGGCTTGCGCCTCATCCCATTCGATGACAAGGG
>NZ_JBQACR010000381.1:0-265 GCF_051905455.1 Pelomicrobium sp. G1
ATCCTCACGTTTTCGGAAATGCCCGAGCTGGAGGTGGAGATCGTAGAAAGCAGCGAGCCGCCAGGTGGGGTGGGCGAGCCAGCGGTGCCAGTCGTGGCGCCCGCGGTGGCCAACGCGGTATTCGCCGCCACCGGGATACGGCTGCGGCAGTTGCCATTGCGGCTGCCGGGGGGCGGCCTTTCGCTCCGGGAGGTTTCAACCACATGAAATGTGCATAAACCAAGACCGTTTCCCGGACAGGGGGAAGCCGAGCGATGCTCTGGAT
>NZ_JBQACR010000382.1:0-265 GCF_051905455.1 Pelomicrobium sp. G1
CCTCCAGGTCCATCGCCTTGGCGGCGTAGACCACGATCTCCTTGAGGTCGGTCGGGAGCGAGTCCCAGGCCTTCTTGTTGATCACGATCTCGGTGGTGGTGGAGGGCTCGTGCCAGCCCGTGGTGTAGTAGTACTTGGCCGCGTTCTGCAGCCCCAGCTTCATGTCCAGGAACGGGCCCACCCACTCGGCGGCGTCGATGACTCCCCGCTCGAGGGCCGGGAAGATCTCGCCGCCCGGCAGCAGCTTCACGTCCACGCCCAAGGT
>NZ_JBQACR010000383.1:0-265 GCF_051905455.1 Pelomicrobium sp. G1
GACGGTAGAACTTGGCCACTAACGGTGGCCCCCCTTCGATGCCGATCTGATAGACCCGATTCTCGTAGCTGTTGAGCGCCAGCAGTCGCCCGTCGCAGCGGTAGCCGAGGCGCTCCACCGCATCGAGGATGAGCTCCGGCGTAAGCCGAGCATAGGGATGGGACGCTTGCGCCATGCCCACGATTGTAGAGCACACGGCTCCCCGCGATGGGCGTTTGCGCCTGCGGCATAATGGGATTATGGATGCGACTCTAGCCGCCCTGCG
>NZ_JBQACR010000384.1:0-265 GCF_051905455.1 Pelomicrobium sp. G1
GGCGGCATCCTTTCCTTCATGGCTGCGACCCGAGGTCGAGGCGGAGCGGATTGACGCCCCACCCCTCCACCGGCCGTGCCGGCCGGGTCGGCAGGCCGTAATGGCGCGAACGGTCGAACAGGGGGACTCCCGGCGCCAGCATCGAGTGGTAGAACCACATCATGGCGTTCGCCATCTCGGCCGGTCGTTCGCGGGTGACGAAGTGGCCGCAGTCCAGGACCAGAACCGCCTCCAGGCCCGGCACGTGCTCTTCCATGCCCTGGGC
>NZ_JBQACR010000385.1:0-264 GCF_051905455.1 Pelomicrobium sp. G1
GCTTTGAGCAGGCCTCATCGACAGGAGACCGAAGCAATGGAAGGGGCTTTCCTCCGCTTCTACGTGCACGAGAACGCACGCCATCGCCACGCCCTTCTCTGGGAATGGCTGCTGGAGCAAGCCAACCGGATGGGTATCCGCGGCGGTTCGGCGTTCCGGGCCATGGCCGGCTTCGGACGGCACCACGTGCTGCACGAGAACCACTTCTTCGAGCTGGCCGGAACCCTCACCGTGGAGGTAGAGTTCATCGTCACGCCCGAGGAA
>NZ_JBQACR010000386.1:0-264 GCF_051905455.1 Pelomicrobium sp. G1
GCTGGGGCTGGAGGCGGCTGATCGCATCCGCGCCTGGGCCCGGGCGCTGGGTTATGAGGAGCGGGAGCTCTTCGTTGCCGAAGGGGGGTTCGACTGGGGGAGCCTCCCCGCGGCCGGGGCGAGCCTTTCCCTCTTCGGCGGCCGCAAGCTCATCGAGTTACGCATTCCCACCGGACGGCCAGGCACCGCCGGGGCCGAGGCGCTCATCGCGTACTGCGAGCGGCTTCCGCCCGATGTGGTGACGTTAATCGAGCTGCCCAAGCT
>NZ_JBQACR010000387.1:0-263 GCF_051905455.1 Pelomicrobium sp. G1
GGCGTCCGCCCGCCCGGGATCGCCGAACCACACCTTGGGAAGCTCCGCCACCGCCTTGCCGGTTTCCGCTACCGTGCGGCGCAAAAGCCGGCGGTAGCCCCGGGGCTCGGGACACACGCCGCTCGCCTTCAGGTTCTCCCGCAAGCGCTTGGCATAGCGAGGTGAGGACAGGTACACACCCCGCCCGATTACGCCGCCGATGGCATGGAGCCAGCTCAAGGGGAGGTAGGCCGCCCAGCCCAATAGGGGTTTCAGCATGGGCT
>NZ_JBQACR010000388.1:0-263 GCF_051905455.1 Pelomicrobium sp. G1
GTACGACGTCGATTGCCGGGAGAGCCTGTTCGACGGGCACCTGCGGGCCTGCAGGGGGGAGCTGCACCGGGAGCCCCTGGTGCGCCGGGTCCAGATCCGGGCCCACGCCATCGTGTCCGCCCCTGCTCCCGTGCGCATCCCGGGTGGGTGGCGTTGGCCCGCCTGGTGCAGCGACCTGCCCCGCGGAGGCATGCGTATCCCTCCGGGGGCGCCGGTGTGTACCGTGCATTCCCGGGGTGCGACCCCCGGCGCCGCCCGGTGGC
>NZ_JBQACR010000389.1:0-263 GCF_051905455.1 Pelomicrobium sp. G1
CTCGGGCGCTTCGCGGCCATCTTTGCCGGATCGGTCGAATGGGAGATAGGGCGAAAAAAGAGCATGTTAGAATAATGCCCGCGCGCTCTTTCGGGAAGCACGCCCGGGAAGGAGCGTCCATTCCTGTCCCGCCGGTCGATGGGCTTCAATCCGATGCGGAGGGCCAATGGCCAACAAGAAGCCGCTCTTCACCGATGGAGATGGGTAAAAAATAGGTTCGGTGCCGCCTTCGGAGACTGCTTCTTCCGTTCGCGGCGGTGCTT
>NZ_JBQACR010000038.1:0-1370 GCF_051905455.1 Pelomicrobium sp. G1
AGGGGGCGCAACGGGACGGCGGCTCCCGGCGGGCGACGTTCGATGTCTACCCGTTTTCCATCGCCCAAGCCCGGTCCGTTCCCTTTTTCCCGCTTCGGATATCCTGCCTTGTCGCCTCTGGCGGGTAGCCTCCTTGCCATCGATTTTCGGGTGCTTTTTCCTTTTTTACGGCCGGCGGGAAAAAGCGCTCCAGGCGCTGGAGAGCGCGGGCGGGTCGAACCTGACGCAGCCTGGGTTCGTTGGTATGCTTATGCGAGGTCGTACCTTGGAGCGCCCGCCTCAGCCGGAACGAACCCATGGCCCCCTTCATGCTCCTGCTCCGGATGGCGCCGCGGGTGCGGCTTTCTCATTCCATGAATCCGGCATGCCCATCGGGCACTTACCGGCGCTCCCGATTTAAGGCGCCCTATGGTTGAAGGCCCAAGCGGAATCGGCTGGGGGATGGTCGCGGAGCCGGCCTTCTGGAGCTACGCCGCCGCTCTGGCCGCGTTCACGCTTTTCGCCTTGCAGCTATGGTTGGGATGGCGGGGAGGGCGCAATGCCGCCCTGTTGCTCACCGCCGTCGCTCTGAGCGCCGGCTGGGCGGGGAGCGGCCTGGCGGTGGTTCTGTCGGGAAGCCCCATGGCCTGGTCCGGATACCGGGGTCTGGACGCCCTGCGCATCCTGGCGTGGCTCGCTTTCCTGTTTTCCTTGCTACACCGCGGGGAGGGCTCGGGCCGGGGGCTGTCAAGCAGCGCCTGGCCATTCCTGCTCGCCGTGATTTTTCTGGCCACGCCGTGGCTTGCGCCGGCGCTGTCCGCGCTGGATCTCCAGGTTCCCCAGGCCTTGACCGCCTACGGGGGCTCCCTGGCGGTCTCGGTCCTAGGGCTCGCCACGGTGGAGCAGCTCTACCGCCGGGCGCCCAAGGGTTCCCGCTGGCACGTGGCGCCCTTGTGCATCGGGCTGGGCGGCGCGTTCGCGTTCGATCTGTACGCGTACGCCTATGCTCTGCTGTTCCGCGGTCCCCTGGACCCCGACCTGTGGAGCGCGCGGGGCGTGGCGCAGGCCCTGGTCATCCCCTTTGTCGCCCTGTCCACGGCCCGCAGCCGGGAATGGACCATCGACATCGCCTTTTCGCGGGGCGTGGTGTTCCACTCGACCGCCATCACGGCTGCCGGCCTGTACCTACTCGCCGTCGCCGCGGCCGGCTATTACGTGCGCTATTTCGGTGGTGCCTGGGGCAGGACCCTCCAGATCGGGTTCCTGTTCGCCGCCCTCCTGCTGCTGGGACTGGTGTTTTCCTCAGGCACCTTTCGCTCCCAGGTCCGGGTTTTCATCAACAAGCACTTCTTTTCCTACCGCTACGATTACCGCCAGGAATGGTTGAAAAT
>NZ_JBQACR010000390.1:0-263 GCF_051905455.1 Pelomicrobium sp. G1
GTGGTGACGGACGAATTGGTGGAGCGCCTGCGCGACGCGGAAGGGATCTGATTGCGTGCCCTGTTGGATGTCAATGTGCTCATCGCCTTGTTGGACGCCGCCCATGTGCACCATCGCGCGGCCTCCGCTTGGTTGGAGCGCAACATTCATCACGGCTGGGCGTCTTGCCCTCTGACGCTGAATGGGTGCATTCGCATCATGGTGCAGCCGGCCTATCCGGGCAGATTTACTGCCGCCGAGGTCGCGGCTCGACTCGCGGAAGC
>NZ_JBQACR010000391.1:0-263 GCF_051905455.1 Pelomicrobium sp. G1
GTCATTGCTCATTGATTGTGCATCTATCGAGAATTCCAATTGAACTTCAGCAATGCAAATTCACCAAACCAGTTTCAACTCAAGAATTTAGACAAAATAAAGCCACAACACATGACTGAACATGACTGAAATTGATTAAAAAAAATTAAAAGACTCAAATGATAATATGAACCGATTAAAATGAAGAAATGAAAGCAAATCAAAGCTGGATCAATCAAATGACTCAAAGGAACCTATAGAAATTAAGCCAAGCAATGGAACAG
>NZ_JBQACR010000392.1:0-263 GCF_051905455.1 Pelomicrobium sp. G1
GTACTGGGGGTCGTCGTTGATGCTGGAGAACGGCAACCACGTGACGCCGCCGTCCTCCGAGCGGAACAGCCCCTGGGGCGAAGTTCCCGCGTACCAAACGTCCGGCTCGGCGGTGTATGCCGGCGTGAGCCAGAAGTTGTGATCGACCGAGCGCCCCTTGCCGTCCAGCGCTTTGGCGAAGGCCGGCGGTCGCTCGGCCTCCTTCCAGGTGCGGCCCAGATCGGTGGAGCGGAAGATGGTCGGGCCCAGGTGCCCGGTCTTCG
>NZ_JBQACR010000393.1:0-263 GCF_051905455.1 Pelomicrobium sp. G1
CGGCCTGGACATCGAAGCCCTGACCCATGTGGTGAACTACGACCTGCCCCAGGTGGCCGAGGATTACGTGCACCGCATCGGCCGCACCGGCCGAGCGGGCGTGAGCGGCGAAGCCGTTTCCCTCATGACTCCGGGCGAGCAACCCCTCCTCGGCGCCATCGCGAAGCTGCTCAACCGCCGCCTGGAGCGCCATCGAGTGCCGAGCTTCGAGGCTCGCCGAGACTCTCTCGCTGGATCCGCCAGCAGCGAATCGGCCGCCGGCG
>NZ_JBQACR010000394.1:0-263 GCF_051905455.1 Pelomicrobium sp. G1
TTCTGGAATCTTTGGCTATCTCTGGACCCGGGGCAGCCCCGCCACCCGCCAGCCGCCCACCTTGTTGCGGTGGCCCTGGGGGTCCCGGTCCCCCTCGAAGCCCTCCAGCACGTTGTAGCACTGGGCGTAGCCCAGCCTTTTCGCCAAGGCCGCCGCATGGTGGGAGCGGCCGCCGCTGCGGCAGATGAACATGACGCGGGCTTTTTTGCCCACCTGCCGCTCGAGTTCCTCGGCGAAGCGGGGATTGAGCTGCATGCTGGGAT
>NZ_JBQACR010000395.1:0-263 GCF_051905455.1 Pelomicrobium sp. G1
GTCGGTGGTGTACTGGCTGCTGGCGAACGAGACGCTCGACCGCCGCGGGGCGGGGACGGTCTACGGCCTCGACGAGTTCGAAGAGGCCATCTGACCGGCTGCCCGAACGATTTTGCCGCTCTCACCGGTAGCGGGTTCATGACGCGACACTGCGGGCTGCGGACCGCTCGGGTGCCACGCACCGGTGCGGGTGCGGCGCTGTGGCTGCCCCAGCGCCGCCCGCGCACGGTCGCGGGCGCCAGATGCGCCTCCGGCGTCGGGCC
>NZ_JBQACR010000396.1:0-263 GCF_051905455.1 Pelomicrobium sp. G1
TGCCCCGGCTTTCAAGCCGGCTGCAGCTCAACCCCGGCACGGCCGTCCGGGTTACAGCACGTTGCGGATGTCCTGGTGCCGCCGGGCGATGTAGATCTTCATCGCGAGCTCCGCCCGGTCCGGATCCCGGTGCCGGATCGCCTCCACTACCGTCTTGGTCATCTCCTCGTGGTCGCGGGCGATCGGATGCCAACTGCCGGTCTTCTTGGAGATGAAGAACCACAGGCGCAGATGCAGGTTGAAGATGCGCAGGAGCGTTTCCG
>NZ_JBQACR010000397.1:0-262 GCF_051905455.1 Pelomicrobium sp. G1
TTTTCTCTTTTCTCTGCGGCTTTTTTGCTGCGTAGCACAAATTTTTCTTTACTTTTCTCGAGCCGTCGATACAATAGGTCTTGTTGCGATGCAGCATAACGATTGCGGGCTGCGTCGGAGCAAGCGTGGACGCAGACAGACTTCTACAAGGAGATTGCCATGGTGAACGTAGCTGAAAAATTCGTGGCGTTGAACCGCGCCAACCTGGAGACCGCCGTCCAGGCGGCCAATATCGCCCTCGCCGGCGCGGAGCGTCTGGTGG
>NZ_JBQACR010000398.1:0-262 GCF_051905455.1 Pelomicrobium sp. G1
GGCGCAGCCGGCGTTCCAGGCGGCGGCCGCGGTCCTCGGCGAGGATCCCAGGCGCTGGGTGTCCAGCCGCCCGCCCGAGGGCCTGTTCCAGAACCGTTGGGCGCAGCCGCTCATCTGCACGGCGACGCTGGCGGCTTGGTCGGTGCTGGAGCCGCGCCTTCCCCAGCCCGTCGCCTTCGCCGGCTATAGCTTGGGAGAGCTCGCGGCCTACGGCTGTGCAGGGGCGCTGGCGCCCGCCGAGGCCCTGCGGCTGGCCTGTCTG
>NZ_JBQACR010000399.1:0-261 GCF_051905455.1 Pelomicrobium sp. G1
GGCTTAAACCGGTCTAGGTCGAGGAACATGACGGCGAACGGCCGGCCAGTTCGCGCTGCACGGTGCCAAGCCTGCTCCAACCGGTTCTCGAGCACCAAGCGGTTTGGCAGGCCCATCAAGCGATCAAAAACGCCACGTTGCGCAACTGCTCGTTCGCTGCTTGCAGCGAATCGGCGAGGCCGACGGCGCCGACACAACGCATTGTTTTGGCCCGGCAAGATCCCCCGCCCGGTGCGCTTCTCGCCGGAGGGAGGGTTACCC
>NZ_JBQACR010000039.1:0-1369 GCF_051905455.1 Pelomicrobium sp. G1
AGGGGGCGCAACGGGACGGCGGCTCCCGGCGGGCGACGTTCGATGTCTACCCGTTTTCCATCGCCCAAGCCCGGTCCATTCCCTTTTTCCCGCTTCGGATATCCTGCCTTGTCGCTCTGGCGGGCAGCCTCCTTGCCATCGATTTTGGGCGCTTTTTCCTTTTTTACGGCCGGCGGGAAAAAGCCCTCCAGGCGCTGGAGAGGGCGGGCGGACCGAACCTGACGCAGCCCGGGTTCGTTGGTATGCTTATGCGAGGTCGCACCTTGGAGCGCCCGCCTCAGCCGGAACGAACCGATGGCCTCCCTTTATGCTCCTGCTCCGAATGGCACCGTGGGTGCGGCTTTCTCATTCTATGAATCCGGCATGTCCATCGAGCACCTACCGGCGCTCCCGATTTAAGGGACCCTATGGTTGAAGGCCCAAGCGGAATCGGCTGGGAAATGGTCGCGGAGCCGGCCTTCTGGAGCTACGCCGCCGCTCTGGCCGCGTTTACGCTTTTCGCCCTGCAGCTATGGTTGGGATGGCGGGGAGGGCGCAATGCCGCCCTGCTGCTCGCCGCCATCGCCCTGAGCGCCGGCTGGGCGGGGAGCGGCCTGGCGGTGGTTCTGTCGGGAAGCCCCATAGCCTGGTCCGCATACCGGGGTCTGGACGCCCTGCGCATCCTGGCTTGGCTCGCTTTCCTGTTTTCCTTGCTGCACCGCGGGGAGGGCTCAGGCCGGGGGCTGTCAAGTAGCGCCTGGCCATTTCTGCTCGCCGTGATTTTTCTGGTCACGCCGTGGCTTGCGCCGGCGCTGTCCGCGCTGGATCTCCAAGTTCCCCAGGCCTTGACGGCCCACGGGGGTTCCCTGGCGGTCTCGGTGCTCGGGCTCGCCACGGTGGAACAGCTCTACCGCCGGGCGCCCAAGGGTTCCCGCTGGCATGTGGCGCCCTTGTGCATCGGGCTGGGCGGCGCGTTCGCGTTCGATCTGTACGTGTACGCCTACGCCCTGCTGTTCCGCGGCCCCCTGGACCCCGACCTGTGGAGCGCACGGGGCGTGGTACAGGCCCTGGTCATTCCCTTTGTCGCCCTGTCCACGGCCCGCAGCCGGGAATGGACCATCGACATCGCCTTTTCGCGGGGCGTGGTCTTCCACTCGACCGCGATCATGGCCGCCGGCCTCTACCTGCTGGCCGTTGCCGCGGCCGGCTATTACGTGCGCTATTTCGGCGGCGCCTGGGGCGGGACCCTCCAGATCGGGTTCCTGTTCGCCGCCCTCCTGCTGCTGGGACTAGTGTTTTCCTCAGGCACCTTCCGCTCCCAGGTCCGGGTTTTCATCAACAAGCACTTCTTTTCCTACCGCTACGATTACCGCCAGGAATGGTTGAAAAT
>NZ_JBQACR010000003.1:0-324994 GCF_051905455.1 Pelomicrobium sp. G1
CCCTCCATGGGCCAGGGAACGCTGCCGCCGCAGTACCAGCAGGCGCTCGAACCGGTGATCGCGGCGAACTGGCAGTAGACCGGCGCGCGGGAGGAGGGGTCACGGGCGACGGTTGGTCATGCCCCCGAACCGAGCGAGCCCCTCCGGATCCAGCACCGTCACCACTCCGTAGTCGGCGACGATCAAACCGGCCTTTTCCAGCACTTGCAGCGCTTGGTTGACTCGCTGGCGGGAGGCGCCCACCAGGTAGCCCAGCTCTTCCTGGGAAATCTGGATCTGGGGCTGGGCCGCCGGGTGCAGCAGGGGATTGAACAGGAGCGCCAGGGACCTCGCTACTCGCGCGTCCAGGTCGAGCAGCCGCTCGTGCTCCAGCATGCCGATGAAGTGGGCGAGCCGCTCGTTCAACTGGGTGAGGAGGAAGCGGTTGAAGGCGAAGCTCGTGTCCAGCAGCCAGTGGAAGGTGGCCTCGGGCATGAAGGCCATGCGGGAGGCGCGCAGCGCCACCACGTCGTAGCGGCGCGGCTCCCCTTTCAGCACAGAACCTTCCCCGAACCAGCTTCCCCCGGGAATGCCCGCCAGGGTGAACGACTTGCCGGAATCGGCGGTGCACTGGAGCTTGACAAGCCCCTCTACCACCCCCAGCCAGGCCCGGGAGGGCTCGCCCCGGGGGCAAATCAAAGCCCCCGGCCCGTAGTCCCGCACGACCGTGGAGGCTTTGACCCGGGCGAGCTGCTCGGCCGTGAGTTCCCGGGTCCAGGGGCTCAGGGCCAACATCTCATCGAGAGACCGCACGTGCTCAATTGTCAATGAAGTGACAGTGTACGGGGAAGATCCGCCCTAAGCTTTGTCTGAGCACACAATTTCGGCACGGGCGCATGCTGCGACGCAGTATGACCTCGGGATCCAGGCATAAAGGAGGCAGGGGGTTCATCGCTGGCGCAGGATGGGGGTCCGGAAGCCAGGCGTTCCGCTAGAATCGATCCTATCAGCGCCGGCCGTGGCGTAAGAGCAGGAGCGAGTCCATGAAGGTGCGGGAGCGTCCGTGGGCCATGGCGGGCAGGCGCCGGCTGGTCCCGTCCCAGGACGCGCAGGAGGAAATGCAGACCTTGGGAGTGCCGGGGGAGGCTCCGGACACTTTTCCCCGGCTGCTGCTGCACCACGTGGCAGTGCGGGGCGAGCGTCCCGCCATCCGGGAGAAGGACTACGGCATCTGGCAGACCTGGACCTGGCGCCAGGTGCTGGACGAAGTGCGGGCGATCGCTTGCGGGTTGGCGGCCGAGGGCTTCCAGCGCGGCCAGCGCCTGGCCATCATCGGGGAAAACCGCCCTCGGCTCTACTGGGCCATGGCGGCGGCCCAGGCCCTGGGCGGCATCCCGGTGCCCTTGTACCAGGACGCCGTGGCCCAGGAGATGGGCTACGTATTCCGGGACGCCGAAATCGGCTTCGCCATCGTGGAGGACCAGGAGCAGGTGGACAAGCTCCTGGAAATCCTGCCCGACTGCCCTTTTCTCAAGCGTATCTGCTACGACGACCCCCGGGGGCTGCGCCACTACCCCCAGCCGCAGCTCCAGAGCCTGGACGCCCTCGAGGCCCGGGGGCGTACCTTCGACCGGGAGCACCCGGATTTCTTCCTGCGGGAAATCGCCCTGGGCCGCGCGAGCGACACCGCGGCCCTGTTCTACACCTCGGGCACCACCGGCAACCCCAAGGGGGTGGTGCTCACCCACGACAACCTGATCAGCGCCGCCCGCATCGGCACCGAGATGGAGGGGCTCACCCCCGAGGAAGAGGTGCTCGCCTATCTGCCCATGGCCTGGATCGGGCAGAACATGTTCTCCTACGCCCAGGCCTACGTGGCGGGCTTCTGCGTGAGCTGCCCCGAGTCGGCCGACACGGTGCTCAACGATATGCGGGAGATCGGGCCGACCTATTACTTCGCGCCGCCCCGGGTGTTGGAGGCGCTGCTCACCCAGGTGACCATCCGCATGGATGACGCCGGCTGGCTCAAGCGCCGGATGTTCGACCGCTTTATGGAAATCGCCCGCCGGGTGGGGGGAAAGATCCTCGGGCGCCGGGAGCGGGTCTCCCTCCTCGACCGCCTGCTGTACCTGGCCGGCGACCTCCTGGTCTACGGGCCCTTGCGCAACGTGCTGGGCTTGAGCCGCATCAAAGTGGCTTATACCGCCGGGGAAGCCATCGGCGAGGACCTGTTCCAGTTCTATCGCTCCATCGGCATCAACTTGAAGCAGCTCTACGGCTCCACCGAAACCTCGGTCTTCGTGTGCGTGCAGCCGAACGGGCAGGTGAAACCCGACACGGTGGGCCCGCCGGTGAAGGGGGTGGAAGTGCGGATCGCTGACAACGGGGAGATCCTGGTGCGCTCCCCCGGGCTGTTCCAGGGCTATTACAACAACCCGGAGGCGACCGCCCAGGCCAAGGATCGGGAAGGATGGTTCCACACCGGGGACGCCGGCTACTTCGACGAGGACGGGCACCTGAAGATCATCGATCGCGCCAAGGACGTGGGGCGGCTGGCCGACGGCACCCTGTTCGCCCCCAAATATATCGAGAACAAGCTCAAGTTCTTCCCCTACATCAAGGAAGCGGTGGCTTTCGGCCACGGGCGCGACCGGGTGTGCGCCTTCATCAACATCGACATGGAGGCGGTGGGCAACTGGGCGGAGCGCCGGGGGCTGCCCTACTCCGGCTACACCGATCTCGCCGCCCAGCCCCAGGTCTACGACCTGATCCGGGAGTGCGTGGAAAAGGTGAACCGGGACCTATCCCTCGATCCCAAGCTCGCCGGCTCCCAGATCCACCGCTTCCTCATCCTGCACAAGGAGCTGGACCCGGACGACGGGGAGATCACCCGCACCCGCAAGGTGCGGCGGCGCTTCATCGCCGAGAGGTACGCCCCCCTGGTGGAGGCGCTCTACGCGGGCAGGGAAGAGTGCTACGTGGAGACCCAGGTGCGCTTCGAGGACGGGCGCACCGGCGTGCTCAAGGCCACGGCGCGCATCGCCGACGCCCGCACCTACAGCGTGGACCTGGCAAGAGCGGCCTCCTGATGAACGGCGAGCGCCGGTTCGGCCCTCCGATCCTCACCGTCGAAAACATCTCCCTCTCCTTCGGGGGCGTGAAGGCCCTGGACCGGGTGTCCTTCGAAGTGCGGGAGCGGGAGATCCTGGCCATCATCGGCCCTAACGGCGCGGGGAAAAGCTCCCTGCTCAACGTGATCAACGGGGTCTACCATCCCCAGGAAGGGACCGTGACCTTCCTGGGCAGGAAGCGCCACCGGGTGCGCCCCCACGAGGCCGCCGCCCAGGGCATCGCCCGCACCTTCCAGAACATCGCCCTGTTCAAAGGCATGAGCGTGCTGGACAACATCATGACCGGGCGCAACCTCAAGATGAAGACGGGCTTTCTCGCCCAGGCCCTCTACTGGGGCTGGGCCCAGCGGGAGGAAATCGAGCACCGCAAGAGGGTGGAGGAGATCATCGACTTCCTGGAGATCGAGCACATCCGCAAGACTCCGGTGGGAAGGCTTCCCTACGGGCTGCAGAAGCGGGTGGAGCTGGCACGGGCCCTCGCCGCGGAGCCTAAGCTGCTCCTGCTGGACGAGCCGATGGCGGGCATGAACCTGGAGGAGAAGCAGGACATGTGCCGCTTCGTGCTGGACGTGAACGACGAGTTCGGCACCACTATCGTGCTGATCGAGCACGACATGGGCGTGGTCATGGACATCTCGGACCGGGTGGTGGTGCTCGACTATGGGCGCAAAATCGCGGACGCAGCGCCCGATGAGGTGCGCAACAACCAAGCGGTGATCGACGCCTACCTGGGCGTGGCCCATTGAAGAGGATGACATGGCTTTTTTCATCGAAGTGCTGATCGGGGGCTTGCTTGCCGGCATCATGTATTCCCTGGTGGCCCTCGGCTTTGTCCTCATCTACAAGGCCTCCGGGGTGTTCAACTTCGCGCAAGGGGCGATGGTGTTTTTCGCCGCCCTCACCTGCGTGAGCCTGATCGAGCACGGCTGGAACTTCTGGTTGGCGGTGGGGGCGACCCTCGCCACGATGGTGCTGCTTGGGGTCCTGACGGAGCGCTTCATGCTGCGGCCCCTGGTGAACCAGCCGCCCATTGCGCTTTTCATGGCCACCATCGGCCTCACCTTCCTGCTGGAAGGCGTGGCCCAGCTCCTGTGGGGCTCCCAGCCCCACGGGCTCGACATCGGCATCCGCGACGTGCCGCTGGAGGTGCAAGGCGTGCTCATCAGCCAACTCGATCTCTTCGCCGCCGGCACCGCCGCGGTGCTGGTGACGGCGCTGGGGATATTCTTTAGCCGCACCAAGGTGGGGCGCGCCCTGCGGGCGGTGGCGGACGACCACCAGGCGGCCCTTTCGGTGGGCATTCCGCTGCAGCACATCTGGGCCATCGTGTGGGCGGTGGCGGGGGTGGTGGCCCTGGTGGCGGGGCTCTTGTGGGGCGCTCGCACCGGGGTCCAGTTCGCCCTCACCTTCACCGCCCTCAAGGCGCTGCCGGTGTTGATCCTGGGCGGCTTCGAATCCATCGCCGGGGCGATCGTGGGCGGCCTGATCGTCGGCGCCACCGAAAAGCTGGCCGAAATCTACGTCGGGCCCTTCATCGGCGGTGGCATCGAAAACTGGTTCCCCTACGTGCTGGCGATGGTCTTTTTGCTGATTCGGCCCGAGGGGCTGTTCGGCGAGAAGCGCATCGAGCGGGTGTGAGCCGGGCGCAGGGGGAGCACGCGCAGGAACGGGACCGAAGCCATGATCTACCGCGAAGCCGGCCAGTTCAAGACCAGCTACGTCGCCGACCAGCAGATCTTCCCGATCCGCCAGGATCGCCTCGGCATGGCCCTCATCCTGGCGTTCGCTTACATCGTGGTGCCCGTGATCGGCAACGACTATTGGTTCACCGCCATCCTCATTCCCTTCCTGATCCTGTCCCTGGCGGCCCTGGGCCTCAACATCCTGACCGGCTACGCGGGGCAGCTCTCCCTGGGCACGGCGGGCTTCATGGCGGTGGGGGCCTTCGCCGCTTACAACTTCATCCTGCGCGTGCCCGACATGCCCTTCCTGGTGGCCTTCGTGCTCGCGGGCCTCGCCGCCGCCCTGGTGGGCATCCTGTTCGGGTTGCCCAGCCTGCGCATCAAAGGGTTTTATCTCGCGGTGGCCACCCTCGCCGCCCAGTTCTTCATCGAGTGGGCCCTCATCAAGTTCGGCTGGTTCACCAACTACAGCCCTTCGGGGGTGATCGACGCCCAGACCATGATCCTGTTCGGCATCGCCCTGGACAGCCCCCTGGAGAAATACCTGTTGACCCTGTCCATCGTGTCCGTGCTGGCGCTGGCGGCCAAGAACCTGATGCGCTGCGAGACGGGCCGCGCCTTCATGGCCATCAGGGACATGGACGTGGCGGCCGAGGTGATCGGCATCCCCATGCTCAAGACCAAGCTGCTCGCCTTCGCCATCAGCTCCTTCTACTGCGGGATCGCGGGGGCCTTGTACGCCTATGCTTATCTGGGTACGGTGGAACCTCAGGCGTTCGATCTGACCCGCTCGTTTCAGGTGCTGTTCATGATCATCATTGGCGGCATGGGGAGCATTCTGGGCTCGTTCCTGGGAGCGGCCTTCATCACCTTGCTCCCCATCCTGCTCAACGTGGTGGCCCACGCCTGGTTCGGCGGGGCGGTGCGCATGGCGGTGCTGTCAAACCTGGAGCTGGTAATCTTCGGTGGCCTCATCATTTTCTTCTTGGCGGTGGAGCCCCACGGGCTCGCCCGGCTGTGGCAGATCGCCAAGGAGAAGCTGCGGCTCTGGCCCTTTCCCCACTGACGAGGAGGCGTATCATGGGATCAAGGCGCAAGGTTTAACAAGGCCCGGCCCGACCGGGCCGTGAATCCGATCGATCAGCATTGGAAGGAGGAAAGAGGATGAAACGCGAGTCATTCAAGTCGTGCCGCATCGGCCTGGCCCTGGTGGCCGCCGTTGCGCTGGCGGGAGCTTTCGTGCCGACCCAGGCCGCAGAGCAGTTCATTCCCATGCTGTCCTACCGGGTCGGGCCCTACGCGCCGGGCGGTTCCGGGTTCTTCGGCGGCTACATCGACTACCTGGACATGATCAACAAGCGCGACGGCGGGGTGAACGGGGTCAAGCTCACCTGGGAGGAGTGCGAGACCGAGTACAAGAACGACCGGGGCGTGGAGTGCTACGAGCGGCTCAAGGGCAAGGGCCCGACCGGCGGGACCGTGTTCACGCCGCTTTCCACCGGCATCACCTATTCCCTGATCGAGCGCGCGACCGCCGACAAGATCCCGGTGATCTCCATGGGTTACGGACGTACTGACGCTTCCGACGGCCGCATTTTCCCCTACATCTTTCCGCTGGTCACCAACTACTGGAGCCAGAACACTGCCAAGATCAAGTTCATCGGCATGCGCGAAGGGGGGATGGACAAGCTCAAGGGGAAGAAGATTGCTAATCTCTATCACGGCTCGGCCTACGGCAAGGAAACCATCCCGGTCCTCGATATCCAGGCGAAGAAGTACGGCTTCGAGGTGAAGCACATCGAAGTGCCGCACCCGGGCAACGAGCAGCAGTCCCAGTGGCTGGAGATCCGTCGCTACAAGCCCGACTGGGTGATCCTGCGGGGCTGGGGGGTCATGAACCCGACGGCCCTCAAGACTGCGCAGAAGGTAGGCTTCCCGGCCGACCGGATCGTGGGCGTGTGGTGGAGCGGCGCGGAGGAGGACGTGATTCCTGCGGGTGACGCCGCCAAGGGCTTCATCTCAGCCGCCTTCCACCCGTCAGGGCGCGACTTCCCGGTAATCCAGGATATCTTGAAGCACGTCTACGGCGGCGGCAACCGGGGCAACATGACCGATCAGAGCCGCATCGGCCAGCAGTACTTCAACCGCGGCGTGATCCAGGGCATCCTCACCGTGGAGGCGATTCGCACTGCCCAGGAGAAGTTCGGCAGGGGCAAATCCCTCACGCCGGAGCAGGTCCGCTGGGGCATCGAGAATCTCAACATCGACGAGAAGCGCATCCGTCAGCTCGGGGCCTTCGGGCTGCTGCAGCCCTTGAAGGTCTCGTGTCAGGACCACGAGGGCGGCGGCGCGGTCAAGTTCCAGCAGTGGGACGGGGAGCGCTGGAAGGTGATCTCGGACTGGATTCCCTCGGATCAATCCATCGTGCGCCCCATGATCGAGGAGTCGGCGGCCAGGTACGCCAAGGAGAAGGGGATCAAGCCCCGGGAGGGCACGTCCCTCGGCTCCGACTGCGGCAATTATCCCGAGCACCTGAAGAAGATCGTCTCGGGTGGTTGAAGAGAACGGGCATGCCGGAGGACGCTCGCATTTCTCTGCATGCCCTCTCCCCCGGGGAGAGGGGAAAAGGGCGGCGCTAAATGGTTGGCCAGCCATCTAGCGGAAGCTCGGTTGGCGCCGCGAGCGGGATGGAGGCGAGCCTCTATCTCCTCGCGGTCAACAACATCGAGGTCATCTACGACCACGTCATCCTGGTGCTAAAAGGGGTGTCCCTGGACGTGCCGGAAGGCAGGATCGTGGCGCTTCTGGGCGCTAACGGGGCGGGCAAGACCACCACCCTCAAGGCCGTCTCCAACCTGCTGCGGGCAGAGCGGGGTGAGGTGACCAAGGGCAGCATCGTCTATAAAGGCCGGCGGGTGGACGCCCTCTCCGCCCCCGAGCTGGTGAGGCTGGGGGTGATCCAGGTGATGGAGGGCCGGCGCATCTTCGGCCATCTCACGGTGGAGGAGAACCTGCTCACCGGCGCCTACACCCGGCGGGCGAGCCGGGCCGAGATCCGCCAGGACCTGGAGCGGGTCTACGGCTATTTCCCGCGCCTCAAGGAGCGGCGCAACGCCCTGGCAGGCTTCACTTCCGGGGGCGAGCAGCAGATGACCGCGGTGGGGAGGGCCTTGATGGCCCGCCCGAGCATGATCCTGCTGGACGAGCCGTCCATGGGGCTCGCGCCCCAGATCGTGGAGGAGATCTACGAGATCGTGCAAAGCCTGAACCGCAATGAGGGGGTGAGCTTCCTGCTGGCGGAGCAGAACGCGAGCCTGGCCCTGCGCTACGCCCACCACGGCTACATCCTGGAAAACGGCCGGGTGGTGATGGAGGGCGAAGCCCAGGCGCTGGCGAACAACGAGGACGTCAAGGAGTTCTACCTAGGCATCTCCAAGGGCGGGCGGCTGAGCTTCCGGGACGTCAAGCACTACCGGCGCCGGAAACGCTGGCTGGCGTGACAGAGTTCGTTTCCCATGGACTATTACGACGCCCTGGAAACCCGCGACCCGCAGCTTCGGGAGCGGGCCCTCGTGCAAGCGCTCGCGGCCCAGATCGAGCACGCGAAGCGGGTCGCCCCGGCCTTCGCGCGGCTTCTCGCCGGGGTCAACGGCGCCGACGTCAAGAGCCGCGCGGATCTGGCCCGCCTGCCCCTCATCCGCAAGTCGGAGCTTCCCGAGCTGCAGCGGGCCGAGCCCCCGTTCGGGGGCCTCGCCTCCACGCTGCCCGGAGCGGTGGTGCGCGTCTTCTCCTCTCCGGGTCCCATCTTCGATCCCGAAGGCGCGGGTGCCGACTGGTGGCGCTTCGCCCGGGCCCTCTACGCGGCGGGCTTTCGCCGGGGCGACTGGGTGCACAACGCCTTCTCCTACCATTTCACCCCGGCCGGGTTCATGGTGGACAGCGGCGCCCGGGCCCTGGGCTGCACCGTGTTCCCGGCTGGCGTGGGCCAGACCGAGCTTCAGGTGCAGGCCATCGTCCGGCTCAAGCCCCAGGGCTACGCCGGGACGCCTTCCTTTCTCAAGATCCTGTGCCAGCGGGCCGACGAGCTGGGCGCGGACGTCTCTTCGCTCACCAAGGCGTTGGTCTCCGCGGAAGCCCTTCCGGCGAGCCTGCGGGAGGAAATGGGCCGCCGAGGAATCCGGGTGCTCCAGTGCTACGCCTCCGCCGACCTGGGGCTGATCGCCTACGAGTCGGAGGCCATGGAGGGCCTCATCGTGGACGAAGGGGTGATCGTGGAGATCGTGCGGCCCGGGACCGGCGATCCGGTCCCGGACGGGGAGGTGGGCGAGGTGGTGGTGACCACCCTCAACCCGGACTATCCCCTGATCCGCTTCGCCACTGGGGATCTGTCCGCCGTGCTTCCGGGGCGAAGCCCCTGCGGCCGCACCAACCAGCGCATCCGGGGCTGGATGGGGCGGGCCGACCAGACCGTCAAGGTCCGGGGGATGTTCGTGCATCCCGCCCAGGTGGCGGAGATTCTACGGCGCCATCCCCAGGTAAGCCGCGGGCGCCTGGTGGTGGACCGGGACGAAGCCGGCAACGACCGCATGACCCTCCACTGCGAACTGGAGTCGGGGACGGATGGGGCTGGCCTGCTCGAAGCCTTGATCCGCGCCATCCGGGACGTGACCGGCTTGCGGGGCGGAGCGCTTCTGTGCCGCGCGGGAGAGCTACCCAACGACGGCAAGGTGATCGAAGACCGGCGCAGCGTGTCTTAGCGGGTCCCTGGAAAGGTTTTACCCCGCTCGACCATCTTCCACCCCTCTCCTCATGCCGGCGCCGGAGGGGAAGGCTGTTGCATTGCATTATAATGACGCGTTACGGCCTTCTTCTTCTCATGACGGCGAAGATCATTGACGGTAAGGCGGTGGCCGCCCAGGTGCGGGCCCGGGTCAAGGAGCGGGTGGCTCGGCTGCGGCGGGCGGGCGTCGTCCCGGGGCTGGCGGTCATCCTGGTGGGAGACGATGCGGCGTCCCGGGTGTACGTGGGCACCAAGGTGCGGGCCTGCCGGGAGGCGGGAATTCTCTCCCGCCGAATCGAGCTCCCCGCCCAGACCGCCGAGGCGGAATTGATCCGCACCATCGAAGGCTTGAACCAGGACTCGGCGGTGCACGGCATCCTGGTGCAACTGCCCCTGCCTCCCGCCATGGACGTCCATCGGGTGTTCGAAGCGGTGGCGGCGGAGAAGGACGTGGACGGCTTCCACCTGCACAACGTGGGGCTGCTGTCCATCGGCCGGTGGGGGCTGGCGCCCTGCACCCCGGCGGGCATCCTGCGGCTGCTGGCCCACGAGGGGATCTCCTGCCGGGGCCAGCACGCCGTGGTGGTGGGGGCGAGTAACCTGGTGGGCAAGCCCATGGCCTTGATGCTCCTGCAGGAAGGGGCCACCGTGACCGTGTGCAACTCCAAGACCCGCGACCTCGCCCGGTACACGCGGCTTGCCGACCTTCTCGTCGTCGCCGTGGGCAAGCCCGGCCTCGTCACCGCGGACATGGTGAAGCCTGGCGCGGTAGTGATCGACGTGGGCATCAACCGCCTCCCGGACGGGAGGCTCACAGGCGACGTGGACTTCGACACCGTTGCCCAGCGCGCTTCCTGCATCACGCCGGTGCCGGGCGGCGTCGGGCCCATGACCGTGGCCATGCTTCTGGAGAACACGGTGACCGCGGCCGAGCGCCAGACGCGCGCGAGCTTTCCCACACCCTTAGCCGACCCCGTCGACACCGCCTGAAGAGCGCCAGGGCGCGTGGAAAAATGCGCCCGCGCCCGGTATCATGATTTTTCGGCCCTCCAAGCGCAAGGCCACGAGCCGGTCGCTTGAGTGCAAGGAACCTCTGAAAACGCGCCCTGCGCGGGGTGCCTTCAGGGGTTCTTCAGGCGCGGGTCACCGCCCGCGCCGCCCCCATAAAGTCCAACAGACAAGGTGGAGAAAATGGCTGCTCTTTCCGACCACGATCCCCAGGAAACCAAAGAGTGGATGGAGGCCTTCGAGGCGGTGCTCGAGTTCGAAGGCGCCGAACGGGCCAATTACCTGCTCGACGCCTTGATCGACCGGGCGCGCCGCACCGGCACTTACGTGCCCCGTGACCTCACCACGCCCTACATCAACACCATTCCACCAGACAAGCAGGTGCCCTCGCCCGGCGACCACGAGCTGGAGCACCGCATCCGCTCCTACGTGCGCTGGAACGCGGTGGCCATGGTCCTGCGGGCCAACCGCCACACCAACGTGGGCGGCCACATCGCCAGCTTCGCCTCCGCCGCCACCCTCTACGACGTGGGCTACAACCATTTCTGGCACGCCGAGAGCGAAAACCATGGGGGCGACCTGGTGTTCGTGCAGGGGCACTCGGCCCCGGGCATCTACGCCCGCGCCTTCCTCCTGGGGCGGCTGACCGAGGAGCAGCTCGACAACTTCCGCCAGGAGGTGGACGGCCGGGGGCTTTCGTCCTATCCCCACCCCTGGCTCATGCCCACGTTCTGGAAGTTTCCCACCGTGTCCATGGGGCTCGGACCCATCCAGGCCATCTACCAGGCCCGCTTCATGAAGTACTTGCACGACCGCGGCATCGTCGACACCTCCGGGCGCAAGGTGTGGTGTTTCTGCGGCGACGGGGAGATGGACGAGCCGGAGTCCCTGGGCTGCATCTCCGTGGCGGGGCGCGAGAAGCTGGACAACCTGATCTTCGTGGTCAATTGCAACCTGCAGCGGCTGGACGGCCCGGTGCGCGGCAACGGCAAGATCATCCAGGAGCTGGAAGGGGACTTCCGCGGCGCCGGCTGGAACGTGATCAAGCTGATCTGGGGCTCTTATTGGGATCCGCTGCTCGCCCAGGACAAGAACGGGTTGCTGCTCAAGCGCATGGAGGAGTGCGTAGACGGGGAGTACCAGACCTTCAAGGCGCGCGACGGCGCCTACGTGCGCAAGCACTTCTTCGGCAAGTACCCGGAGCTCGCCCAGATGGTCGCTCATATGACCGACGACGACATCTGGCGCCTGAACCGGGGCGGCCACGATCCCCACAAGATCTATGCCGCCTACCACGCGGCGGTGAGCCACAAGGGCCAGCCCACGGTGATCCTGGCCAAGACGGTCAAGGGCTACGGCATGGGTGAGGCGGGCGAGGGCCAGAACATCACCCATCAGCAAAAAAAGATGGGCACTACCTCCCTCAAGGCTTTCCGCGACCGCTTCAAGCTGCCCATTCCCGACGAAAAGCTGGAAGAGATCCCTTACCTCAAGTTCGAGGAAGGCTCGCCCGAGCTCAACTACATGCGCGAGCGGCGCATGGCCCTGGGGGGCTACCTTCCCTCGCGGCGGCAGAAGGCCGACAAGTCCCTCGACGTCCCGGAGCTGTCCGCCTTCGAGGCCCTGCTCAAGGGTTCGGACGGCCGGGAAATGTCCACCACCATGGCCTTCGTGCGCATCCTGAACGTGCTGGTGAGGGACAAGAACATCGGGAAGTACGTGGTGCCCATCGTGCCGGACGAGTCCCGCACCTTCGGCATGGAGGGGATGTTCCGCCAGTTGGGGATCTGGTCGTCGGTAGGCCAGCTCTACGTGCCCGAGGACGCCGACCAGCTCATGTTCTACAAGGAGGACAAGCACGGCCAAATCCTGCAGGAGGGGATCAACGAGGCCGGCGCCACCTGCTCCTGGATGGCGGCGGCGAGTTCCTACAGCGTCCACAACCAGATCATGATCCCGTTCTACATCTTCTACTCCATGTTCGGGTTCCAGCGGGTGGGCGACCTCCTATGGGCGGCGGGGGACATGCGCTGCCGCGGCTTTCTCATAGGCGGCACTGCCGGCCGCACTACCCTGAACGGTGAAGGGCTGCAGCACGAGGACGGCCACAGCCACATCCTCGCTTCCACCGTGCCCAACTGCATCGCCTACGACCCCGCCTTTGCCTACGAGCTAGCCGTCATCATCCAGGACGGCCTGCGGCGCATGATGCATGACCAGGAGGACGTGTACTACTACATCACCGTCATGAACGAGAACTACGCTCACCCGCCCATGCCCGAAGGCGCGCGGGAGGGCATTCTCAAAGGGATGTACCTCTTCTCCGAGGCAGAAGCGGGCAAGGGCACGAAGGCGCCGCGGGTCCAGCTTCTGGGCAGCGGCACCATCCTACGGGAGGTGATCGCCGCCTCAGAGCTCCTGGCGAACGACTTCGGCGTGATCTCCGACGTGTGGAGCGTGACCAGCTTCAACGAGCTGCGGCGGGAGGGCATGAGCGTCGAGCGCTGGAACCTGCTCCATCCGGAGTCGCCGCCGCGCAAGAGCTACGTGGAGCAGCGCCTGGCGCAGCGGCCCGGCCCGGTGGTTGCGGCCACCGACTACATGCGGCTCTTCGCCGACCAGATCCGGCCCTATCTGCCCAAGCGCTTCATCGCCCTCGGCACGGACGGTTTCGGCCGTTCTGACACGCGCGAGAAGCTGCGCCGCTTCTTCGAGGTAGACCGCCACCAGGTAGCGGTGGCGGCCCTCAAGGCCCTGGCCGACGAGGGCGCGGTGCCGGCCTCCAGGGTTACGGAGGCCATCAAGAAGTACGGCCTCGATCCCGAGCGGGCCGACCCGTGGAAAGTATGAGTCCCGTGCAACGACAGCATCCGGCAGCCGGAACACGCAACCCATGACAACACTGCAAGAAGTAAGGGTACCGGACATCGGCGACTTCAAAGACGTGCCCGTTATCGAGGTGCTGGTCAAACCGGGCGACCTGGTGAAGGCGGAGGATCCCCTCATCACCTTGGAGTCGGACAAGGCCACCATGGACGTGCCCTCGCCGGCGGCCGGGACGGTGAAAGAGGTCAAGGTGAAAGTGGGGGACAAGGTTTCCGAGGGAACCCTGGTGCTGACCCTGGAGGCCGCCCCTGCCCAGGAAGCTCCCCGACCACCTGAGGCCACGCCGCCAGCCCCCGCCCGAAACGAAGTGCCCCCCGCAGCCGCGGCCCAGGCGGCCTCGGCCCCGCCTGCACCAGCCCCGGGAGCGGCTCTGCCGCCGCGGGAAAGCGCCCCGGTCGCTCCTCCCTGGGAGCCGCCCCTTGCGGCCCCTGGGGCGCCGCCTCCCATCGACGAGGCGGGGTTTCGCAAGGCCCACGCGAGCCCGGCGGTGCGCCGCTTTGCCCGGGAGCTGGGGGTCGATCTTACCCGGGTGAAAGGTTCGGGTCCCAAGGGCCGCATCCTCAAGGAGGACGTGCAGGCCTTCGTCAAGCAGGCCCTCGCCCGACCGGCGACGGGCCCGGGTTTCGGGTTCGCCCTGCCCGAGTGGCCGCAAGTGGATTTTTCCAAGTTCGGCCCGGTAGAGACCCGGCCCTTGAGCCGAATCAAGAAGATCTCGGGAGCGAACCTGCACCGCAACTGGGTGGCCATTCCCCACGTCACCCAGCACGAGGAGGCCGACATCACCGAGCTGGAGGCGTTTCGCAGGCAGATGGCGGAGGAGGCCCAAAAGGACGGGGTGCGCCTGACGCTCCTCGCCTTCCTGCTCAAGGCCGCGGTGGCGGCCCTCAAGAAATACCCGGAGTTCAACAGCTCCTTGACGGCGGAGGGGGACGCCCTGGTGCTCAAGGGCTACTACCACATCGGCGTGGCGGTGGACACGCCCGAGGGCCTAGTGGTGCCGGTGATCCGGGACGTGGACCGGAAAGGGGTACTGACCCTCGCCCGGGAGCTAGCGGAGGTGAGCGCCCGGGCCCGGGAGAAGAAACTTTCGCCCGCCGACATGCAGGGAGGCACCTTCTCCATCTCCAGCCTGGGGGGTATCGGCGGCACCGCGTTCACCCCCATCATCAATGCCCCCGAGGTGGCCATCCTGGGGGTCTCTCGCTCCGCCTGGAAGCCGGTATACCGGGATGGGGAGTTCGTTCCCCGGCTGCTCCTGCCCTTGTCCCTGTCCTATGACCACCGGGTGATCGACGGAGCGGCAGCCGCCCGGTTCATCACCGCCTTGGCGGAAGTTCTGTCCGACATCCGACGGCTGGTGCTTTGAAAGCCTTCCGGCTCATCGGCGTCCTCGGGGGCACCTTTGACCCCATCCACTACGGCCACCTGCGCGTCGCCGAGGAGGTGGCCGAAGCCCTGGGCTTGGCGGAAGTCCGGTTCGTGCCGGCCGCCCGGCCGCCCTTGCGGGAGGCCCCGGTGGCGACGGCGGAGCACCGGGCGGAGATGGTGCGCCTGGCCATCGCCGGGAATCCTCGCTTCGTCCTGGAGCCCTGCGAGCTCCAGCGCCCGGGGGTGAGCTACACCGTGGACACCCTGGAGACCCTGCGGCGGGCGCTGGGCTCCGATACGGGCCTCTGCCTGATCCTGGGGGGCGACGCGGCGGCGCGCCTGCCCGCCTGGTCTCGCTGGCAGCGATTGGGGGAGCTGGCCCACCTGGTGCTGGTTAACCGGCCGGGCGGCGGCCCGGTTCCGGATCCGGCTTGGCCGCCGGCGCTCCTGCGGGAGTGGGAGGCGCGCCGCCGCGACGCCCCGGCGGAGCTCGCCCGCGCCCCGGCGGGGGGCATGCTCCAGGTGGCCACCACCCCCCTCGCCATCTCCGCCTCCTCCCTGCGGGCCCTGCTGCGCGCCGGCCGCAGCCCCCGTTATTTGCTTCCCGATTCGGTTCTCGATTATATTGAGATCAACCGGTTGTACGTCCCAGGAGGCGGATGAAACCCGAAAGACTGGCCAGAATCGCCGTTACGGCGCTCGAAGATATCAAGGCCCGCGATATCGTCGTGTTGAACACGACCAAGCTCACCACCCTGTTCGACCGCATGATCATCGCCAGTGCCGACTCCTCGCGGCAGACGCGGGCCCTGGCGATCCACGTGGTGGAAAAAGCGAAGCAAGCCGGCGCCCCGGTGCAGGGCGTCGAGGGAGAGGCGGCCGCCGAGTGGATCCTGATCGACCTGGGCACGGTCATCGTCCACGTGATGCAGCCGGCGGCTCGCGATTATTACAACCTGGAGGAGCTCTGGGGTGGCAGCCGCCCCCGCCGCGAGCGCCAGCGGATTCAGCCGGAACCGGTGAGCTTGCCCTGACCTCGGGCTTCCACCGGGCGTCGCCATGAAGCTTCTGGTGGTGGCGGTGGGCGAAAGGATGCCGTCTTGGGTCATCACCGGCTTCGAGGAATATGCCCGGCGCATGCCCCGGGAAGCGCGCGTGGAGCTGGTGGAAATCCGGGCGCAACGGCGGACGGGGAGGGGCGTGGAACAGGCCTTGAGGCATGAGCGGGACCGCATCCTGGCGGCCCTGCCCGCGGGGTGCATGCGGGTGGTGCTGGACGAGGGCGGCCGGGCGCTGGATACCCGGGGTTTCGCCCGCTTCCTCTCCCGCTGCCTGGGAAGCGGGCGCAGCCTCGCCTTCGTGATCGGCGGCGCCGACGGGCTGCACCCCGACGTGAAGCGGGAAGCGGACCTGCTCCTTTCCCTCTCTCCCATGACCCTGCCCCACGGCCTCGCGCGGGTGGTGCTGGCGGAGCAGTTGTACCGGTCGCTTGCCCTGCTGCACGGGCATCCCTATCACCGGGAATAACGCAAACCGCAACAAAAAGAAACCATGGTGCTCAACCGCAGGCGCGTCTATCTCGCCTCCCGCAGCCCCCGGCGGCGGGAGCTCCTGAAACAGATCGGCATCGAGTTCGAGCTTCTGCTCCTGCGGGAAGGCCCGACCCGCCAGGCGGACGTGGACGAAACGCCCCACGCCGGCGAGACGCCCGAAGCCTTCGCCGAGCGCATCGCCCGGGCCAAGGCCGAAGCCGGCATGCGCTACCTCTTGCAACGGCGGCTGCCCCGGATGTATCCCGTCTACCCACTGCTGGCCGCCGACACTGTGGTGGCGCTGGACGGAGCCGTCATTGGCAAGCCCCAGTCCAGCGCCCACGCGGCGGAGATCCTGCGCCGCCTTTCTGGTCGCACCCACCAGGTCTATACCGGCGTGGCGGTGGCCTTCGAGGACCGGCTGGAATCGGCCCTTTCGGCGAGCCAGGTCACCTTCCGGGCCCTCTCGGACGAGGAGATCGCCGCCTACGTCGCTACGGGGGAGCCCATGGACAAGGCGGGCGCCTACGGCATCCAGGGCCTCGGCGCCGTCTTCGCGACCGAGCTGCGCGGCAGCTATTCCGGGGTGGTCGGCCTGCCCCTGTACGAGACTAGCATGCTCCTCAAGCGGCTCGGCTATGGAATTTTCTGAGCGCCCCGTGGCCGAAATGCAGAAATCCGCCGCCATGAGCGACGAGGTCCTGATCAACGTCACGCCCCAGGAGACCCGGGTCGCCGTCATCCAGCAGGGCGTGGTCCAGGAGCTGCACATCGAGCGGGCCAGTAGCCGGGGCCTGGTCGGCAACGTCTACGTGGGGCGGGTGTCGCGGGTGCTCCCGGGCATGCAATCGGCGTTCATCGACATCGGGCTCGACCGAGCGGCGTTCCTCCACGTGGCCGACATCTGGGCGCCGCGCCAGAACGGCCAGGGTGCGCTTCCCATCGAGCGTCTGCTGTCCGAAGGCCAGAGCCTACTGGTGCAGGTGATCAAGGACCCGATCGGCGGCAAAGGCGCGCGGCTTTCCACCCAGATCAGCATCGCCGGCCGGTTCCTGGTGTATTTGCCCCAGGAGAGCCATATCGGCATCTCCCAGCGCATCGAGGACGAAACCGAGCGGCAGATGCTGAAAGAGAGGCTGCTGCAGCTCATTCCGCCGGGCGAAGGCGGCGGCTACATCATCCGTACCGTGGCGGAGGGCGCCACCGACGCCGAGCTGGTGGCCGACATCGGCTACCTGCGCAAGCAGTGGGCCGACATCCAGGAGAAGTTCCGCGCTTCCGGCCCCCCGGCCCTCCTCTACCAGGACCTCACCCTGGCGCTGCGGGTGCTGCGCGATTTCGTCGGCGAGGAGACGGGGCGCATCCTGGTGGACTCCCGGGAAACGTACCAGAGGATGCTCGCCTTCGCGGCGGATTTCGTGGCCAACGTGGTGGAGAAAATCGAGCATTACGCCGGGGAGCGGCCCCTGTTCGACCTCTACGCGGTGGAGGACGAAATCGAAAAGGCCCTGGCCCGCCGGGTGGACCTCAAGTCCGGCGGCTATCTCATCATCGATCAGACCGAGGCCCTCACCACCATCGACGTCAACACTGGCGGCTACGTGTCTGGCCGCAGCTTCGACGAGACCATCTTCAAGACTAACCTGGAAGCGGCCCAGGTGATCGCCCGGCAGTTGCGGCTGCGCAACCTGGGCGGCATTATCATCATCGACTTCATCGACATGGACAGCGAAGAGCACCGGGCCGCGGTGCTCTCCGAGTTCAAGAGGGCCCTCGCCCGGGACCGCACCAAGATGACGGTCAACGGCTTCACGGCCCTGGGGCTGGTGGAGATGACCCGCAAGCGCACCCGGGAGAGCCTGGCCCACGTCCTATGCGAGCCCTGCCCCACCTGCCAGGGCCGGGGCGAGATCAAGACCGCCCAGACGGTGTGCTACGAGATCCTGCGGGAGCTCTTGCGGGAGGCGCGCCAGTTCAACGCCCGGGAGTTCCGTATCCTCGCCTCCCAGACGGTCATCGACATGTTCCTGGACGAGGAGTCCCAGAGCCTGGCCCAGCTCGGCGACTTCATCGGCAAGCCGGTGAGCCTGCAGGTGGAGACCCTCTACACCCAGGAGCAGTACGACGTAGTCCTCATGTAACTTCGCGGCCGTAGCTCCGCGGCCGCTGGGCCCCCGGCTACCGCTTGTCCTTTTCCGCGGCGGCGCGAAGCAGCGCTTCGATCGCCTGCGCCGGCGCCGTCACTTCCACCCGCTTGCGGCGCGCGCCGGCGCCGGAGGCGATCCGCACCCGGCACACGGGCACGTCGAGCGCTTCCGCGAGGAAGCGGATGAGCTCCGCGTTGGCCTGGCCCTCCACGGGCGGGGCGGCCACGCGGATCTTGAGGGCGTCTCCGTGGAAGCCGGCCACCTCGGTGCGCCGCGCCCCGGGCTGCACGTACACGCTGAGCACCAGCGGTCCGCCGGGATGGGGAGGGGCGGGCTTCACGATGACGGAAACGGCACCGGGTTAGAAGGCCTGGGCGAGGCTCATCTCCAGCCAGGCCACCGGCAGCATGAGCGCCAACTGGCAGGCGATCAGGACGAAGAGAGGCGACAGGTCCACGTTGGCGATGGGCGGGATCCACCGCTGAAAGGGCCTCAGAAACGGCCGGGTGAGGCTGTTCAGGATCGGGGTGGCCGGGCTGTAGGGATTCACCCAGGAGAGCACCGCCTGGACGATCACCGCCACCATCAGGATGTAGATGCTGAGCTTCAAGAGCTTCACCGCGGCGAAGACGCCCAGGGCGATGAGACCCGCGCCGATCGCCGAGCCCCCCGGGGTATGGCCCGCGATGAAGAGAACCAGCAGGCGGAGCAGGACTTCGGCCAGCCAGGCGAGCACTAGCGTCGCCAGGTCGGCGCCCCACAGACCCGGGATCACCCGCCGGGCCGGCAGGACGGCGAAGTTGGTGACCGCCGCCAGGAACTGGGACAACGGGTTGTAGGGCGGCGCGCGGAAGAGCTGAAGGTAGAAGCGCAGGAGCAGGGCCAGGATGAACAACCCGAAAAAGGTCTCCAGCAGAAAAACGAGGGCTTGGCTTGCCATGTCAGTCGAGCTTTCCGAATTCGTCACCCAGCTCCGCTGCCCGGGCATGGGCGGCGCGCACCGCTTCCTCGATGTGGCTGCGCACCCGGACAGCTTCCAGCACGGCGACGGCCCGCTCGGTGGTGCCGCCCTTGGAGGTGACCTGGGCCCGCAACGACGCCACCGGCACCTCGCTCTGGCGGGCCAGGGTGGCGGCGCCGTAAAACGTCTCCAGGGTGAGCAGGCGCGCCTGCCGGGGCTCCAGTCCCAGGCCCACCGCCGCCTCCTCCAGCGCCTGCATGAAATAGAACACGTACGCCGGCCCGCTGCCCGAGACCGCCGTGACCGCGTCGAGCAGCGTCTCCCGCTCGAACCACAGGGTGCGGCCCACGGCGCCTAGGATGGCTTCGGCCCGCTGCCGCTCCTCGGGACCTACCTCGGGGAGGGCGTAGAGGCCGGTGATGCCGCAGTGAACCAGGGCGGGGGTGTTAGGCATGCAGCGCACCAGGCGCCGATAACCTCCCAGCCAGCGGGCCAGGTCGTCCAACCGGATGCCGGCGGCGATGGTGATGACGAGTTGTAGGCCAAGGCGCCCGGCCAGGCCCCGGGCCGCCTCGCGCATGTGCTGGGGCTTGACCGCCAGGAGCACTGTGTCGTCGGCGCCTACCTCCGGCGCTGCGGTCGTCGCCACGCCGAAGCGGCCCGCCAGGCGCTCCCGCTGGGCCGCGTCGATCTCCACCACGCGGATCTCGCCCGCGCTCCAGCCCTTGTGGAGCAGCCCGCCAATCAGGGCGGTCGCCATGTTGCCGCCGCCGATGAAAGTGATAGCCATCGTTTTCTCCTGCGCCGGAGGCGCCAAGAAAAAAGAGATGAAAAACCTCTTTCAACGCAAAGGGCGCGGAGGGCGCAAAGGAAAACATGATCTTGTAGGAGTTTCTTGCGCGCCCTTTGCGCTCTTTGCATTGAGGACTTCTTTTTCTTTCCTTTGTGCCTCCGTGTCTCTGGGGTTCACCTTTCTCCCGCGGGCGCCGAAGATCGCCGTGCCCACCCGCACCATCGTGGCGCCTTCGGCAATAGCCGCTTCCAGGTCGTCCGACATGCCCATGGACAGGGTGTCGATGTCGATTCCCCGGGCCTGGAGCGCCAGGTGCATATCCCGCAAAAGGCGGAACTGGCGCCGCTGTTCCCCTTCGTCCCGGGTGGGGCGGGGGATCGCCATGAGCCCGCGCAGTTTCAGGCGCGGAAGGCCGGCGATGGCTTGCGCCAAGGGGAGGACCTCCTCCGGCGCGACGCCGCCTTTCGAAGCTTCGCCGCTCACGTTGACCTGGATGCACACGTTGAGGGGCGGCATCTCTAGGGGGCGGGAGTCGGCGAGCCGTCGGGCGATTCGCTCCCGGTCCACGCCGTGGACCCAGGCGAAGCGGCGCGCGATGGCTCCGGTTTTGTTGCTCTGGATGGGGCCGACGAAGTGCCATTCCAGCGGCAGCTCCGCCAGGGCGTCCATCTTCCCGAGGGCTTCCTGCACGTAGCTCTCGCCGAAGGCCCGCTGGCCGGCCCCATAGGCCTCCCGGATCGCCTCGGGGGGCCAGGTTTTGCTCACCGCCACGAGCTGCACTTCCTGCGCCGTTCTTCCGGCCGCCTCGGCCGCTCGTCGGATGCGCTCCCGCACGGCTTGCAAGCGCTTTGCAATTGGGGACATAATCGGCCGGGCTTTTGGCTGGAAATCGCTTTAATCGCAGGATCTTATCTCTGTATCCGGGAAGCCGCAGCAGGAAATTATAATGGACATCGCCGAGCTCCTCGCGTTTGCCGTCAAGAACAAGGCCTCCGACCTGCACCTTTCGGCGGGCCTGCCTCCCATGATCCGCGTGCATGGGGACGTGCGCCGCATCAACCTGCCTCCCCTGGAGCACAAAGACGTGCACGCGATGATCTACGACATCATGAACGATTCCCAGCGCAAGCACTACGAGGAGCACCTGGAATGCGATTTCTCCTTCGCCATTCCCGGCCTCGCGCGCTTCCGGGTCAACGCCTTCGTGCAGAACCGTGGCGCCGGCGGGGTGTTCCGCACCATTCCGTCCAAGGTGCTTTCGCTGGAGGAGCTGAACGCCCCCAAGATCTTCCAGGACATCTCCAGCCAGCCCCGTGGCATCGTGTTGGTGACCGGCCCCACCGGCTCGGGCAAGTCCACCACCTTGGCCGCCATGATCAACTACATCAACGAGAACGAGCATGGCCACATCCTCACCATCGAGGATCCCATCGAGTTCGTGCACGAGAGCAAGCGCTGCCTCATCAACCAGCGGGAGGTGGGGCCCCACACCCATTCCTTCGCCAATGCGCTGCGCAGCGCCCTGCGGGAAGACCCGGACGTGATCCTGGTGGGGGAGATGCGGGACCTGGAGACTATTCGGCTTGCCCTCACGGCGGCGGAGACCGGGCACCTGGTGTTCGGGACGCTCCACACCAGCTCCGCCGCCAAGACCGTGGACCGGATCGTGGACGTGTTTCCAGCGGCGGAGAAGGAGATGGTGCGGGCCATGCTTTCGGAAAGCCTGCGGGCGGTCATCTCCCAAACCCTGCTCAAGACCAAGGACGGCTCGGGCCGCGTGGCGGCCCACGAGATCATGATCGGCACGCCCGCCATCCGCAACCTGATCCGGGAGAACAAAATCGCCCAGATGTACTCCGCCATCCAGACGGGGCAGGCGGTGGGCATGCAGACGCTGGACCAGTGCCTGCAGGACCTGGTACGGCGCAACGTGGTAGCGGCTTCCGAGGCTCGCTCCCGGGCCGCCAATAAGGACCTGTTCCCCGGTGCGTGAGCATTCGGGCGGTTGAAGCCCTGTGCTCCGGAAGCGATTCTCAAAACATTTGACGACACTTGACCCTCTCCCGCCTTCTCCCCTTCCCCCTCTCCCGGGGGCTCAGTAGGAGACCGACATGGAACGCGACCAGGCAACCAAGCTCGTGCACGATCTTCTGCGCCTGATGGTGAGCAAGAACGGCTCTGACCTGTTCCTGACCGCCGGCTTCCCGCCCGCCATCAAGGTGGACGGCAAGATCGTCCCGGCTTCCAGCCAGCCCCTCACGCCCCAGCACACCCTGGAGCTCGCCCGCGCCATCATGAACGATCGGCAGGCGGCCGAGTTCGAGTCCACCAAGGAGTGCAACTTCGCCATCAGCCCTTCCGGCATCGGCCGCTTCCGGGTCAACGCCTTCGTGCAGCAGGCGCGGGTAGGGCTGGTGCTGCGCACCATCAACACCGAGATCCCGACGCTGGAGAGCCTGGGCCTGCCGGAAGTGCTCAAGGAGGTGGTGATGAGCAAGCGGGGGCTGGTGATCGTGGTGGGGGCCACCGGCTCGGGCAAGTCCACCACCCTGGCGGCCATGATCGGCTACCGCAACGAGAACAGCCACGGCCACATCATCACCATCGAAGACCCGATCGAGTACGTGCACGAGCATAAGAAGTGCATCGTCACCCAGCGGGAGGTGGGCGTGGACACCGATTCCTGGGACGTGGCCCTCAAGAACACCCTGCGCCAGGCGCCGGACGTGATCCTGATGGGGGAGATCCGCGACCGGGAGACCATGGACTACGCCATCGCCTTCGCCGAGACCGGCCACCTGTGCATGGCCACCCTCCACGCCAACAGCTCCAACCAGGCCCTGGACCGCATCATCAACTTCTTCCCCGAGGACCGGCGGCCCCAGCTCCTCATGGATCTTTCCCTGAACCTGCGGGCGATGATTTCCCAGCGCTTGATCCCGCGGGCGGAGGGCAAGGGACGGGTGGCCGCCATCGAGATCATGCTCAACACGCCCCTCATCTCCGACCTGATCTTCAAGGGCCAGGTACACGAGATCAAGGACGTGATGAAGCGCTCCCGGGAGCTGGGCATGCAGACCTTCGACCAGGCCCTGTTCGACCTGCACGAGGCCGGCGTCATCACCTACGAGGACGCGCTGCGCAACGCGGACTCCATGAACGAGCTGCGGCTCGAGATCAAGCTGCGGGGCCAGGAGGCAAAGGACAAGAACCTGATGGAGGGCCTGGACCACCTCCGTCTGACCTGAGGCGGCGGTCGCGCCGTCGCGCGAGAGCGCGAGTCGTTTAGAGGTTTCCCAGGCTTAAGGATCGAAACGCCCACCGCCCGTTTCATCCTTCGCTTTCGTCCCTCCTTCCTTCTACGCGCTTCTTTACCATCCTGCCTTCCACCATGCGGAACTCGAACAGGCGGCACTCCAGGGCGCCGTTGAAGAGGGGCACGCGCCGGGTGGGCTTCAAGCGGATCAGCCGCGGCAGCCGCAGGTCCGCCGTCAGCAGGTAGACGCTCCATCCGGCGAAGCGCGCCTTCAGCGCGTCGCCCAGGCGGGGGTAGAAGGCGCCGAGGGCGTCCCGTTCCCCCAGGCGCACCGCGTAGGGCGGGTTGGCCACCAGGATGCCCGAGGGCGCGGGCGGTGGAAGTTCCAGCACGTCGGCTCGGCGCAGTTGTACCACTTCGATCAGCCCGGCCGCCCGGAGGTTGGCGGCGGCCGCGCGCACGGCTCCGGCGTCCACGTCCGCGCCGTAAATGGGACCGGGGGAGGTCCGGCGGATGCGGGATTCGGCCTCGCGGCGCACTTCCTGCCACTGGCGCGGGTCGTGGAAGGCGAGCTTCTCGAAGGCGAAGGACCGCTTGAGCCCCGCCGGGATCTGGAGGGCCATCTGGGCCGCTTCTAGCAGGAAGGTGCCGCTGCCGCACATGGGATCGAGGAGAGGCACGCCGGGCTTCCATCCGGTCAGCCGGAGGATGCCCGCGGCCAGGTTTTCCCGGATAGGCGCCTCCGCGCTGGCGGTGCGCAGGCCCCGCTTGAACAGGGGTTCGCCGCTGGTGTCCAGGTAAAGGACGAGGCGCCGGTCATCGAGAAAGGCGTGGACGCGCACGTCGGGGGAGCGGGTGTCCACGTCGGGCCGCCCGCCCTGCTCAGCGCGGAACCGGTCGCAGATCGCGTCCTTGATGCGCAGGGTTACGTAGTCCAGGCTTTTCAACCGGCAACGGGTCGCCGCCACGTTCACGCGAATGGTATTCCCCGACCCGAACCAGACGGGCCACGGCAGGCTCGAGACGGCGTCATAGACGTCCTGCTCGTTCCGGTAGGCGCCCTCCGCCACCTGCCACAGGACCCGGCTGGCGATGCGGCTCGCCAGATTGACCCGGTAGCACACGGCCAGGTCGCCGCCGTAAGCGACCCCGCCCTCCAGGGGCGTGGGATCGCGGGCTCCCAGTTCCGCCAGCTCCTGGGCAAGGACGGGCTCCAGGCCCCGGGGGCAGGGGGAGAACAAGCGCGCCCGATGAAGGTCAAATTGCATGGCGTTATACGGGTTGCAAAACGGCGGTGCAACTGTACACTACGTCTTGTACCTGAAAGCGCTTGCAACCCTTCGGCATGCAAAAAAGCAGAATAAGACGGAAGGAGCACGACCGCGCGTCCCGATCCGAAGCTGCCATCCCCTGCCTGTTACGCATCTCTCCCACCTCATGAACCTGGCCCAGTATCTTGACCAGTATCGCACCCGGAGCGACCGGGTGCTCTACACCCAATGGACCGGCGACCGCTGGAAAGATTACACCGCGGCGGAAATGCTGGATCTCGCCGCGCGCTGGCAGCAGGCCTTCCGGGACCAGGGCTTCGTGCCGGGCGACCGGGTGGCCTTGTGCCTCAAAAACGGGGTTCACTGGGTGGCGGCGGACCTGGCGGCCTTGGGAATGGGACTGGTGGTGGTACCCCTCTACGTGAACGACAACGCGGAGAACATCGCCTGGTGCGCGAACCATGCCGAAGCCCGGCTGCTTCTCCTGGAAAACGAGCGCCTGGTGGACTCCCTGCGCGCCGCGTCCCAGAAGCTCCCCCTGCTGGTGTGCCTGGAGGGGGGCGCGGAGAAGGGAGTGGCGAGCCTAGAATCCTGGCTGCCCCGGGCGCAGCAGCCGTTCCAGGCAATGGATCTCGAGCCCCAAACCCTCGCCACCATTTGCTACACCTCCGGTACCACCGGCCGCCCCAAGGGGGCAATGCTCTCCCATCGCAACATCATGTCCAACGTGGAAGCCTGCCTCAAGGTGGTCACCCTCTACGATGACGACGTGATGCTGTCCATCATCCCCCTGTCCCATATGTTCGAGCGGACGGCGGGCTATTACCTGCCCCTCAAGCGGGGCATCCGCGTGGCCTATTCCCGCAGCATCCAGCAACTGGCGGAGGATCTCGCCACCGTCCGGCCCACCATTCTGCTGGCGGTGCCGCGGGTCTACGAGCGCTTCCTCGCCCGCATCGAGCAGAGCTTGGCGAACGCGCGGCTCAAGCGGGCGCTTTTCCACCGCACAGTGGAGCTGGGCTGGAAACTCTTCCAGAAACGGGGCGGCGCCCTGGACCGGCTGCAGTACGCGCTACTCAAGCGGCTGGTGGCCCGGAAGATCATGGCGCGCCTGGGCGGGCGCGTGCGCCTCTCCGTGGTGGGCGGCGCGGCGGTGGAGCTGCGCATCGCCAAGACCTTCGTCGGGCTCGGCCTCCTCCTGCTCCAGGGCTACGGCCTGACCGAAGCCTCCCCCGTAGTGACCGCCAACCGGGAGGACGACAACGATCCCACCTCGGCGGGCAAGCCCCTGGACGGGGTGGAGATCCGGGTGAACGAGAAGCAGGAGCTGCTGGTGCGGGGCCCCAACGTGATGCTGGGCTACTGGCGCGATCCGGAGGCCACCGCCGCCGTCATCGATCGGGACGGCTGGCTCAACACGGGGGACCAGGTGGAGATGCGCGACGGGCGGGTCTACATCATCGGCCGCACCAAGGAGATCGTGGTGCTCTCCAACGGCGAGAAGTTCCCGCCCGAGCACGTGGAGGCGGCGATTCTCAACGACCCGATTTTCGAGCAGGTGGCGCTGGTGGGGGAGGGGCGGCCATACATCGTCATGGTGGCGGTGACCCAGGAAACCGACGAGAAGAAGCTCATCAAGCGGGCCAACGAACAGTTGAAGGATTTCCCCCGCTACATCCGGGTGCGCCGGGTGATCGTGGAGCGGGAGCCGTGGACCATCGAGAACGGCGTGCTCACCCCCACCATGAAGCTCAAGCGCCGGGAGATCCTGAAGCGCTACCAGGCGCAAATCGAAAAAATCTACGCCTCCGACCGCCTGGGCGAGTAGGCCGCGTCCCGGCGGCGGCGCCCGAGGCGGGCTATAATTCTTTTTTTCCGTTCTTCGGGTTTTCGACCCATGGACCAATTTCACGGCACCACCATCGTTTCCGTGCGCCGGGGCGCCCAGGTGGCGCTGGGCGGCGACGGCCAGGTCACGCTGGGCAATGTAGTGGTGAAGGCGGGCGCCCGCAAAGTGCGGCGGCTCTACAACGAGCGGATACTGGCCGGGTTCGCCGGCGGCACCGCCGACGCCTTCACCCTGTTCGAGCGCTTCGAGGCCAAGCTGGAAAAGCACCAGGGCAACCTCACCCGCTCGGCGGTGGAGCTGGCGAAGGACTGGCGCACCGACCGCATCCTGCGGCGGCTGGAGGCCATGCTGGCGGTGGCGGACCGGGAGACCTCCCTTATCATTACCGGGAACGGGGACGTGCTGGAGCCGGAGATGGGCGTGATCGCCATCGGCAGCGGCGGGCCCTACGCCCAGGCGGCGGCGCGGGCGCTGCTGGAGAACACCGAGCTCGGCGCCGAGGAGATCGTGCGCAAAGCGCTCGCCATCGCCGCCGACATCTGCATCTACACCAACCAGCAGCATGTGGTCGAGGTGCTGGAGTAGCCGCCGGGAAGCTCAAGGGATTTCGCCATGTCCATGACCCCCCAGGAAATCGTCCACGAGCTTAACAAGCACATCATCGGCCAGGAAGCCGCCAAGCGGGCGGTGGCCATCGCGTTGCGCAACCGCTGGCGGCGGCAGCGGGTCCCGGAGCCCCTGCGCCAGGAGATCACGCCGAAGAACATCCTCATGATCGGCCCCACCGGGGTGGGCAAGACGGAGATCGCCCGGCGCCTGGCGCGGCTCGCCGACGCCCCCTTCATCAAGGTGGAGGTCACCAAGTTCACCGAGGTGGGCTACGTGGGGCGGGACGTGGACACCATCGTGCGCGACCTGGCGGAGGTGGCGGTCAAGCAGACTCGGGAGCAGGAAGCCCGCAAGGTGCGACACCGGGCGGAGGACTTGGCCGAGGAGCGCATCCTGAACGCGCTGCTCCCCCCGGCGCGGGGCTTCGGCACCGAGGCGGCGCCGGAGGCCGATAGCGCCGCCCGGCAGAAGTTCCGCAAGAAGCTGCGGGAGGGCGAGCTGGACGACCGGGAGATCGAGATCGAGGTGGCGGCGGTGCAGCCCCACATGGAGATCTTCGCCCCGCCCGGCATGGAGGAGCTCACCTCCCAGATCCAGGGCCTGTTCCAGAGCCTGGGCGCCGCCCGCAAGCGGCTGCGCAAGTTGAAGATCAAGGAGGCGATGCGGCTCCTCACCGACGAGGAGGCGGGGAAGCTCCTGAACGAGGACGAGATCAAGGCCAAGGCGGTGGCCAACGTGGAGCAGAACGGCATCGTATTTCTCGACGAGATCGACAAGATCGCGAGCCGCGCCGAGACGGTAGGCGCCGACGTCTCCCGCCAGGGGGTGCAGCGGGACCTGCTGCCCCTGGTGGAGGGGACCACCGTCTCCACCAAGTACGGCATGATCCGCACCGACCACATCCTGTTCATCGCCAGCGGCGCCTTTCATCTGTCCAAACCCTCGGACCTGATCCCTGAGCTGCAGGGGCGCTTCCCCATCCGAGTGGAGCTCGACTCCCTTTCGGTGGACGACTTCGAGCAGATCCTCACCAACACCGATGCCTGCCTCACCCGGCAGTACCAGGCGCTGCTTGCGACCGAGGGGATCATCCTGGACTTCCGCCCGGACGGCATCCGGCGGCTGGCGGAGATCGCCTATCAGGTGAACGAGCGTACCGAGAACATCGGTGCGCGGCGGCTGTACACGGTGATGGAGAAGCTTTTAGAAGAGGTGTCCTTCGAGGCGGGACGCCGCTCCGGCGAGAGCGTGGTGATCGACGCGCCCTACGTGGACGCCCGGCTCAAGAACCTAGCCCAGAGCGACGACCTGTCGCGCTACATCCTCTAAGCCGGCCTCTGCGGGCCGGCGTTGCGGCCTACCGGGAGACGATCAGGGGCCTCAGGTTGAGGGCGGCGGCGATGCGCTCGGCTGCCTCCCGGGCCGAGGCGGCGTCGGGGTAGGGCCCCGCCTGCACCCGGAACAGGCGTTCGTGGAAGGCGAGCCCCAGGGCGTCCGCTAGCCAGGCGAGCTCGCCCCGCAGTCGGCCGAGGAAGGCTTGCGCGTTCTCCCGGGAGCCGAAAGCGCCCAATTGCAGGTAGTAGCCCGGGGCGGCGGAGAGCGCGGCGTCGGGGCCGCCGCTGACTGGGGAGGCGGGCGGGCTTGTTGGCCCGGGCTCGGCCCCCGGGACCGGGGCGCTCGCCTGAAGGGGTGGGGCGGCGGGCAGCGTCCCCGGCAGCAGGGCCTCCACTTCCACCCAGGCGCTCCCCGCCTCCACCATGCCTAGCTTGTAGGCCGCGGTGTAGGAGAGGTCGATGATGCGCTCCGACAGGAACGGCCCCCGGTCGTTGATCCGCACTACCACGGACCTGCCGTTGCCCAGGTGGGTCACCCGGGCGTAGCTCGGAATCGGCAGCGTGGGGTGGGCCGCGGTCATGGCGTACATGTCGTAGGGCTCTCCCGAAGCGGTCGGGCGGCCATGGTAACGGCGCCCGTACCAGGAAGCCATGCCCCGCTGCTTGAAGGGCCTTGGCTCCGCCATGGGGATGTAGGTGCGCCCCATGGCCTCATAGGGGCGGGCGTTGGCGGCGCGGATGGGCTCCGGCCGGGGCACGGCGTCGGGAATCGCCTCCAGGTTGGGCGGTGGATTTTCCCCAGGGCCGTCGTCCAGGTAATAGCCGCCCCGAGTGGGGACGCCCCCGGGCGGGGGTTCCATCGCTACGGGGCTTCGTTTGGGGGCCGTGCCGCAGCCGCCCAGGAGGAGGGCCGCCGCCAGCCCCAGGGGCAGAAGCCACCCGGCGCAGAAAGGGGGGGCGCCGGCGGATGGCCGAGGCCCTGGGGCCGAAGGCCCGGCCCGGTTTTCGCCCTCGATCCCGGCCCCCTTTCCCGCTTCCCGCATCATGCCTCCCTCGCCGGACGTCAGGTTCTGACCAGTTTCTTCGTGGTGTGGATGCTCATGAGCATACCGAAGCCCAGGAGCAGCGTCACCAGGGAAGTGCCGCCGTAGGAGATCAAGGGCAGGGGCACGCCCACCACCGGCAGGATGCCGCTCACCATGCCCATGTTGACGAAGGCGTAGGTAAAGAAGGTGAGGGTGATGGCGCCCGCCAGCAGCCGACCGAACGGGGTGGAGGCGTGGGCGGCGATGTAGAGGCCGCGGCCGATCACCAGCAGGTACATGAGGAGCAGCAGCAGATTGCCGATGAAACCGAACTCCTCGGCGTAGACGGCGAAGATGAAATCGGTGGTGCGCTCCGGCAGGAAGTCCAGGTGGGATTGGGTACCCTGGAGCCAGCCCTTGCCGGCGATGGCGCCGGAGCCGACGGCGATGGTGGACTGGATGGTATGGTAACCCGCTCCCAGGGGGTCCTGGGTCGGGTCCAGCAGGGTCAGGATCCGGCGGCGCTGGTAGTCGTGGAGCACCGACCACAGGATGGGCAGGCTCGCCAGGGCCGCCGCCGCCAGCCCCGCCATCAGCCGCCACGACATCCCCGCCAGGAACAGGACGTAGAAGCCGGAGGCGCCGATGAGGAGCGCCGTGCCCAGGTCCGGCTGGCGGACGATGAGCCCCATGGGGACGGCGAGCAGCAGGGCGGCGACGGCGAAATCGGCTAGCCGCGGCGCTTCCTCCTTGCGGGCGAAGAACCAGGCTAGCAGCATGGGCACGGCGATCTTCATGAGCTCCGAGGGCTGGATGCGGACGAAACCCAGGTCCAGCCAGCGCCGGGCCCCATTCACCACTTCCCCCACCAGGGCCACGGCGACGAGGAGCGCCAGCCCCAGCAGGTACAGGGGCACCGCGGCGCGCATCAGCCGCTGGGACGGCACCAGCGCCACCGCCCACATGGCGGCCAGGGCGACTCCCAGGTTGGTCAGTTGACCCATCACCCGGGCGAGGCTCGCGCCCGAGGCGCTGTACAGGGTGATCAACCCGGTGGCGAGGAGCAGGGCCGTGGCGGTGAGCAGCATGCCGTCCATGCGGCTCGCGACGAAGCGCAGGGCTCGCTTAATCGTTGGGCTCATTCGTAGGCTCCCCTTGGAGCGGCCCGGGGCTCGGCCGCTTGCCGAGAAGATAGTAGTCGAACACCACCCGGGCGATGGGGGCGGCGGTGGCGCTCCCGGCGCCTCCGTTCTCCACCAGGATCGCCAGGGCGATGCGGGGCGCCTCCGCGGGGGCATAGGCGACGAAGAGGGCATGGTCCCGGTGCTCCTCGCGGAGCTTTTTCTCGTCGTATTTTTCTCCCTGTTTCATGGCCACCACCTGGGCGGTGCCGGTCTTGCCGGCGAATTCGTACGGGGCACCGGCCCCGGCCCGCGCCGCCGTGCCCCCGGGACGGGTGACGTCCACCAGGGCCTCCTGCACCAGCCGCAAATGGTTGGGGTCGAGCTTGAGGGTGTAGAGGGGCTCCGCGGCGATGCGCCGCACTTCGCCGGTGGCGGCGTCCTCGATGGATTGCACCAGGTGGGGGCGGAAGGCCGTGCCCCCGTTGGCCAGGATGGCGGTCGCCTGGGCGAGCTGCATCGGGGTGGCCAGCATGTAGCCCTGGCCGATGCCCACCGACACCGTGTCCCCCACGTACCATTTGTCCCGCAGCCGCTTCCGCTTCCATTCCTGGGACGGCAGCAGGCCGGGAAGCTCTCCCTCGATGTCCACCCCGGTTTTCTGGCCGAAACCAAACTTCCTCATGAAGGCATGGATCGCGTCTATGCCCAGGTCCACCGCTAGGCCGTAGTAGTAGGTGTCGCAGGAGACCACCAGGGACTTGCGCAGGTCCACCAGCCCGTGGCCCCCCGGCTTCCAGTCCCGGTACCGGTGGTTGTGTCCAGGGAGGGAGAACCAGCCCGGATCGCTGATGGTGTAGGAGGGGGTGCGCTTGCCCAGCTCCAGGCCCGCCAGGGCCATGAAGGGCTTGAAGGTGGAACCTGGGGGGTACTGGCCCCGCAGAGCCCGGTTGTTGAGGGGGCGCTCGGGGGATTCGTTGAGCGCCTTCCAGTTCTGGGGATCGATGCCTTCGACGAAGAGATTGGGATCGAAGCCTGGCTTGGAGACCAGTGCCAGGATTCCCCCGGTCGCCGGCTCGATCGCCACCAGCGCTCCCCGACGCTCGCCGAAGGCCTGCTCGGCCACTTCCTGCAGTCGGATGTCCAGCGCCAGGGTGAGGGTGTTGCCGGCCACCGGGGGCGTGCGTGCGAGGGTGCGCAGCGCTCGGCCGGAGGCGTCCACCTCCACCTGTTCCACCCCAGTGACGCCATGCAGTTCCTCTTCGTAGCTGCGTTCGATGCCGACGCGCCCGATGTAGTCCGAGCCTCGGTAATTGGCGTAGCTGCCCTGCTCCTTGAGCGTCTCGATGTCCCGGTCGCTGATGCGGCCGATGTAGCCCACCACGTGGGAGGCGGTCTCGCCCCAGGGATACTGGCGAAACAGCCGGGCGCGCAGCTCCACGTTGGGGAAGCGGAAACGGTTGGCGGCGAAGCGCGCTGCCTCCTCGTCGGAGAGCCGGGTACGGATGGGCAGACTCTCGAAGCTCTTCGCCTCCTCCAGCAGCCGCTGGAAGCGGCGCCGGTCCCTGGGCGCGATTTCCACCACGGTGGAGAGTTCGTCGATCAGGGCGTCCAGATCGCGCACCTTGGCCGGCGTGATCTCCAGGGTGTAGGCGGAGAAATTGCTGGCCAGGACCTCGCCGTTGCGGTCCAGGATGAGGCCCCGGTTGGGCACGATGGGCACCAGAGAGATGCGGTTCGCCTCGGCCAGGGTCTGGTAGTGCTCCCGCTGCACCACCTGCAGGTAGAAAAACCGGGCTGCCAGGACCGCGAACGCCGCCAGCACCAAGAAGCCGGCCGCCGCCAGCCGCAGGCGAAAGGCGTGCACTTCCCGCTCGGTGTTCTTGAGCTCGACCCGCCGGTTCATAGCGCGTCGGGATCCGGCTTGGGCTTCTGCGGAAGGGTGAACAGGAGGGAGACCACGGGCCACAGGAGGGCGCCGGTGAGCACCGACAGAAAGACGCTCCAGCCGGGAAAAGACGCGCCCCCCGCCAGGGCCACCAGCAGGGAGACGAGCTGCTGGGCCAGGAGGATCGGGGCGACGTGCAGCACCTGGCCGCCGGGCCCGAACATCAACACCCGGCGCCGCCAAGTGAGCCCGAGGAAGGCGAGCACCGCATAGGCGAGGGCGTTCTGGCCGAACAGGGTGGCATGACCCACGTCCATGAGCAGACCCAGGCCCCAGGCGATGCCGATTCCCACCCGGCGCGGTTCCCGGATGCACCAATAGAGCAGGGCGACGGCCATGAAGTCCGGGCGAGCCGCCAGCCAAATCCCGGACCAGGGCAGCAGGGTGAGCAGCAGGGCGCCGATCAAGGTGAGGGCGATGAGGCCAGGGCCGGCCGGCCGCAGCAGCTCTTCCGCCCGGGGGACACTTACCGCCATCAACGTTCCTTGCCCTGGACCGGGTGGGGCCGGGCCGGCACCGCCCCCTGCCGCGCCAGGATCAGCACCTGGCGGTACTGTTCCGCCCCCGCTACCGGCTGGCAGACGATGCGGGCGAAGGATTGGCCCGTGTCCCGCTCGATTCGGGTGACCCGGGCCACGGGTAACCCCGGCGGATAGACGCTGTCGATGCCCGAGGTGACCAGCAGGTCACCGGTTTCCACGTCTACCGCCTGGGGCAGATAGCGCAGCTCCAGGGTCCCGTCCTCGCCGCCGAAGACGATGGCCCGCAGCCCGGTGCGCACCACCAGCACCGGCACGGCGTGGTCCCGGTCGGTGACCAGGGTCACCTCGGAGAGGAGGGGATAGACGCGGGTGACCTGGCCCACCACCCCCGCCCCGTCGATCACCACTTCCCCCGCCTGGATCCCGTGGGCCGAGCCTTTGTCCACCAGGATCTTGCGGCTGAAGGGGTTGCGCTCCGCGTACAGGATCTCGGCCGCCACCGCCCGCTGCCCGTACTGCTCCCGGGCCTCCAGCAGGTTGCGCAGGTGGGCGTTCTCCGCCTCCAGCGCCTCCAGCCGCTGCAAGCGGGCGAGGATGGAGAGCTGTTCCTGGCGCAGCCGGGCGTTGTCCCGGGCGAGCTGGCTCTGGGTGACGAAGAAGTCCTTCACCCGGTGGTAGAGGGCGCCGGGTGCCGTGGCGATGCGCTGCAGGGGATAGAGAGCGATGGACGCGCCGTCCCGCAGCACGTCCAGGTAGTGGTAACGGGCGTCGGTCGCCAGCAGGGCCACCGACAGGGCGGCGAATAGCGCCAATCGGGCGAAGGGGCTGGGTCCGCGTTTGAAGAAAGGGGGCGGGGAGTATTCCATTCACGCAGGCGGGGAAAAAAGGCAGGGAACCAAAGAGCCCGCGGGCCCCGGCCTCCCCCGTGAAGCCCCGCCCCTCCCCGGGCCCTTCCCGTGCCTCAATCGCTGGTGAATATGCTGCCTCCCAGCTTGTCCATGCGCTCCAGGGCCCGCCCCGATCCCCGCACCACGCAGGTCAGCGGATCGTCGGCCACGATCACCGGCAGTCCCGTCTCTTCCATGAGGAGCCGGTCGATGTCCCGCAGCAACGCCCCGCCCCCGGTCAACACCATGCCCTTTTCGGCGATGTCCGCCCCTAGCTCGGGGGGAGTCTGCTCCAGCGCCTGCTTGACTGCGCTCACGATGGCGTTCAGGGGCTCGGTGAGGGCCTCCAGGATCTCGTTGGAGGAGATGGTGAAGCTGCGGGGGATGCCTTCGGCCAGGTTACGTCCCTTGACCTCCTTTTCCCGCACCTCTGAGCCCGGGAAGGCGGAGCCGATCTCCTTCTTGATCTCCTCGGCGGTGGTCTCGCCGATCAGCATGCCATAGTTGCGACGGATGTAGTTGATGATGGCCTCGTCGAACTTGTCGCCCCCCACCCGCACCGAGTTGGAGTAGACGATCCCGCCCAGGGAGATGACCCCCACCTCGGTGGTGCCGCCGCCGATATCCACCACCATGGAGCCGGTGGCCTCCTCCACGGGGAGGTCCGCGCCGATGGCCGCCGCCATGGGCTCCTCGATCAGCTCCACCTTGCGCGCGCCCGCCCCGTAGGCGGATTCCCGGATCGCCCGCCGCTCCACTTGGGTGGAGCCGCAGGGCACGCAGATCACGATGCGCGGGCTGGGGGAGAAGAGCTTGGAGTCGTGGACCTTCTTGATGAACTGCTTGAGCATCTGCTCGGTGACGGTGAAGTCGGCGATCACCCCGTCTTTCATCGGCCGGATGGCGGTGATGTTGCCCGGGGTGCGGCCGAGCATCTGCTTGGCCGCCAGCCCCACCTGCTGGATGACCTTCTTGCCGTTGGGCCCGCCTTCCTGGCGGATTGCCACGACGGAGGGTTCGTTGAGGACGATGCCCTTGCCGCGGACCCAGATCAGGGTGTTGGCCGTGCCGAGGTCGATGGCGAGGTCATTGGAAAAGTAAGAGCTTAGGAAACCGAACATGGATTTTCTTCCGCGGCCGGGCTGCGCCCGATAAATAAATTATGATACCCTAACGAGCTTTGTTAATTGAAGCACTTAAGCGGCCGCCATGAGCCTCTCCCTGGACGACGTTCGGCGCATCGCCCACCTCGCCCGCATCGCCATCACCGAGGAGGAGGCGCAGATGGTGCTGCAACAGCTTACCGGAATTTTCGCCCTGATCGAGAAGATGCAGGCGGTGGACACCCGGGACATCGAGCCCATGGCCCACGCCCAGGACGTGGTGCTGAGGCTGCGGCCCGACGAGGTGACCGAAGCCGACCAACGGGAGTTGTTCCAATCGATCGCCCCGCGCGTGGAGGCCGGCCTGTACCTGGTGCCCAAGGTCATCGAGTGAAAACCCGCTCCCGGCCGAAACGCCCGGAACGGGCCAAAGCCCCGTGGATCTGCTGAATTCCAGCCTCAAGGCTCTGGCGGCCGCGCTGGCAGAGCGCCGGGTCTCCAGCGTGGAGCTCACCCGGGCGTATCTCGCCCGGATCGAGCGGCTCAACCCCCGGTTGAACGCCTTCATTACCCTGGATCCGGAAGCGAGCCTGGCCCAGGCGGAGGCGGCCGACCAGCGCCTCGCCCGGGGGGAGGCCGGACCCCTCACCGGGGTCCCGGTGGCCCACAAGGACATTTTCTGCGCAAAGGGGTGGCGTACCACCTGCGGCTCCAAGATGCTCGCCAACTTCGTTGCTCCCTACGATGCCCACGTGGTGGAGCAGCTGAACGCTGCCGGCATGGTGAGCCTGGGCAAGACCAACATGGACGAGTTCGCCATGGGTTCGTCCAACGAAACCTCCTACTTCGGGCCGGTGCGTAACCCCTGGGCTCTGGACCGGGTCCCGGGCGGCAGCTCCGGGGGCTCGGCTTGCGCCGTGGCGGCCCGGCTCGCGCCAGCCGCCACCGGCACCGACACCGGGGGCTCCATCCGGCAGCCGGCGGCCCTGTGCGGGATCTCGGGCCTGAAGCCCACTTACGGCCTGGTGTCCCGTTACGGAATGATCGCCTTTGCCTCCAGCTTGGACCAGGGCGGGCCCATGGCCAGGTCGGCCGAGGACCTGGCGCTGCTCCTCAACGTCATGGCGGGCTTCGATCCCCGGGATTCCACCAGCCTGGAGCGGGAACCCGAAGATTACACCCGCGACTTGGAAAGCCCCCTCAAGGGCTTGCGCCTGGGGCTGCCCCGGGAATACTTCGCGCAAGGGGTGGCGCCGGACGTGGCCCGGGCGGTGGAGCAGGCCTGCACGGTGTTCCGCGAGCTGGGCTGCGAGACCGTGGAGGTTTCCCTTCCCAACATGGAGCTTTCGGTGCCGGTGTACTACGTCCTGGCGCCGGCGGAGGCCTCCAGCAACCTGGCCCGCTACGATGGGGTGCGCTACGGTTACCGGACGCCGCAGTACCAGGATCTGCTGGACATGTATACGAAGACCCGGGCGGAGGGCTTCGGCGCCGAGGTCAAGCGCCGCATCCTGATCGGCACCTATGTGCTCTCTCACGGCTACTACGACGCCTATTATCTCCAGGCGCAAAAGGTGCGGCGGCTGATTGCCCAGGACTTCAAGCGGGCCTTCGAGCGCTGCGATCTGATCCTGGGACCCACCTCGCCCACCACCGCCTTCCCCCTGGGCAGCCGCTTGAGCGACCCGGTGCAGATGTATCTTTCCGACATCTTCACCATCGCCGTGAACCTGGCCGGGCTGCCGGGGCTGTCCATCCCCGCCGGTTTCGACGGCGAGGGCCTGCCGGTGGGATTGCAGATCGTCGGCGGCTATTTCGCCGAGGCCCGTATGCTGAACGCGGCCCACCAGTACCAGAGGGTTACCGACTGGCACCGGCGTATGCCGCCGGACCTGGAGGAGTCATGAGCGCGCCGCGGGAAGGCTGGGAGGTGGTGATCGGGCTGGAGGTGCACGCCCAGCTCTCCACCCGGGCCAAGATCTTCTCGGGAGCGTCCACCGCCTTCGGCGCCGCCCCCAACACCCAGGCCTGCGCCGTGGACATCGCCCTGCCCGGGGTGTTGCCGGTGTTGAACCGGGGCGCGGTGGAGCGGGCGATCAAGTTCGGCCTGGCGGTGAACGGGAAAATCAACCGCCGGTCGGTGTTTGCCCGCAAGAACTACTTCTATCCCGATCTGCCCAAGGGCTACCAGATCAGCCAGTACGAGCTGCCCATCATCGTGGGCGGCGCCGTTCCCATCCAGGTGGGGGGCGTCGAGAAGGCGGTGCGGCTGACCCGCGCCCACCTGGAGGAGGACGCCGGAAAATCCCTCCACGAAGATTTCCACGGCATGACCGGCATCGATCTCAACCGGGCCGGCACGCCGCTGCTGGAGATCGTTTCCGAGCCGGACATGGGCTCCACCGAGGAGGCGGTGGCCTACGCCAAGGCGCTCCACGCCCTGGTGCGCTGGATCGGCATATGCGACGGCAACATGCAGGAGGGGTCGTTCCGCTGCGATGCCAACGTCTCGGTGCGGCGGCGGGGGGAGATGCGGCTCGGCACCCGCTGCGAGATCAAGAACCTCAACTCCTTCCGCTTCCTGGAGCGGGCCATCGACTACGAGGTGGAGCGGCAGATCGAGCTCCTGGAGGACGGGGGCCGCGTCGTGCAGGAGACCCGGCTGTTCGACCCGGACCGGGGGGAGACCCGCTCCATGCGCACCAAGGAGGAGGCCCACGACTACCGCTACTTCCCCGATCCCGACCTCTTGCCCCTGGAAGTGAGCGAGGCGTGGATCGAGGAGGTGCGGGCGACCCTTCCCGAGCTGCCCCAGGAGAAGCGCAGCCGCTACCAGCGGGAATACGGGCTCACCGCCTACGACGCGGGGGTGCTCACCTCCAGCAAAGAGATGGCGGACTATTTCGAGGCACTGGTGGAGCGGCTTCCCCGGGAGCCCAAGCTGTGCGCCAACTGGGTGATGGGGGAGCTCTCCGGCTGGCTCCACCGGCGGGGGCTGGAGATCGACGCGAGCCCCATCTCCCCCGCCCAACTGGCGCGCCTGCTCGGCCGCCTGGTGGACGGTACCATCTCCGGCAAGATCGCCAAGGAGGTGTTCGACGCCCTGGCGCGGGGGGAGGCGGAAGGGGAGGAGGCGGCCGACCGGATCATCGAGGCCCGGGGGCTCAAGCAGATCTCCGACGCCGCCGCGCTGGAAGCCATCGTGGACCGGATCATCGCCGCCAATCCCCAGCAGGTGGCGGACTACCGAGCCGGGAAAGAGAAGCTCTTCGCCTACTTCGTGGGCCAGGCGATGCGGGCCACCCAGGGCAAGGCCAACCCGGCTCAGCTCAACGAGATCCTCAAGCGCAGGCTGGGCGGCTCGTGAGCCACCCCCGCCGCGGGGCGGCTCAGCGGCCCTTCAGCTCCCGGTAGCGCGCCTTGTCCGCCTCGAAGCGGGCCCGGATGGCGTCCATCTCGCCCTCCTTCGCGGCCACCTGGGCCTTAAGGGCGCTGAGTTCCCGCTCGGCGTGGGCCAGCTCTTCGCTGAGCCACTCGGGCACGGGCTTCCCGCGCCCGGCGAACTTATCCGCGTCCGCTTTCAACTTGCCGACTTTCTCGGCGGCGCTCTTTTCCCGGGCCTTCAAGCTCGCGATGGCGAGTTCCGCCTGCTTCAGGTTGCGGTCCCGGGCGAGATCGATTTCCCGCTCGCTGGCGTAAGTGGCGAGCAGGGCCCGGTCCCGGCGCTCCCGCTCCATCGCCTCCCGCTCCTGTTCCGGGCTCGTTCTCGGTTCTTCCCGCTTGACCGGCTTCCCCCCCGGAACCTGCCCCGCTTCGTACTCCCGCACCACGATGCCGCGCTTGTTCATCTCCTGGAGGCCCTGCTGCACGCAGTCCGGGGTGAGCCTATCGGTGTAATAGACCCGGCCCTGGGGATCGGTGCACTTGTACATCCTGGCGTCAGCCGGGGAGGGGAAGGCCGCGGCGGTAAGCGCCGCGAGGCCGCACAGCCAGAAGAGGGCGTGCCGTCCCCTGGCCGACGTTGCCGCTGGGTGTCCGGTGGGTATAGATCGGTCAGACATAGGGCAAAACCCTGTGAGCCGTTGCACATCCGGGCAGCGCGGGCGTTCTCAAGGGCGCGCGCCGAAGGTTTCCCGGTAACGGCGAATCTCAAGCAAGCGCTGTGCCAGTGACTCCTGGGTTTCCAGGTGGGCGATCACGTCGTCCAGCGTGGCGATGCTGATCACCGGGATGCCGTAGGCCTGCCGCACTTCCTCCGCGGCGGACCGGGACCCGAGGCCCCGTTCCATCCGGTCCAGGGCGATCACCACGCCGCAGGGGATGGCGCCGGCGGCGCGGATCAGTTCCACCGCCCCCCGCACCGAGGTGCCGGCGGAGATCACATCGTCCACGATCAGCACCCGGCCCTGGAGGGGGGCGCCGATGGTGGCGCCGCCTTCCCCGTGGTCCTTGGGCTCCTTGCGGTCGAAGCAGAAGGGGCAGTTCAAGCCCTCCTCGGCCAGGGCCACGGCGGTGGCGGTGACCAGGGGAATGCCCTTGTAGGCGGGCCCGAACAGCATGTCGAAGGCGATCCCGCTCGCGCGGATGGCTTTCGCGTAAAATTGCGCCAGCGCCCTGAGGGAAGCGCCGTCGTTGAACAGGCCCGCGTTGAAGAAGTAGGGGGACACGCGTCCCGCCTTGGTCCGGAACTCGCCGAAGCGCAGCGCGCCGCGGGCGATGGCGAACTGGACGAACTGCCGGCGGAAATCGGTCATGGGGAAAGAGCCGGGCGATGGCCAAGCGAGGGCATAGGGAACGAGAAGGGCTCGGGGCGGCGGTTTGAGCGGACAGCCGACAATTTAAGCGGCCCGGCGCTTTTTTTCCAGTATCGGCGTGTTGCGGATCATCACCCTCAACCTGAACGGCATCCGCTCGGCGGCGGCCAAGGGATTCTTCCAGTGGCTGCCCGCCCAGCGGGCCCACGTGGCCTGCGTGCAGGAGTTGAAGGCTTTGGCGGACGATCTCACTCCGGAGATGGTGCGGCCGGACCGGATGCAGGGACACTTCCACTTCTCCCAGCGGCGGGGCTACAGCGGCGTGGGCATGTACTGCAAGCATCCTCCCGACCGCGTGGTAGAAGGCCTGGGCATTCCCGACATCGACGCGGAGGGCCGCTACCTGGAGGCCCGCTACGGTGCCCTTTCCATCGTGTCCCTGTACGTGCCTTCGGGCTCGGCCGGGCCGGAGCGGCAGGCGGCCAAGTTCAGCTTCATGGACCGCTTCTTTCCGGTGCTCGCCAAGCTGGCCAAAAGCGGGCGCGAGTACATCCTCTGCGGCGACATCAACATCGCCCACAAGGAGATCGATCTCAAGAACTGGCGCTCCAACCAGAAGAACTCGGGCTTCCTGCCGGAGGAGCGCGCCTGGTTGAGCCGGGTCTTCGATGAGTTGGGATGGGTGGACGTCTATCGCCGGCTCTACCCGGACGCGACCGGGGAGGCCTATACCTGGTGGTCCAACCGGGGCCGGGCGTGGGAGAAGAACGTGGGATGGCGTATCGACTACCAGATCGCCACGCCGAAAGTGGCCCAGCTCGCCCGGCGGGCCTTCGTTTACAAGGGCGAGCGCTTCTCCGACCACGCGCCCCTGGTGATCGACTACGACCTGACCCTGCCCGGGCGCTGATTTCAGGCCTTCGCCGCGCCTCCCTTGCCCATCGACCGCTCATCGCACCCCTGGCTCGCGGCCCTGGGCGTGTACCTGGAGCCCCGGGTGGCGCGCATGCTGCTCCTGGGCTTCTCCTCGGGGCTGCCCCTGCTGCTCACCCTGGGGACCCTTTCTTTCTGGCTGCGGGAAGCGGGGGTGGACCGCACCACCATCGGGTTCCTGAGTTGGGTGGCCCTCGCCTATGGGCTCAAGTGGGCTTGGGCGCCCCTGGTGGATCGCCTGCGGTTGCCCTGGCTCACCCACCGGCTCGGGCGGCGCCGGAGCTGGCTGCTCGCGGCCCAGCTCGCCGTTGTCGTGGGCCTTACGGGCATGGCCTTCTCCGATCCGGCCACCCACCTGGAGCGGCTGGTGGCCTTCGCCCTGCTCACCGCCTTCGCCTCCGCCACCCAGGACATCGCCATCGACGCCTTCCGCATCGAATCCGCCCCGCCCGAGCTGCAGGGCGCCATGGCCGCCGCCTACCAGGCGGGCTACCGGCTGGCCGTGATCCTCGCTTCCGCCGGGGCCCTGTGGATCGCAGCGCGCTTCGATCCGAGCGAGGCAACCTACGAAGCGTTGCCCTGGACCGTCGCCTACTTGGCGATGGCCGGCTTCATGGGGGTGGGGATGGTCACGGTGCTCTACTCCGCGGAGCCGCGGGTGGCGGTGTCCCGGGAGACCCTGGAGCGGGAAGCCCGGGTGAGCGCCCGCCTCCACGGCAGCGGCCTCTTGCCCAAGGGGCTCGCGGACCTGCTCGCCTGGGGCTACAGCGCGGTGGTGAGCCCGTTCCTGGATTTCCTGCTGCGCTACCGCTGGCAGGCCCTGCTGATCCTGGCCTTGATCGCCACCTACCGGATCTCGGACGTGGTGATGGGGGTGATGGCCAACCCGTTCTACGTGGACATGGGCTACACCAAGGACGAAGTGGCCGCCGTGTCCAAAGTCTACGGGGTCGTCATGACCATCGTGGGGGCGGCCATCGGCGGGGTGCTGAGCCTGCGCCTCGGGGTGATGCGCATCCTGTTCCTGGGCGCCGCCCTTTCCGCCGCCACCAACCTCCTGTTCGCCTGGCTCGCCACCCAGGGGCACAACCTGCCGGGGCTGATCCTGGCGATTTCCGCCGACAACTTAAGCGCCGGGATCGCCAGCGCCGCTTTCGTCGCCTATCTTTCGGGGCTGACCAACGTGGCCTACTCCGCCACCCAGTACGCCCTGTTCAGCTCCGTCATGCTGCTCCTGCCCAAGGTCCTGGCGGGCTTCTCGGGGCTGGCGGTGGACCGCTTCGGCTACGAAAGCTTCTTCGTCGGGACCGCCCTGATCGGCCTGCCAGTCTTGCTGCTGGTGTGGCTCGCCGCTCGCAGCGAGCGGCGTCGGACGGCCTTCGCCCCTCCCCCTCCTCAGTCGAAGGTGCGCTGAAACTGGAGGTCGAAGCGGCGCGGCTCGCCCCGGGGCTGGATCTGCAGGCTGAAGCGCAGGGTCTCGGGCCGGGACAGGCGGTATTCGCCGATGTAGTAGATGGCGCCGCCTTCCCGCACTTCCTTGAGCTCCAGGGTGGTGAGCCGGGCGGTCAGGGTGACCACGGTCGCCTTGACCTCGGCGGCCACCGGCTGGAGCGCACCGCTCGCGTCCCGCTTCAGCACCGCCACGGTCAGCATGCCGGCGTTGCGGCTGCGGGTAATGCCGTAGGCCCGGGCCACCTCCGGCGCGAGATCTTCGGTGACGAGGGCGTTGTAATGGATCTCGTAGTCGCCGAACTTCTTGGACAGCTCGGCGACGCCGCCGAGGGGCAGCAGCAGCGCCGCCAGCCCAAAGACGAATTTCCATGCTTTCATGGGGAGAGCCCCTTGAGATGGCCTGGAGCCATATTTTTCTCCGGCTGCCGGGTGGATACGAACGGCATTATGCCCGTTTCGTCATTTTGATGGGCCCGGGTCGGGGAAGGCAAGACCAGCGCCTCTTTCTCATTTTCGTTCCCGGCGCTCGGGTCGATTCGTGGCGCCATTCCGGGTGACATGAAGCTTCACCGGAGCTGCTCGACCCGGTAGACCGCGATGGAGCCGAGCAAGTTGGGGAACCAGGTCACCGTGGACCCGTTGCCGAGCACCATGCGCTCCAGGATCCGCACCCCGTGCTGATCGCAGAACCATTCGAAATCCTTGAGGGTGCACAGGTGCACGTTGGGCGTGTTGAACCACTGGTACGGCAGGCTCTTGGACACGGGCATGCGCCCCATCAGCACCTGCACCCGGTGGCGCCAGTAGCCGAAGTTGGGAAACGAGACGATGGCCTCGCGTCCCACTCGCACCATTTCGCGCACGATGCGCTCGGTGTGGCGCATGGCCTGCAGGGTCTGGGACAGGATCACATAATCGAAGGAACCGGACTCGAAACCCGAAAGCCCCGACTCCAGGTCCGCCTGGATCACGTTGACCCGGTTCCTCACGCAGGCGAGCACGCCTTCGTCGTTGATCTCCACCCCGTAGCCGTGGGCGCTGCGGGTCTCCCGCAGGTAGCGCAGCAGCGACCCGTCCCCGCAGCCCAGGTCCAGCACCTGGGCGCCGGGCTTGATCCAGCGGGCGATGGCCTGGAAGTCCGGCCGCGCCGCGGCGAGCTGGGCGACGGCGGGATCGATGGCGGCGGGCAGCCTGGGCTCCTTCATCGACCGCCTCCCAGGTCGATGTTCTCCATGTACGCCCGCATGAGCGCGTGGTAGTGGGGATCCTCCATGAGGAAGGAATCGTGGCCGTGGGCCGAGCGGATCTCCGCGTAGGTCACGTCCAGCTTGTTGTCCAGCAGCGCCTTGACGATGTCCCGGGAGCGGCCCGGGGCGAAGCGCCAGTCGGAGCTGAAGGAGATCACCAGGAAGGCCGCCCGCGCCGGCCGGAACGCCGCCGAAAGATCCCCGCCGTGGGGATAGGCGGGGTCGAAGTAGTCCAGGGCCTTGGTCATCAGCAGGTAGGTGTTGGCGTCGAAATGGCTGGCGAACTTGTCGCCCTGGTAGCGCAGGTAGGACTCGATCTCGAACTCGATGTCCCAGCCGAAGGTGTAGTCCCCCGCGCGCAGCTCGCGGCCGAATTTCTCCGCCATGGAGTCGTCGGAGAGGTAGGTGATGTGGCCCAGCATGCGGGCGAGCCGCAGGCCCCAGCGCGGCACCACCCCGTGGGAATAGAAGTCCCCGTGATGGAAGTCCGGGTCGGTGAGGATCGCCTGGCGCGCCACGTCGTTGAAGGCGATGTTCTGGGCGGTGAGCTTGGGTGCCGCGGCGATGGCGATGGCGTGGCGGATCCGGGTCGGGAAATCGATGGCCCACTGCAGCGCCTGCATGCCGCCCAAGCTCCCTCCCACCACCGCGGCCCACTGCTCGATGCCCAGGTAATCGGCGAACCGGGCCTGGGAGGCCACCCAGTCCTCCACGGTGACGATGGGAAAGGAGGCGCCGTAGGGCTTGCCCGTCTCCGGGTTGATGCTAGCCGGCCCGGTGGAGCCGTGGCAGCCGCCCAGGTTGTTGACGCCCACGACGAAGAAGCGGCGGGTGTCGATGGGCTTGCCCGGGCCCACCATGTTTTCCCACCAGCCGGCGCTCTTGCGGTCGTCGGAGTGGTAACCCGCCACGTGGTGGCTGCCGGACAGGGCGTGGCACACCAGCACCGCGTTGGAGCGCTCGGCGTTGAGCTCCCCGTAGGTCTCGTAGGCGAGCTCGTAGCCCGCCAGCGCGCGCCCGCACTTGAGGGTGAGGGGCTCGTCGAAGCGGACCTTCTGCGGCGTGACCAGGCCGACCGAAGTGGGATCGAACATGGAGATGGCGCGATCGCTCGATTCGAGGCGCGATTATAGCGTCATCTAGGCGTTCAGCCGCTCGAGCAGGGTGAGCAGCCTTTCGTGGCTTTCGGCCTTGAGCATTTTCCGGGTGAGCCCGGCGATACGGGAGAGGTCGGTGCGCAGCACCTGCTGCTTGACCATGAGGATGTTGGACGGGTGCATGGAGAACTCCCGCAACCCGAAGCCCAAGAGCAGGCGGGTAAGCGCCACGTCCCCCGCCATCTCGCCGCACACCGCCACGGGCACCCCCGCCCGGGTGGCGGTGCCGATCACCCGAGCCACCAGGTGCAGCACCGCCGGGTGCAGGGGATCGTAGAGGTGGGCCACGGCCTCGTCGGTACGGTCGATGGCCAGGGTGTACTGGATCAGGTCGTTGGTGCCGATGGACAGGAACTCAAGTCGGCGCAGGAACGCCTCCAGCATAAGGGCGGCGGCCGGCACTTCGATCATGCCGCCCACCGGCACCTGGGGATCGAACTTCACCCGCTCGTCGGCCAGCTCCCGCTTGGCCTGCTCGATCAGGGCGAGGGCCTGGACCAGCTCGGAGAGACTGGAGAGCATGGGCAGCAGGATGCGCACCCGCCCGTAATGGGAGGCCCGCAGGATCGCCCGCAACTGGGTGCGGAACATGTGCGGCTCGGCGAGGCACAGCCGGATGGCCCGCAGACCCAGGGCCGGATTGGCGCTGAAGCGCTGGGCCCCGTTCAGTTGCTTGTCGGCTCCCAGGTCTAGAGTGCGGATCGTGACCGGCAGCCCCTTCATCTGGCGCACCACCCGGCGGTAGGCTTCGAACTGCTCGTCCTCGCTGGGCAAGTCGTTGCGGTTCAGGAACAGGAACTCGCTGCGGAACAGCCCGATGCCGCTCGCCCCGCTCTCCTTCACCTGCTCCACGTCCTCGGGCAGCTCGATGTTGGCCTGCAGTTCCACCGGCACCCCGTCCAGGGTGACCGCCTTGGCGCTCTTCAGGCGCTTCAGCTTCTGCCGTTCCAGCTCCCACAGGTGGCGCCGCAGCTCGTACTCCGCCAGGATGCTCCGGTCCGGGTTCACCACCACCACCCCGGCGCCGCCGTCCACGATCACCAGGTCGTTTTCCCGGACGAGCTGGCGCGCGTGGCGCAGGGCCACGATGGAGGGGATGCCCAGGCTGCGGGCGACGATGGCGGTGTGGGAGGTCGCGCCGCCCAGGTCGGTGACGAAGGCGGCGAACTGGTGGTGCTTGTAGATCATCACGTCCGCGGGGGAGAGGTCCCGCGCCACCAGGATCACGGGCTCGCCGGCGGCGGGTGCGGGGACGGCGGCGGGCGGATGCCCTAGCAGGGCCTTTATGATCCGCTCCACCACCTGCACCACGTCGTTCTTGCGCTCGCGCAGGTACTCGTTCTCCATCTCGTCGAACTGGGCGACGAGGGCGTCCATCTGCATTCGTAGGGCCCATTCGGCGTTGCACTGCTCGGTGCGGATGCGCTGGATCGGCGCCCGGGACAGGATCTCGTCCTCCAGGATCATGAGATGGACGTTGAGGAACGCTTCCAGCTCCGCTGGCGCGTTGGGCGGCAGGCTTTCCCGCTGGGCGATGATCTCGTTGCGGGCCGCCTTCACCGCCGCCTTGAAGCGGGCCACCTCGTCGGGGATGCGGGACTCGGGCAGCACGTAATGGGCCACCTCCAGGCTGGCCTGGGAGGCGAGGTGGGCGCGGCCGATGGCGATGCCGGGGGAGGCGCCCGTGCCGTGCAAGGTGAAGCTCATGGCAGAAGGGTCCGGTTGGGGCGGCGGGCTATTCCCCCTCGCCGAAATAGTCGCCGATCAAGGCGATCAGGGCCTGCATCGCTTCTTCCTCGTCGGGACCTTCGGTCTCGATCACGATGCGGGAGCCTTTCCCCGCCGCCAGCATCATGACCCCCATGATGCTCTTGGCGTTGACCCGCCGCCCGTCCCGGGAGAGCCATACGTCGCTCCGGTACTGGGAGGCGAGCTGGCTGAGCTTGGCGGAAGCCCGGGCGTGGAGGCCCAGCTTGTTGATGATCTCAACGTCCCGTCGCAACATTCCGCTGGGGGTCGCTCGCCGCAAGATGCATGACGCCTTCGATGCCGCCGGAAAGCGCCTTGGCGATCACCGTGGCGAGCGGCTCGTTGCGGTAGGTGAGGGCGCGGATCAGCATGGGCAGGCTCACCCCGGCCACCACTTCCACGCGCCCTGGCACCCTCAAACGGCAGGCGATGTTGCACGGCGTTCCGCCGCAGATGTCCGAGAGCACCAGCACCCCGTCCCCCTGGTCCAGTTGCTTCACCAGCTTGAGCGCCTGGGGCAGGATCGCCTCCGGGTCGTCGTGGACCGTCACCCCCACCTGCATGAGCTGCAGCGGGCGGCTGCCCATCACGTGGCTGGCGCAGTGGATCAGGCTCTCGCCCAGGGTGCCGTGGGCGACGATCAGGATGCCTACCATGGGTTGTCCCCCAAGTTCAATAAGATGATTTTACTGCAAAGCCACCGGCCCAGGCGGCGCGGGCAGGCTCCTGGCTTCCCGGTCCACCAGGCTCAGGCGCGCCTCCAGTTCCGGCGTGACATGGAGTCCGCCCTGGGCGTCGATCAAGAGGGCCGCCGGGGTGCCCATGGTCCGGGCCGAGGCGGGAAACCCCTCAAGGCCCGCCAGGAACACGGGCTTGGAGGCCGCATCCGACAAGGTTCCGGCGTCCGGGCCGGGCGGGGCCAGCACCGTGGCCGATTGGGCGCTTTGCCCCGGCAGGCCGGTACGCGGGTCGATGAGATGGCAGTAGCGCCGGCCGTCCAGCTCGAAATACCGCTGGTAGTCGCCGGAGGTACCGATCGCCTCCCCGTCCTGGAGATCGAGCACGGCGATGGGCCCGGGCTTGCGCGGGTGCTGGATGCCCACGCGCCAGGGCCGATCCCCCCGGCGGCCCAGGGCGAGCACGTTGCCCCCCACGTTGATGAGGGCGTTGGCCACCCCTTTCCCCCGTAGCAGCCGGGCCGCGTGGTCCAGGGCCTTGCCCTTGAGGTAGCCCCCGAAGTCGAGCTGCACCGCCGGGTTGCGGCTCGCCGCGGTTCCTTGCGCCAGAACGATGTCTTCCATGGCGGGGCGCTGGGCCACGAGCCGGGCCACGGCGCCGGCCTCCGGCAGGCGCGGCTCGAAGGTCTCCCCGTGGAAGCCCCACAGCGCCACCAAGCGGCCGATGGCCGGGTTGAACAGCCCTCCGGAGCGGCGGGAGAGCTCGGTCGCCTCCCGGATGAAACCGGCGAGCTCCTCCTCCACCGGCACGGGCTGGGGGCCTGCGGCGAATGCCGCGTTGAGGGCGGTTAACCGGCTCGGCTTCCAGGCGTGGTACTGGTCGTGCAGGCGCTGGAACTCCCGGAACACCTCCCGGGCGAGGGCCCGGGCGCGGGGCTCGGGCTCCCCGTACAGGGTCACCTCTACCAGGGTGCCGAAGACGTAGGCCTGCTCCTGGTGGACCGGCTCGCCCCCGCAGCCCCCAAGGGCGAGGGCGAGCGCCAGGAGCGGGAAGCGCCAAAATCGCTGGGACCGCAAACGGTGCGGGGAAAGAGGCAATCGAGCCACAAGCGCCGGACGAAAGCTTAAGCCATGGCCCCGCGCGCTTTCCGGCAGCTCGTCATGGGATTTCCTTGGGCCGGTCGCGCCGCTCGTGCCGTAGCGCCGCCCCCCGCTCCAGGGCGTCGATCATCATGCCGGCCACGTTGAAACCCGTCTGCTGGGCGATCTCCACCATGCAGGTGGGGCTGGTGACGTTCACCTCGGTGAGATAGTCGCCGATGACGTCCAGGCCTACCAGCAGGAGCCCATGGGCCTTGAGGGTCGGCCCGAGGCTTTGCGCGATCTCCCGGTCCCGGGGCGAGAGGGGCTGGGCCACGCCTTTGCCCCCCGCCGCCAGGTTGCCCCGGGTTTCCCCGGGCCGAGGGATGCGGGCGAGGCAGTAGGGCACCGGTTCCCCGTCGATCACCAACACCCGCTTGTCTCCCTTGACGATGTCGGGGAGATAGCGCTGGGCCATCACCGAGCGGGCGCCGTGGCGGGTCAGGGTCTCCACGATGACGTTGAAGTTGGGGTCGTCCCGGCGCACCCGGAAGATCTCGGCGCCCCCCATGCCGTCCAGGGGTTTCAGAATCACGTCCCCGTGCTCTTCCAGGAAAGCGCGGATCAGGTCGTGCCGGCGGGTCACCAGGCTGGGCGGGATGAACTGGGGAAACCGGGCGCAGGCCATCTTTTCGTTGAAGTCCCGCAGCGCCTGGGGCCGGTTCACCACCCAGGTCCCCGCTGCCTCGGCCAGCTCCAGGAGATAGGTGGAGAAAACGTATTCCATGTCGAAGGGCGGGTCCTTGCGCATGAGCACCGCGTCGAAGCGCTCGAGGGGGGTCTCGGCGGCCTCGCCCGCCCGGTACCAGTCGTGAAGGTCATCGGTCAGGGAAAGGGGCCTCGCGTGGCCCACCACGCCGCCGTTGCGCCAGGCGAGATCGCCCTGCTCCATGGCCCAGAGGCGATGTCCCCGGGCGGCCGCCTCCCGCATCATGGCGTAGGAGGAATCCTTGTAGGTCTTGAGGCTGTCGAGGGGGTCGAGGATGAACAGCAGGTCCATGCCCGCCTCAGCCGGAGATCGCGGCGAGCTGGGGCTCGGCCAGGTACTGCTCCAACTCCATCGCCGCCGCCACCAGGGCGAGCCGCGCCACCACGCTGTAGGCATAGAACCGGTTGGGCGGGCAGTCCGGGCTGCCGGTGAAGTCGGGGGTGAGGCAAGAGGTCTCGAAGGCGAGGGGCACGAAGTGCATGCCGGGCGCGTTCAGGTTCTCGTCTTTGCCTCGGGCGGTGTGCACCCGGTAGAAGCCGCCCACCACGAAGTGGTCGATCATGTAGATCACCGGCTCGGCCACCGCGTCGTCGATGTTCTCGTAGGTGTAGACGCCCTCCTGAACCAGCACCTCGTGCACTTCCAGCCCTTCCTTGACCACCGCCATTTTCTTGCGCTGGTTGCGGTTGAGCTCCCGCACCTCGCTGGCGTCCCGCACCATCATCACGCCCATGCCGTAGGTGCCGGCGTCGGCCTTTACCACGGCGAAGGGCGCCTCGCGGATGCCGTACTCCCGGTACTTCTCGCCCACGTCCTTGAGGATCTCGTCCACGTAGGCCGCGAGGCACTCCTCGCCGCGCTTTTCCTTGAAGTTGATCTGGCCGCAGGCGGCGAAGTAGGGGTTGATGAGCCAGGGGTCGATGCCGATGAGCCCAGCGAACTCCTTGGCCACCCGCTCGTAGGCGGTGAAATGGCGCGACTTGCGCCGCGTGCTCCAGCCGGCGACCAGGGGCGGGATCACCGGCTGCTCTAGCCCCTTGAGGATCTCCGGCACCCCCGCCGAGAGGTCGTTGTTGAGCAGCACGGCGCAGGGGTCGAAGCCTTCGACGGTCAGGCGGTTGCCTTTGCGCTGGAGCGGCTCCAGGGTAAGGATCTGTCCGTCCGGTAAGGGGATCGTCTTGGGGGCGGTTACCTCCGGCAGCAGGCTTCCCACGCGCACGTGGAGCCCCGCGAGCCGCAGGATGTTGGCGAGGGCGGCCACGTTTTGCAGGTAGTGGACGTTGCGGGTATGGCTCTCGGGGATCAGCAGCACGCCCCGCGCCTCGGGGCAGATCTTCTCCACCGCCGCCATCGCCGCCTGCACGCACAAGGGCAGGAAGTCCGGATTGAGGTTGTTAAAGCCGCCGGGAAAGAGGTTGGTGTCCACCGGCGCCAGCTTGAAGCCGCTGTTGCGCAGATCCACGGAGGCGTAGAACGGCGCCGCATGCTCCTGCCACTGACCACGGAGCCAATGCTCGATCGCGGGCATGGCGTCGAGGATCGCGCGCTCCAGATCCAGGAGGGGGCCGGACTGGGCCGTGGTGAGGCGGGGAACGTTCATGGGAGCTTCCTGAAAACCAGGATTTTACTACCGGAACCGGCCGGGGCCAGCCCGGCGCGGGGACGCTCGCCAAAAAAAAACGGGCGCCCGCAGGCGCCCGTCCAGGCCGACTTCAGAGGATCAATGGCTCAGTTGTAGGCTTTCTCGCCGTGGGAGGTGACGTCGAGGCCTTCGCGCTCTTCCTCTTCGGTGACCCGCAGCCCGATGGTGGCGTCGATCACCTTGTAAATGACAAAGCTCAGGATGCCGGTCCACACGATGGTGGTGAGGGTGGCGATGATTTGCTTCATGACCTGCCCGCCCATGGACACGCCTTCCGGATAGCCCACGCCGCCCAGCCCGGCGGACATGAAGACGCCGGTCAGGATCGCGCCGAGCATGCCGCCCACCCCATGGACGCCGAAGACATCCAGCGAGTCGTCATAGCCGAGGGCGTGCTTGAGGCTGGTCACCGCCCAGTAGCAGATGATGCCGGCCAGCGCCCCGATGACCAGGGCGCCCATCGGCCCGACGAATCCGCACGCCGGGGTGATGGCCACCAGCCCCGCGATGGCGCCGGAGGCGGCGCCCAGCATGCTGGGCTTGCCCTTGCTCATCCACTCCACGAACATCCAGCCGAGCACCGCGGCGGCGGTGGCGAACTGGGTGTTGGCGAGCACCATGCCGGCGATGCCGTCGGCGGCCAGCTCCGAGCCCACGTTGAAGCCGAACCAGCCCACCCACAGCAGGGAGGCTCCCACCATGGTGAGCCCCAGGTTATGGGGCGGCATGGGCTCGCGCCCGTAGCCCACCCGCTTGCCCAGCACCAGCGCCCCCACCAGCCCGGCGATGCCGGCATTGACGTGCACCACCGTGCCGCCGGCGAAGTCCTTGGCGCCCAAGTCTGCCAGCCAGCCGCCGCCCCACACCATGTGGGCGATGGGCGCATAGCAGAAAACGAGCCATAGCGCCATGAACCACAGCACCGCGGAGAACTTGATGCGTTCGGCAAACGCCCCGACGATGAGCGCGGGCGTGATGGCGGCGAAGGTCATCTGGAACGTAGCGAAGACGTATTCGGGAATCACCCCACTCAGGGTCTCGGGCGTGATGCCCTTCATGAAGGCCTTGGACAGGCCTCCGATCACCTTGTTGAGCGCACCCGCCCCCTCGGTGAAGGCCAGGCTGTAGGCGAAAAGGGCCCACAGCACCGACACCAGGGAGAAGGTGATGAACACCTGCATCAGGATGGACAACGCGTTCTTGGCGCGCACCAAGCCGCCGTAGAAGAGCGCCAGGCCCGGGATCGTCATCATGATGACCAGCACCGTGGCGGTGATCATCCAGGCGGTGCTGCCCGAGTCGAGGGTGGGTTTCTTCTCTTCGGCCGGCGCTGGTGCGGGGGCCGCCGGAGCAGGGACGGGCGCAGCGGTGACGGGTGCCGCTTCCGCCGGCTTGGCTTCTGTCTGCGCGGCAGCGGGTACGCCGGCACCCTCGGTGCTCTGCTGCGCGAGAGCCGGCGCTGCCACCCCCAGGGAGGCGCACAGGGCGAAGAGTGCGATGAGTCGCTTCATGACATTCTCCTACAGGGCGTCCGCGCCGGTTTCGCCGGTGCGGATGCGGATCACTTGCTCCAGGTCAAAGACAAAGATCTTACCGTCGCCGATCTTGCCGGTGCTGGCCGATTTCTCGATGGCCTCGATCACCTGGTCGAGCAGCTCGGACTTGATGGCGACTTCCACCTTCACCTTGGGCAGAAAGTCCACCACGTACTCCGCACCGCGATAGAGCTCGGTGTGTCCCTTCTGCCGTCCGAAGCCCTTGACCTCGGTGACCGTGATGCCTTGCACGCCGATGGCGGACAGAGCCTCCCGCACCTCGTCGAGCTTGAATGGCTTGATGATGGCCGTGACGAATTTCATGTCATTCCCCCAGCGGGTTGTGATAACGGATAAGCCGTCGGCAGGCCTGCATCAGAAAAACTTTTGCACGTACACCACGAACTGGCTATCGCCGATGTTCTTGCCGTTGATGGTGTAGCCGGCGTCGTTGGCGTTGGTGTCGGTATAGTACGCGCCGATATTCAGGCCCTGGAGCACCCCCGAGGGCACCGCATAAGACACGCCAACTTTCCAATCCTCGTAGCTGAAGAGACTGTCGTTGGAGGCGCCGCCGGCGTTGCGCGGATCCGTGCCGTCGTACTCCTGCTTGCCCCAGTGGGCGAAAGCCGTGAAGCCAGTGTCGCCTAGGGGCACGCTGGCCGAGAGGTCCAGGTACCAGGTTCCCCGGCTGTCTTGAACCGCGAACGTCTTGTTGTCGACGCTATAGGAATACTTCACCGTGAACCATTTCCAGCCGAGGGCGCCGTAGACTTCCTGGGTATTGCCGCGCACGCCCCCGGGAGCCACATCGCCCGGGTAGTAGTAGAAGAGGTAGCCGACGTCGTAAGTGAAGTCGGTGGCGCCGATATTGCCCTTGACGCCGCCGTAGAAGTCCCACTCCAGGCTGGAGCTCGTGTATTGGCCGGAGTCCCGCAGCCAACTGATGTTGGACGCCCAGGTGCCGAGATAGAGGCTGGCGGGGCCGAAGTTGTAGGCGTAGTCGAACCCCCCCTGCACGGCCGGATCCTCGTTGGTCTGGGTCAGGCCACGGAAGACGTATTGGCTGAACAGCCCTACGTTGCCGGTGAACGAATGGGGAGAGTCCTCCGCCAGAGCCAGGCCGGGCGCGGTGAATACGATGGCAGTAGCGGCAGCGACAAGGGCTTTGCGCATGACGATTCCTTCCTTTCTATTCGGCGGTTGGGAGGATGCCTAGACGAAATCACCGCCGGTTCAGCAGGTTTTATGCCAAAGGAAAATCGTTCGTCGGTTCATGGGCTTGCATAAAGGTGGGGGAGGATCGGCCTGCGCCATGCACCGAATCGATGCGTCGCTGTGCCCTGCTGCACCATATTGGTGCCAAGGCGCGGAGGTCGTCGCCCCGGCGGATCCGGCGATGGAGTCTGGCATTGCACAAGGGGGTCAAGTGATGGAATAGTTGCGCCCACGTCGTCGCTCCAAGGGGATCCCGAAGATGATGAGAAAAGAGCTGCTGGATGAGATCGGTTCCAGGGTGAGCGAAGTGCTGGCGGCGAGCCCGGCGAAGGACCTGGAGAAAAACCTGAAAGCCCTGCTGGCGAGCGTCTTCGCCCGCCTCGACCTGGTGACCCGGGAGGAATTCGACGTGCAGCGGGAGGTGCTCGCCCGCACCCGGGAAAAGCTGGAAGCCCTGGAGCGCCGGGTGGCGGCGCTGGAGGCCCAGGCGGGGGAGCAGGAGTGAGCACGGGTCTTGCCGGACCCCCCTTCGGCGCGGGGCAGGGCCCCTTGCGTCCTGGTCTTCGCCCTCACTCCCGCAGCGGATGAGCGTTGCGGTGCTCTACAGCCGGGCGCTCGCTGGAATCGAAGCGCCCTTGGTGACGGTGGAGGCGCATCTCGCCAACGGGCTTCCCGGCTTCACCATCGTGGGCCTGCCCGAGACCGAGGTGAAGGAAGCCAAGGACCGGGTGCGGGCGGCGCTGCAGAACAGCCGCTTCGAATTTCCCAACCGCCGCATCACGGTGAACCTGGCTCCCGCCGACCTTCCCAAGGAGAGCGGCCGCTTCGACCTGCCCATCGCCCTAGGCATCCTGGCCGCCTCGGGCCAGGTCCCCCGGGAGCGGCTCGCCGGGATGGAATGGGCCGGGGAGCTGGCCCTCACGGGAGAGCTTCGCTCCATCCGCGGGGCCCTGGCCATGGTGTACGGGGCCTCCCGGGATGGGCGCGGCTTCGTGCTGCCGCAGGAGAGCGCCCGGGAGGCGGCCCTGGTGGGGGAGGCCCTCGTCTACGGCGCCCGGAGCCTCCTGGAGGTGTGCGCCTTTCTCCACGGCAAGCAGCCCCTGGAGCGGGCCCTCCCAGCTCCCCAGCCCGCCGAGCCCCAATACCCGGACATGCAGGAGGTGCGCGGCCAGGGGACGGCCAAGCGGGCCTTGGAAATCGCCGCGGCGGGGGGCCACAGCGTCCTCATGGTGGGGCCCCCGGGCACCGGCAAGAGCATGCTGGCCGCCCGGCTCCCGGGCATCCTGCCGGAGATGACCGACGCCCAGGCCCTGGAGGCGGCGGCCCTCCAGTCCCTGGGCAGCCAGGGGTTTTCCCCCGCGGCGTGGAAACGCCGGCCGTTTCGCGCCCCCCACCACACCGCCTCCGCCGTCGCCCTGGTGGGAGGCGGCGGCAACCCGCGGCCAGGGGAAATCTCGCTTGCCCTGCACGGGGTGCTGTTCCTGGACGAGCTGCCCGAGTTCGACCGCAAGGTGTTGGAGGTGCTGCGGGAGCCCCTGGAGTCGGGCCGGGTGACCGTGTCCCGTGCGGCGCGCCAGGCGGATTTTCCTGCGGTCTTCCAGCTCGTGGCCGCTATGAACCCCTGCCCCTGCGGCTACCTGGGCCACTTCAGCGGTCGCTGCCGCTGCACCCCGGACCAGGTGGCCCGCTACCGGGGCCGCATCTCGGGGCCGCTCCTAGACCGCATCGATTTGCAGATCGAGGTGCCGGCCGTGGCCGAAGAGGAACTCATGGGCCAGCCTACCGGCGAGCCCTCTCGCGCCATCCGCGCCCGGGTAGAGCGGGCCTACCGGGTCCAGCTCCAGCGCCAGGACAAGCCCAACGCCCGACTATCGGTGCAGGAGATCGACGCCTTCTGTGTGCCCGAGCGGGAAGGGGCGGCCCTGCTGCGCCGGGCCATGGGCCAGCTCAACCTCTCCGCCCGGGCCTACCACCGGGTGCTTAAGGTGGCCCGTACGATCGCCGACCTGGCGGGAGCGGAGGGGATCGGCGCCGCCCACGTGGCGGAGGCCATCCAGTACCGAAAGCTCGATCGGGGCTGAAGGAAGGAGAAGCTCAACGCTGTCTTCTAGCTTCTGATCCCTGAAATCAGCACTGCTCCCAGGGCAGGCCCTCATAGCGCCAACCGTTCTTGGTGCTGCGGTGGTGTTTCTCGTCCAGGTCCCCCTCGAAGCCATGGGTGACGTTGTACACGTGCTTAAACCCAGCCTTCTCCAGGGCCGCGCCCGCCTCGGCGGAGCGGTTGCCGCTGCGGCAGATGAGGACGATGGGGCGGGAGGCGTGGTCGGTGCCGGCGAGCTTCTTCACCTGCCCTACGAAATGGGGGTTCACCTCCCAGTCCGGGCCGTCGTTCCAGGAGACGTGGTGCGCCCCGACCGGGTGGCCTACGAACAGGTACTCGATCTCGCTGCGGCAGTCGATGAATAGGGCGTCCGGGTTGGCCTGCAGGAACTCATAGGCCTGCTTGGGGCTGAGGTGCTTCATGGCGATGTGTTTCACGATGCCGATCTTTCCTCGACTGGGCTCCCATTATAGGGGAGCCGGGGTTTGCCGTGGTCCCGGACGGATGGGATATCCATGTTAAACTTGAATTTTTTATGTTTCATCCTAGGGGATCTCGCCCATGAACCGTGCCGACTGCCTGCCGTTGCTGAGACGCCTCCTGGAGGAGCGCATCCTGCTGCTCGACGGGGCCATGGGCACCATGATCCAGAGCTACGGCTTGAGCGAGGCCGACTACCGGGGGCGGCGCTTCGCCGATTTTCCCCACGAGCTGAAGGGCAACAACGACCTCCTTACCCTCACCCAGCCCCAGATTATCCGGGAGATCCACTGGAAGTACCTGGAGGCGGGGGCCGATATCGTCGAGACCAATACCTTCAACGCCACCGCGGTATCCATGGCGGACTACCACATGGAACACCTGGTCTACGAGTTGAACTTCGAGGCGGCGCGACTCGCGCGCGAAGTGGCCGAGGAGTGGACCCGAAAGACGCCTGAGAAACCCCGCTTCGCCTGCGGCATCCTGGGACCCACCAACAAGACCGCGTCCATCTCGCCGGACGTGAACGATCCGGGCTTCCGCAACATCACCTTCGATCAGTTGGTGGCGGCCTACACCGAGGCGATCCGGGGCCTCACGGACGGGGGCGTGGACCTCATCATGGTGGAGACCGTGTTCGACACCCTCAACTGCAAGGCCGCGCTTTTCGCCCTGGACGCGTTCTTCGAGGCGCGGGGCGTGCGCCTTCCCGTCATGGTCTCGGGCACCATCACCGACCAGAGCGGCCGCACCCTGACCGGGCAGACGCCGGAAGCCTTCTGGAACTCGGTGCGCCACATCGGGCCCCTCTCCATCGGGCTCAACTGTGCCCTGGGGGCCAAGGACCTGCGCCCCCACGTGGAAGAGCTCGCGGCGTGCGCCGACGTGTACGTCTCGGCCCATCCCAACGCGGGGTTGCCCAACGCCTTCGGCGGCTACGACGAAACCCCCGAGTACATGGCCGGGATCCTGCGGGAATTCGCAGCCGAGGGGCTCATCAACATCGTGGGCGGCTGCTGCGGTACCACCCCAGCCCACATTCGCGCCATCGCCGAGGCGGTCGCCGATCTTCCACCGCGCAAAGTCCCGGTGATCGAGAAGAAGCTGCGCCTCGCGGGCCTCGAGCCCCTCAACATCGGTGACGATTCCCTGTTCGTCAACATTGGCGAGCGCACCAACGTGACCGGCTCCAAGGCCTTCGCCCGCCTGATCCTGAACGGGGACTTCGCCGGGGCCCTGTCGGTGGCGCGCCAGCAGGTGGAAAACGGCGCCCAGATGATCGACGTCAACATGGACGAGGCGATGCTGGACTCCAAGGCGGCGATGGTGAAGTTCCTGAACCTGATCGCCTCGGAGCCCGACATCTCCCGGGTGCCGGTGATGATCGACTCCTCCAAGTGGGAGGTGATCGAAGCGGGGCTCAAGTGCGTGCAGGGCAAGCCCGTGGTCAATTCCATCAGCCTGAAGGAGGGGGAGGAGGAGTTCCGGCGCCACGCCCTGCTGGCCCGCCGCTACGGCGCGGCGGTGGTAGTGATGGCCTTCGACGAGAAGGGCCAGGCGGACACCCTGGAGCGGCGGGTGGAGATCTGCAAGCGCTGCTACCACATCCTGGTGGACGAGCTGGGCTTCCCGCCCGAGGAGATCATCTTCGATCCCAACGTCTTCGCCATCGCCACGGGCCTGGAGGAGCACGCCACCTACGCCATCGACTTCATCGAGGCGACCCGCATCATCCGCCAGACCCTGCCCTACGCCAAGGTGAGCGGCGGCATCTCCAACCTGTCCTTCAGCTTCCGCGGCAACGAGCCAGTGCGGGCGGCGATCCACACCGCCTTCCTCTACCACGCCATCAAGGCCGGGCTCACCATGGGCATCGTTAACGCCGGCCAGATCGGCGTCTACGACGAGATCCCCAAGGACCTGCTAGAGCACGTGGAGGACATCCTCTTCAACCGTCGGCCCGACGCCACCGAGCGCATGGTCAAGTTCGCCGAGACGGTGAAGGGAAGCAGCAAGGCCAAGGAGGAGGACCTGGGCTGGCGCCAGGCACCGGTGGAGGAGCGCTTGAAGCACGCCCTGGTGCAGGGCATCGCCGACTACATCGTGGAGGACACCGAGGAGGCGCGGCTCAAGTACGAGCGGCCGATCCAGGTGATCGAAGGTCCCCTCATGGACGGCATGAACGTGGTGGGGGACCTCTTCGGCTCGGGCAAGATGTTCCTGCCCCAGGTGGTGAAGTCCGCCCGGGTCATGAAGCAGGCGGTGGCCCACCTGGTGCCCTACATCGAGGCGGAGAAGGAGCGGCTCGGCGACACCCGGCCCAAGGGCAAGATGGTGATCGCCACCGTGAAGGGGGACGTTCACGATATTGGCAAGAATATCGTCGCCGTGGTGCTCCAGTGCAACAACTACGAGGTGATCAACCTGGGCGTCATGGTGCCGGCGCACAAGATCTTGCAGACGGCGCGGGAGGAAAAGGCCGACCTGATCGGGCTCTCGGGGCTGATCACGCCGTCCCTGGAGGAGATGTGCCACGTGGCCCGGGAGATGGAGCGGGAGGGCTTCAAGCTTCCGTTGCTCATCGGCGGGGCCACCACCTCCCGCGTGCACACGGTGCTCAAGATCGCGCCCAACTACTCGGGCCCGGTCATCTGGGTGCCGGACGCTTCCCGCTCGGTGGCGGTGTGCAGCAATCTCCTCTCCGACGAGCTGCGGGAACCGTATCTGGCCGAGGTGCGCGCCGAGTACGAGCGCGTTCGCCGGCAGCACGCCCAGAAGAAAGGCCAGGGTCCCCACCACAAGCTAGAGGACGCCCGGCGCCACGGTTTGAAGACCGACTGGACCGAATACCAGCCCCCGCGGCCCGCTTTCCTCGGCGTCAAGGTCTTCCAGGACTATCCCCTGGAGGCGCTCATCCCCTTCATCGACTGGACCCCCTTCTTCCAGACCTGGGAGCTGCGGGGCCGCTACCCGGCCATCCTGGAGGATCCGGCGGTGGGGGCCACCGCCCGCCAGCTCTTCGCCGACGCCCAGGCCATGCTCCAGCGCATCGTGGAGGAGAAGTGGCTCGCCGCCAGCGGGGTGATCGGCCTGTTTCCGGCCAACAGCGCGGGGGCCGACGACATCGAGATCTACGCCGACGAGTCCCGCGCCCGGGTGCTGATGACCTGGCACAACCTGCGCCAGCAGATGGTGAAGCCCCCCGACCGCCCGAACCTGTGCCTGGCGGACTTCATCGCCCCCAAGGGCTCGGGGGTGAAGGATTACATCGGCGCCTTCGCGGTGACCGCGGGCCTGGGCATCGAGCCCCGGGTGAAGGCCTTCGAGGCGGCCCACGACGACTATAACGCGATCCTCTTGAAGGCCCTGGCGGACCGCCTGGCGGAGGCCTTCGCCGAGCACCTGCACTGGCGGGTGCGGCGGGAGTTTTGGGGCTACGCCCCCGAGGAGGACGCGGACAACGAGCGCCTGATCCGGGAGGACTATCGCGGCATCCGGCCCGCTCCGGGCTATCCCGCCTGCCCCGACCACACCGAGAAGGGGCCCCTCTTCAGGCTGCTGGCGGCGGACAAGAACGCCCGCATGCAGCTCACCGATGCCTATGCCATGCTGCCCGCCGCGTCCGTGTCCGGGTTCTACTTCTCCCATCCCCAGTCCCAGTACTTCGCCGTGGGCAAGGTGGACCGAGACCAGGTGGAGGATTACGCCCGGCGCAAGGGCTGGGACCTGGAGACCGCTGAGCGCTGGCTTGCCCCGGTGCTCAACTACGAGCGGCAGCCCGTCACCGCCGGTTGATTTACGTCACCAGCGCCCGCAGCAGCCCCGGCACCGAGAACAGGCTGTCGGGATAAGCCGTCTCGGCGAAGATCGCCTCCAACTGGCGCCGGACGAAGCGGCCCTCCCGCGCCCGGCGGGCGAGCAGGTTCATGAGGCCAGGCCAGGCGAGGAGCCGCTCCCCGGCCCGGTAGCCCGCGAAGCGGCGCAGGAACCGGCTGCGGGCCGCCTGCCCGTAGCGGGCCAGGAGCTGCTCCGGCGGCTCCCCCCGCCGCAAGGCGTCGAGTACGCACTCGGCGGCCAGCATGCCGCTCTCCAGGGCCTTGCCGATGCCCTCTCCGGAGAGGGGATAGGTGAGCCCCGCCGCCTCCCCGGCGAGGAGCAGTCCGGGCCGTCCCAGCCGGGACCCGTCGAATCCGCAGGCGAGGGGTGCGCCCCGCAGGGGCTCGATCCGGGTGGCGGCTTTCACCAGGACCCGGGCCGGTGGAAAAGTTTCCAGGAAGCGGCGCCACAGCAAGCGCAGGTTGCCCGCCTCGCTGGCTCCGCGGGCGAACAGGCCGACGCCCAGGTTGTAGCGGCCCGCTGGCCCTGGGAAGATCCAGCCGTAGCCCCCCGGGATGGTTCGCTGGAAGGCAAGGCACAGGAAGGGCATGGGAGGCAGGCCCGGCGCGTGCACGTACGCCCGCACCGCCACGGCGCCAGGGCACGGGCGAGGGCCCTCCAGGCCGAAGAGGGCCAGGGACTTGCGCTCGGCGCCGGTGGCGAGGAGCGTGACCCGGGCGCCGATGTCCAGGGGACGGGCGTCCCCCCGTCGGCGGAACCGGGCCCCGGCGACCCCCCCACGGCCCTCCAGGGGTGCGAGGGCCTTCACCCGAGGCAGAAAGCGGGCGCCCGCCGCCACCGCGGCGCGGCGCAGGGCATCGTCCAGGAGCCGCCGCGGCAGGCAGGCGGCTTCCCCGGGAAACTCCACGTAGCTTTCGTCGGGGGCGTGGATGCGCACCGCGCCGACCGGCGCCGCCTGGGCGAGTACCTGGAGCCGCACGCCCAGGGCGTCCAGGGCCTGGAGCGCGTCAGGGATGAGGGCGTCGCCGCAGGCTTTGTCCCGCGGGAAGGCCTGCTGATCCGCGAGGATCACGTCCACGCCGGCCCGGGCGAGGGAGAGGGCCGCGGCACTTCCCGCGGGTCCTGCCCCGATCACCAGTACGTCGGCATCCATCCGGCGCTCCTCCCTGGGGATGTTCTCGCTGAAGTATAGCCCGGGCCCGCACCGGGTCCTCCCGAGCTTCCCGTGAATCCGGGCTAGAATGGGACATGAACAAAACGTCCCGAGAATCCTTTCGACCAGCCCCACGGTGTCCCGCTGAGAAACCGTCGTCCGCGGCGCGGATCAAAGTTAGGCGCACTCGAAGGAAGACCCATGATGAGATCCCTCTTAGCCCTGACGGCGGCCGCGGTGCTCGCCGCCGGTTGCGCCACCAACCCGGTCACCGGGCGCAGCCAGTTGATGCTCGTGTCGGAGAGCCAGGCCATCGTTGCCTCCCGGCAGGCCTACGTGCAGATGCTGGCGCCCCTGGAGAAGCAGGGGAAGGTGAACGAGGATCCCGCCCTCAAGGCGCGCATCGACCGCATCGCCGAGCGCCTGGTGGCCCAGGCCGTCAAGTACCGGCCCGAGACCGGGCAGTGGGACTGGGAGATCAAAGTGATCCATGACCCCAAGACGGTGAACGCCTGGGCCATGGCCGGCGGCAAGATGGCCATCTACACCGGTCTCATCGAGAAGCTGAACGCCAGCGACGACGAGCTCGCCCAGGTGCTGGCCCACGAGATCGCCCATGCCCTGTCGGCCCACACCGCGGAGAAGATGTCCGTGGCCCTGGCGAGCGACCTGGTGGTGACCGGGGTCGCCGTCGCTTCCGACCGGCCCCAGATCGCCGCCACGGGAGCGGCCCTGGCCGCCGCCCTGGCGGTGCAGATGCCCAACAGCCGCACCATGGAGGCGGAAGCAGACCGCATTGGCATCGAGCTGGCGGCCAAGGCGGGCTACGATCCCCGCGCCGCCGTGACCCTGTGGGACAAGATGGCCAGGCTGGGCGACAGCCGGCCGCCGGAATTCCTGAGCACCCACCCGTCGCCGGAAAACCGGAAAAAAATGCTGGAAGCCCTCGTGCCTCGGATGATGGCCTACTACCAGGCGTCCGGACCCCGACCCACCCACCCGGTGAAATGAGCCCGCCGGGGGCGAGCTTCGGTGGGGATTACACCGGCATGGCCGGCCTATCGATGTGCGATGCAAAAGGAGGAGAGCATGGGTGTGATTGCCGAGTTCAAGGAGTTCGCCGTCAAGGGCAACGTGGTGGACCTGGCCGTGGGCGTAGTGATCGGCACCGCTTTCGGCAAGATCGTGGACTCCCTGGTGCGGGACGTGATCATGCCGCCGGTGGGGCTGCTCCTCGGCCGGGTGGATTTCTCGAATCTTTTCGTCCTGCTCAAGGAGGGGACGACGCCGGGCCCTTACCTCACCGTAGAGGCGGCGGCCAAGGCCGGCGCCGTCACCCTCAACATCGGCTTGTTCCTCAACGCCATCGTGAGTTTTTTGATCATCGCCTGGGCGGTCTTCCTGGTGGTGAAGGCGATCAACCGGCTCAAGCGGGAGAAGGAGGCGCCACCGCCACCAGCCCCGGCGCCGTCCCAGGAGGCGGCCTTGCTCGCCGAGATCCGGGATCTATTGAAAGCGCGCGCGTAGGCGGCCTGACCCACGGAGATTTTTCATGGACGCGCCCCTGACGCATGAATGGGTAGACCTTCCGAGCGGCTTCGAGGTGGAGCTGGAGCACGGCATCCCCGTGCGGGTGGGCAATGCCGGCGTTCTGGAGCTGCCAGCCGATCCCGCGGCCCTCGAGGAGGAGATCGCCCGGGAGACCGGGCTGCGGGTGAAGGTCGGCCGCTGGGAGCCCGTGGAAGGGGAGCTGGAGGCCCGGCTTACCGTTTCCCGGGACGACCTGGCGGAAGTCCTGCAGCGGCTGGCGCGGGCATCGGCCTCGGTCTTCGTCGACCGTTTTGTCAAGGCCTACGACGAGACCGACACCGACTACGGCCGGGCGGCCTTCGCCCAGGACTTTTCCCTGGCCCTCGGCTACTGCGGCCTGCAGTGGAGCGACGTCGACCAGGAACCGTTCTACCAGGACTACCTGGAGACCTTCAAGGCGGAAACGGAGCGTCTGGCTCGGCACCCGGACGAGGCGTCCAGCAGCGCATGAGCCCGAGGGAGCGACGCATGGCCAGGCTTCCCCTGGTGAACGAGCAGACCCATCCCGAGCTCGCCCCGTTGATCGAGCGCATCCGGGAGGAGCGCGGGGGGCGGCTCCTCAACCTCTACGCCACGCTGCTCCACAGCCCGCCAGTGGCGGAAGGCTGGCTCAAGCTCTTGACTGCGGTGCGGCAGCACACTCGGCTCGACCCAGCCCTCCGGGAACTCGCGATCCTGCGGGTGGCGCTGATCAATGAGGCGCAATACGAGTATCGGACCCACGTGCCCTTCGCCCTGCAGGCGGGCCTCACCCCGGAGCAGCTCGAGGCCTTGCCGGCGTGGGGGGAAAGCCCCCTGTTCGACCAGCGGGCGCGGGACGTGCTCGCCTACGTGGATGCCATGACCCGGGACGTCCACGTGCCCGATGCCCTGTTCGAACCCTTGCGGCGCTGGTTCGATCCGCGGCAACTGGTGGAACTGACGGTCACGGTGGCCGCGTACAACATGGTATCCCGGTTCCTGGAGGCGCTGCAGGTGGAGGCCGACCGATAGGCGGCCTGCACAGCGGGGAGAAGGCCTCCAGCGGCGCGTAGACGATCTTCTACCCCGCCTATCGCCTTTCCGGGCTGAAGGAAGAAAAAGCAGCCCCCCTCTCCTGCCGGGGAGAGGGGCGAGCGCCGGCAGGGGGCTCTTCTCGACGCTGGGGAAGAAAAGCGGACGCTTACTTCTTTCTCTTGCCGGCGACGGCGTCCTTGAACGCCTGGCCCGCGGAGAAAGCGGGCACCGTCCGCGCCGGGATCTTGATGGTTTCTCCTGTGGCGGGGTTCTTGCCGTTGCGCGCCTTGCGCTTGCGGGGGGCGAAGGTGCCGAATCCGACCAGGGTGACCCGGTTGCCCCTGGCCACGTTGGATACCACGGCGCTCATGGCGGCGTTGATGGCTTCGGCGGCCGCCGTCTTGCTGATGCCCGCGGCCTTCGCGGCGACCTCCACCAGGTCGGCTTTGCTGATGACTTTACCCATCGCTTGACTCCTCTGCGTTCGTTATGATCGTTTCGGGTTCGTTCGGATTGCCCAGCACGAGCCGCCATCCGCTGCGTGCGCGGCAATGATAAGGGCAGTCCGGTACCCCGCGCAACGCCGCCCGGCGGGGCGCGCCGGTCCGCAGCCGGCCTGGGGCCCGCTGCCGTTTCGGCGTAAAATGCGCCGCCGGCTCCGTTCGGCCGTGGGGCTTGGCGGGCGCGGAAGCGAACCACACCTGAGGGTCAACGTGCACATCCACATCCTGGGAATCTGCGGCACCTTCATGGGGGGCGTCGCGCTGCTGGCGCGGGAAGCCGGCCACCGGGTGACCGGCTGCGACGCCCACGTCTATCCCCCCATGAGCGAGCAGCTCGCCGCCCAGGGCATCGAGCTGATCGAGGGCTACGGCGCCGAGCAGGTCGGGCTCGAGCCCGACGTCTTCGTGGTGGGCAACGTGGTGTCCCGGGGCAATCCCCTGGTGGAGGAGGTGCTGAACCGAGGCCTCCCCTACACCTCCGGCCCCCAGTGGCTCGCGGAGACGGTGCTCCCGGGCCGCTGGGTGCTCGCCTGCGCCGGCACCCACGGCAAGACTACCACCGCCTCCATGCTGGCCTGGATCCTGGAGCACGCAGGGCTCGAACCCGGATTCCTGATCGGCGGTGTGCCGCGCAACTTCGGTGTCTCCGCCCGGCTCGCCCCCGGCTCACCCTTCTTCGTGATCGAGGCGGACGAGTACGACACCGCGTTCTTCGACAAGCGCTCCAAGTTCGTGCACTACCGGCCGCGCACCGCGGCGCTCAACAACCTGGAGTTCGACCACGCCGACATCTTTCCCGATCTCGCCGCCATCGAGACCCAGTTCCACCACCTGGTACGCACCGTTCCCGGCAACGGCCTCATCGTGGCGAACGGAGGCGACGAAGCCCTCGCGCGGGTGCTGGCGCGGGGCTGCTGGACGCCGGTGGAGCGCTTCGGCGTCCCCGGCGGCTGGGAAGCGCGGCCTACGGAGGCCGGGTTCCAGGTGCTCCACGCCGGTCGCGTGGAAGGGGAGGTACGCTGGCCACTCCTAGGTGCCCACAACCAACTGAACGCCCTGGCGGCCATCGCCGCGGCGCGCCACGCCGGGGTGCCGGTCCCGGCGGCGGCCCAGGCCCTCGGGCGCTTCGAGAACGTGCGGCGGCGCCTGGAGGTGCGGGGCACCGTGGACGGCATCACGGTCTACGACGACTTCGCCCACCATCCCACGGCCATCCGCTCGACCCTGGAGGCCTTGCGCCCGGCGGTGAAAGGGGGGCGCATCCTAGCGGTACTGGAGCCCCGCTCCAACACCATGAAGCTGGGGGTATGGAAGGACGCCCTCGCCCCGAGCCTGGCCTGGGCCGACCGGGTGTTCTGCTATACCGAGGGCCTTGGCTGGGACGCCCAGGGGGCTCTCGCGCCCCTGGGCGCCAAGGCGTCCGCCTTTGGCGATCTCGCCCAACTGGTGGAGGCGATCGCCGCCGAGGCCCGCCCGGGGGACCACGTGCTCATCATGAGCAACGGCGCCTTCGGCGGAATCCACGAGAAGCTGCTCGCCCGGCTTGCCGAGCGAGGGGAGGAGCAGGGGGCAAGCTCAGCGGGCGCCCGCGCCTGAGGCGGCCCCAGGCGCTTCCTGGGCCGGCCGGGGCTGCCCCTCGAGCCGCTCCCTTTCCTCGCGGAAGGTCCGCTCCCGCAGGGCCCGCTGGGCTTCCCGCGCCGCTTCGCTCTCCGAAGGAGGGGGCGGAGCCGCCAGGGCCCGCTCCTGGGACTGGCGCAGCCGTTGCAACTCAAGCCGGCGGCGCTGGGCATCGGGGCTGCCCGCCCCTTCCCCCTCCGGGCTGGCGGCTCCCTCCTGCAGGCGCTGGCGCAATTCCTGTTGCTGCCATTGCCGCTCAAGCAGCTCCCGCTGGATCGCCTGCCGGGCGGGATCGGCAGCGCCCGCCGGACCGATCGATGAAAGCAGTGCGAGGGCGCCGAGGGCGAGCGCTGACATCAATCTCCGGCGCCCGGCGGCGGAAAAGCGAACAGGCCCCGCTTCAGCGAAGCGTCCGGGGATGACTCGCCGCACGGCGTCTATGAACCTCCGGTAAAGAAGGTTCCTCGCTCCCCGGGGAGAGGGCTTGGCAAGAGGGCCGAAGGTCGTCAAGCATTTTCAGGACGATCGCTGATGCCGCCGGTGGTGAATGGTCTGCGGATCAGAATCCCGCCACGCCTCCGTTGGAGCGGGGGTCGGCGGCCCCTTCCATTATGCCGTTGGCATGAAACACGAGGGCCCCAGCGTGGCCCACCGCCTCGTCGAAGCTGCGCAGCCGCTCCACCGCGTGGCCGCGGCGGGCGAGCTCGTCGAACACCTGCGCCGGAAAGCGCCGCTCCAGCTTGAGGGTGTCCGAGGGGTTGCCCCAGGTGCGTCCCAGGAGCCAGCGGGGCATGGACACCACTTGCTGCAGCTCGTAGCCCATCGCCGCGTAGCGGGTGAACACCGCCGCCTGGGTCTGGGGCTGGCCGTCCCCGCCCATGGTGCCGTACACCATCACGCGGCCATCGTTCAAGAGAGCGAGGGCGGGGTTCAAGGTGTGGAAAGGCTTGCGCCCCGGCTCCAAGGCGTTCAGCGCCTGCGGGTCCAGGGAGAAGCTGCAGCCCCGGTTCTGCCAGTGGATGCCTGTGCCGGGCAGCACGACGCCACTGCCGAACTCGTGGTAGATGCTCTGGATGAAGGAGACCGCCCGGCCCTCGCCGTCGATCGCGCCCAGCCACACCGTGTCCCCGGGCGCGGTGGCCTGTCCCCATGGGGCCGCTCGCTTGAGGTCCACCTCCGCCGCCAGGGAGTCCAGGGCGCCCGGCTCCAGTAGGGACTGGGGGTCCACCTTCATGTAGGCGGGATCGGTCACGTAGCGGTCCCGGATGCGGAACGCCAGCTTGGTCGCCTCCACCGCCCGGTGCACGTAATCCGCCGACAGGGGATCGAGCCCGGCGATGGCGAGCCGATCCAGGATGCCCAGGATCATCAGGGAAACCACGCCCTGGGTCGGCGGGGCCATGTTGTGCACGGTGCCGAGGGAGTGCTTGAGGGAGAGCGCCGGCTTCATGACCGCCCGGTGCCGCGCCAGGTCCTCGAAGGTGAGGGGGCTGCCAACTGCCTCCAGCTCGGCCGCCACCGCCCGGGCCAGCTCCCCTTCGTAGAAGTCCCGGGGTCCGGCCCGGGCGATCCGCTCCAACGTGGCGGCGAGGGCCGGCTGCAGGTAGCGGCTGCCCGCGGCCGGCGGTGCGCCGTCCACCAGGAAGCGCTCGGCGAAGCCCGGCTGATCCTTGAGCTCCTCCAGCTTGGCGGCGGTCGCCGCCGCCTGGCTGGCGGTGACCGGCACCCCCTCCCGGGCGTAGTGGATCGCGTCCTCCAGCAGCCGGGCGAAAGGCAAGCGCCCGCCCCATTCGTTGCGCGACACCTGGTAGGCCAGGTCCCAGCCGGACAGGGTGCCGGCCACCGTGTTAGCGGCGAGGGGTCCGCGCACGGGGATCGCGGCGAGCCCTCGCTCCTGGTAGAACGTGCGGCTCGCGTGGTTTCCCGCAGCGCCGCAGGCGTCGATGGAGCTTACACCCGCCTCCGGCGCGTAGAACAGCCAGAACGAATCGCCGCCGATGCCGTTCATGTGGGGATAGACCACGGCGATGGTAGCCGCCCCGGCGATCATGGCCTCCAGGGCGTTGCCGCCTTCCCGCAGCACGGCGAGCGCCGACTGGGCGGCGAGGGAGTGGGGCGCGACGGCGATGCCGCGGGTGGCGAGGGTGCTGTGGATCATGAGGTTTTCTGAGGGCGCGAAAGCATTATCGGCAAGTATAGCGTCTAGGGGCTTGCGATTCAGGGCGGCGTACTCGGGGGAGTTCCTTTGTTGTCCACAACTTCTTTGGATAACCCTGTGGACAACTCTGCGGCCGCAGTCCGGAGCGCCTTGTGACAGCGACGCTTCCGTTACCGCTGCTCAATTCATGAGCGACGCAGAGTCCCAGGGAAAGCGGCGGATGGATTTCCATCGGAAACGTGGCTTCCCGCCGGGCGACTCTGCCGTCGATGCGACCGAGACGACGGGAGACAAGGGCCGCCACCGGGGAGGGTCGTCGGGCGCAGCGCCCCCGGCGCCCCGGCGGGTTCACTTCAACCATCCGATGGACCTCGGCAGCCACGTGGCGATGTCGGGAAAGAGCATGAGCAGTCCCAGCCCCACGATCTGCACCCCGATGAAGGGGATCACCCCCTTGTAGATTTCCATCGTCTTCACTTCCGGCGGCGCCACGCCCTTCAAGAAGAAAAGGGCCCAGCCGAAGGGCGGCGTCAGAAATGAAGTCTGCAGGTTCATGCAGATCAGCATCGCCAGCCACACCATGTCCACGCCGGCCTGCTGGAAGAACGGCAGCAGGAGCGGCAGCACGATGTAGGAGATCTCGATCCATTCCAGGAAAAATCCCAGGATGAACAGCAGCACCATGAGGAAGAGGATGGTGCCCCACACGCCGCCCGGCACCAGCGCCATGAACTCGGCGATCAGGTCCTCGCCTGAAAGTCCCCGGAAGGCGAGGCTGAACACTTGGGCTGCCATGATGATGAACAGGATCATGGCGGTGGTTTTAAGGGTCTCCCGCATGGTCTCTTGCAGCACCCGCAGGGAAAGCTTGCGGGCGAGGGCAGCGATCAGGAGGGCGCCGAAGGCGCCCATGGAGGCGGCCTCGGTGGGTGCGGCCACGCCCCCGATGATGGAGCCGAGCACCGCGAATACGAGCGCCAGCGGCGGCAGCACGCCCCGGAAGACTTCCACCAGGAGCTGGCCGCGGGAAAGGGAGTCGAGCTCCTCGTGGGACAGGGGCGGCGCTAGCCGGGGCTTCATCTGTCCTAGGATCAGAAGGTACAGCACGTAAAGGCCGGCCAGCATCAGGCCCGGCATGAGCGCCGCGGCGAAAAGCGTGCCCACCGATTCCTGCATCAGGTCCGCCAGCAGGATCAGGATCAGGCTCGGAGGAATGATTTGGCCCAGGGTTCCCGAGGCGCAGATGGCTCCGCACGCGAGTCCGTGGTGATAGCCCCGCTTGAGCAGGGTGGGAAGGGCGATGAGCCCCAGGGTTACCACCGTGGCCCCCACGATCCCCGTGGCCGCGCCCATCATGACCCCTACCAGGATGATGGCGATGCCCATGCCGCCCGGCAGCCGCCCGGCCAGGTGGCCCATCACGTCCAGCATGTCCTCGGCGATGCGAGACTTTTCCAAGAGCACTCCCATGAACACGAACAGGGGCACCGCGAGGAGCGTGTAGTTGGTGGCCACGCCGTAAATGCGCGCCGGGAGGAGGTTGAACAGGGTGGTGCCGAAGCCGAGGAAGCCGAAGACGAAACCGGCGGCGGCGATGGCGTAGGCGACCCGCACGCCAGCGAGCAGCAGGACGACGAAGGAGACGATCAGCAGGATCGCGAGGATTTCGTTCATCGGCATGGGTCAGCCCTTTCGACGATCGCGCCACAGGATCGCCGCCTGCTTGAGGGCGATCGCCAGGCTCTGCAGCCCGAGCAGCAAAAAGCCGGACGTGACGAAGGACTTGAGAATCCAGCGGTGGGTGAGCCCGCCCGGGTCCGGCGAGATCTCGCCGATGGCGTAGGACTGCTGCACGAAGGGGATCGACAGGTAGGCCACGTAGAAGGAGATCGGCGTCATGATGAAGAGGGCGCTCAGGAATTCGATCCAGTCCCGGGTGCGCTGGCTGTAGCCGTGATAGAGGATGTCCACCCGCACGTGGGCGTCCTCCTTCTGGGTGTAGGCGATGCCCCACAGGGCGATCACGGCGAGAATGTGCCACTCCAGCTCCTGGGCCCACACCGCCCCCAAACTGAAGGCATAGCGCAGCAGCACTTCGGTGGCGATGAGGAGCACCAGGATCAGGGTGAGCCAGGACGTCGCGCGGCCCACCCAGTCGATGAAGGCGTCGATGCCGTTGCCAAGCCGCTCCAGCGCGTTCACGGCGCCATCCCTCCTTTCTTCGGACGGATCGTTCGGGACCTGGAAAACGCGCCGGGCCCTGGACGGGCCCGGCGCAGCGGGCGCTTCTCTAGATATCGCGCACCTGGGTGGCGAAGTGGGTCTCGCTCACCTTGGCCCAGAAGTCGTGCTTCTTCTTGAAGGCGAAGTAGTGGTCGTGGACCTTCTTCACCAGAGGGTCCTTGGCGGCGGCGCTGGAGAGGGTGTCCGCGGTCGCCTCTTTCAGTTTCTTGACCACGTCGGGCGGCAGGGTGGAGACCTTTACGCCGTGCTTCTGCACCAGCTCGTCCAGCGCCTCGGCGTTCTTGGTCTCGAGCCACAGCAGCCCCTCCAGGTCCATCGCCTTGGCGGCGTAGACCACGATCTCCTTGAGGTCGGCCGGGAGCGAGTCCCAGGCCTTCTTGTTGATAACGATCTCGGTGGTGGTGGAGGGCTCGTGCCAGCCCGTGGTGTAGTAGTACTTGGCCGCGTTCTGCAGTCCCAGCTTCATGTCCAGGAACGGCCCCACCCACTCGGCGGCGTCGATCACGCCCCGCTCGAGGGCCGGGAAGATCTCGCCGCCCGGCAGCAGCTTCACGTCCACGCCCAGCGCCGCGTAAACCTTGCCGGCGAGCCCCGGGATGCGCATCTTCAAGCCCTTGAAGTCGGCGACCGAGTTGACCGGCTTCTTGAACCAGCCGGTCATCTGCACGCCGGTGCAGCCCGCCGGCAGCGGCACCAGCCCGAAGGGCTTGTAGACTTCTTCCCAGAGCTGATTGCCGCCGCCCTCCCACAGCCAGGCGTGCTGGCCCAGGTAGCTCATGCCGAAGGGCACGGTGCCGAAGTACTGGGAAGCGAAGGTCTTCCCGGCCCAGTAGTAGGCGACGCCGTGGTTCATCTCCACCGTGCCGGCGGCGCAGGCGTCGAAGCCTTCGAACGCGGGGAGCAACTCCCCGGCGGCGAACACCTTGATCTTCAGCCGCCCGTTGGACATGGCCTCCACTTTCTTGGCGAAGGCCTCGGCGCTGCCCGGGCCGGACTGGTAGAAGGGCGAGCCCGCCGGCCAGGTGGTGGTCATCTTCCAGTTGAAGGTCTTGGCGGCCTGGGCTTTTGCGATCATGGGAAAGCCCAGGGTGCCCGCGGCGGCACTGGCGACGGCCGTCTTCTTGAGAAATCCGCGTCGATTCATGATGCGTTATCCTCCGTGGTCAGATGCCCGGAACGGGCAGGGTGGTGGAAGAAGCGGACCGTGGAACACCCGATCCCGGGGGTAAGGTTCGCAGGTTTCGTGCCACGGGATCGGCAAACGAAAATCCAGGCGGTCGCTCGAGGTATTATTCGTGCAGCGCAGAGGGATAACGCGCCGACGCCGCTGGGTTGCCCGGCGTGCCATCGCACCGCGCTGCACCATTTTTGACCGCTCGCACCGGATGAGTGCAAGCGGTTGCTTAGTTTATAACACGAAAACGGATCCCGAATGCCGGCAATCTGCTATATCCACGGCTTCAACAGCTCCCCGGCCTCGTCCAAGGCGCGGCTGCTCCGGGAGCGGCTAGCCCAGTTGGGAAAGGAGGCAAGCTTTCGCGCTCCCGCGCTACCCCACCGGCCCGCGGCGGCGATCCAGGTGCTGGAGCGGGAGATCGGGGAGCTGGATGCTCCGGTCACCCTAGTGGGCAGCTCCCTCGGGGGTTACTACGCCACCTGGCTCGCCGAGCGCCACGGGCTCAAGGCGGTGTTGGTGAACCCGGCGGTGGACGCGCCCCGGGACCTGGCCCAGTGTCTGGGGACGCAGCAGAACTTCCACACCGGGGAGCGCTACGAGTTCACCCGCGCCCATCTCGAGGAACTCTCCGCCCTGGACGTGCTGGCCATCACCCGCCCCGAGCGCTATCTGCTCCTTGTCGCCACCGGCGATGAAGTGCTCGACTACCGCCGGGCGATGGAAAAGTACGCTCGCGCCCGTCAGATCGTGGTGGAGGGGAGCGACCACGGCTTTTCCGACTTCGCCGATTACCTGGACGAGGTGCTCGCCTTCGCTGAGCTGCTCTGAAAGCCCTCGGGGTTCGGTGCGAGTCTCTCTCTGGTGCACCGTTTCGAGCCTCTTTCAGCGGCCGTGAGGCTGCCCTCTCGGCCTTCCTGTGGGACGCCTCTCGAAGCATGGCGCGCGTTGCTGCGCGCTACGCACCCGACTGGGTTGTGAGACAAGTTATGAGCGCAAAGGAACCCGGCGCTTCAACCCTGCGGCGCGCTTGACGCGGCCAGCTCTTCTGTATAACGTATGTTATAATTCCGTCAGGGGACCCGTCATGAAACTCAAGATCACCACCGTCGGCAATTCCGCCGGCGTGATCCTCCCCAAGGAGCTCCTTGCCCGGCTGCGCCTGGAGAAGGGCGACGCGCTCTACGCCATCGAGCTGCCGGACGGCATCAAGCTCACCCCCTTCGACCCCAAGCTCGCCGAGCAGATGGAGGTGGCCGAGCGGATCATGCGCAAGCGCCGCGCCCTGCTGAAAAAGCTGGCGGAGAGCTGAGCGTGATCGTGTGGCTCGAAAAAGCGCTGGTGCTTGCCATCCACGACCGTCAGCTCGCCGAGCACGGGGGCAGCGGCGGCGTGCGGGACGAGACGCTTCTGGAGTCCGCCCTCGCCCGGCCCCGGCAGCTCTACGCCTACGGCAACCCGGCCCCCGATCTGGCGGACCTCGCCGCGAGCCTCGCCTATGGACTTGCGCGCAACCATCCCTTCGTGGACGGCAACAAGCGCACGGCTGCTGTCGCTTGCGAAACCTTCCTGGAGCTCAATGGCGCCACGCTCGAAGCCGACGACCTGGAGCTCTTCCCCGTTTACCTCGCCTTGGCCGATGGCAGGCTCAGCGAAAAGGACTTCGCCGCGTGGCTGCGCGCCCATCTGCGCTTGACCCCGCGCGGGGAAGTGCACGAGCCGCGAGCGAGACACAAATCAAGGACACCGGCCGCCCGCCCCCAGCGAAAGCCCGTCCGCGTGGCGCGCTGAGGCAGCGCTGAACCGGGACCGCAATGGAGACAGGTCTGGAATGATCGCTACAGCGATCAGGGCTTCCTGCGGGATTTGGCCTCCCGCAATCCGGGTGATCGCCTTGCAAAAGGGTTGACGATGGTCAGCCCGTCGATGTTCTGGCCGTCCTGCAAATCCTCGCTGTAAAGCCGCTTGCAGCCAGCCTCCAAAGCGGCGGCAACGATGAGGCTATCGTAAAAACCGAAGCGGTAGCGTGCATGAAGGTCGAGCGCGGCGTGATAGAGCCTGAGGCTCGGCTGCACCTGGTACAAGGGTGCCAGCACTGCCTGTAGGTAGCGGCGCGCGTCGTCGGGAGCCAGCTTCACCCTCGCTTTGCGCAGGACGATGTTGAGCAATTCCTGGACGACTTGATAGCTGATGCACGCCGAACCCTGCGCGATGCCCTCGGCAATCAGCCGCTCGGCGATGTCAGCCTTGCGGGCATCCGAGCGCTCGAGTTGATACACGAACACATTCGTGTCGAGAAACGACTCAACGCTCATTCATTTCATCCCGGCTGAGTTTGCGTCCCACGCGCAGCTTGCCGGAAAGCTCGCGCATCACGGCCAGCGCCTCGGCCGCCTGCTGCTCGCGGCGCACGTAGTCCTCGAGCCAGCGGCGGAACTTTTCGTTCAGGGTCGTATTCTCGGCCTGCGCCCGTGCTCGGGCGGCTTCGATAAGCTTTTCATCAGCACTCAGGGTGATGTTCTTCATGGCGATTCTATGTATATAAGTGTGCACGATAATAGTGTACACGAATAAATGAAAAATGAGCGCTCCAATGGGTTCTCCGTGGGCTTGAGGACCAGGGGACTCAAAAGTGGCTCTATACAGGCCACTGAAAATGCGAGGGTTAGTAACTCAGGAATGATGAGTTGCCGCACGCACAACGATGTGTCCGCTTGCTGCACCCCGCTCACCCAGGGGCGCGGGAGAAGGACCTGCGGCTCGCTCAGAGGGTGAGTCGATTGACTCAACGAACTGAGTCAAATGGGGCGGCGAAGGCGTTGTGAACCCAAAGCCCGGCGAAGTGGCGATCCGTGGTCACCGTGCCGGCTGATTGCGGGGCCTCGGGGCGGCAAACTCGCCAGCGCTTTGCTTGATCCGTTCCCGATGGGTCATGGGCATCATTGATTCACTTGCAGCGTCTTTCATACCGCAGCCGCTTCCCCGGCGAGCATCCACTGATAGGCCGTCTGGCAAGCGATATCCGGCGGTGGCGCTGGTGGCAGGCGGTCTCGCGTGGGCGTGAGTAGCCATCGCCGCGCTTTTCTTCGCCGCCGTCCCGCTTCCCGAAGGGCACGGATTTCCCGCTCCGCCGTCTCAGGGTCGCTCTCGTCCGCGCACACCTGGATCAAGTGCTCGATGCCATCGGGTGCGCGGGCTAGGAAATCCACCTCATACCCTTCTGGCGTGCGCACGTATGTGACTTCGCACCGGCGCCGCTCCAGTTCAATGAGCACCGCTGTCTCCAGTGCGTGACCCAGATTGGCTCGCCCGCTGCGATCGAACAGGGGGATGAGCCCAGCGTCTACCGGATAGATCTTGCGCAGGTTGACCATGCGCTGGCGCTCCGAGTCCGCTTCCATCCACACCGTGCGCACCAGAAAGCAGTCCTCCAGATAAGCGAGCAAGTGGTGGAGGGTGTCGCGCGAAACGGCGATTCCTTGGCTCTTGAGGGTACGGTGGAATTTCTCAACGCTGAAAGCGCCTGCGGCATTGGCCAGCAGATGCCGTACGAGCCAGCGAAGCCCCGCGATGTTGGTGACACCGTGACGCTCGACCACATCGCGCAGAATGGCCACGTCCACGTAATCGCGTAGGAGTTGCCGGCGCGTGACGGCATCGAGCCCTTGCGCCTCCGGAAAACCGCCGGTCTCGAGCCATTGCAGAAAGGCGTGCTCCAGGCGATTGCGTTCTGCGCTGGTGACGAGCGCGGGGTCGGCAGGAACTGGCTCTCCCTGGTGCGCGAGCGCCTCGGGAAAGCTGAATGGAAAAAGGATCACCGACCAGGCGCGGCCCCGGAGCGCCGTCCCGATCTCCCGCGAGAGGAGCGTGGCCGAGGAGCCGGCCACGATCGCCTCGGCGCTCTTGCTATCCAATAGCCGCCTCACGAAGCGCTCCCAGCCAGGGACGACCTGGATCTCGTCGAAGCACCAGAGCACCGTGCGGAGCCGGGCAGTGTCGGGCACGCGGCGCCCGTACTCCTCCAAGAGCAAGCCGAGTTGGTTCCCTTCGAGGCCCGCCAGCCGTTCATCCTCGAAGTTCACGTAGGGCAGCAGTGCGCGCGCGGTGCCCGCCGCCAGTCGCTCGCGCCGGAGCTGATGCACAAAGGTCGTCTTACCCGCCCGCCGCACCCCTAGGACGGCGGTCACCTTTTCAGGCATGCGCACCGCGCCGTGAACGCGGCGCGGAGTACTTTCGGGCAGCGGACCCTCTATGGAGGCTGCCAACGCGTCGGCCAGTGCAGCCCGGGCGATTCCGAGGGACAAGCTCACGATATATTCTCCTTATAGGAAGGAGAAATTAGCATTTTTTATCCTTTTGGAAGGAGAATTCAGACCGAGCGGGGCACGCGGGGAAAGAAAGTCGGTTTAGCGCGGACCCATGGCCGGCCTCATGGACGAAAGGTTGATATCCAACAGGCGTCGGGGTTGACCTCCCTTCGGGCAAATGCGCCTGCGCCACGCGCTCCTTCAGGCCGCCTCGAGCCAAAGCGCCGAGAACGCCTCGGCCTGCTCGAGCACCGTCTGCGTGGCCTTCTCCTGCTTGTCCGGCGGGTAGCCGTGCTTGCGCAGGATGCGTTTGACCAGCACGCGCAGCTGTGCGCGGACATTCTCGCGCAGCGTCCAATCAATCGTCACGTTCTGTCGCACCGTCTCGACCAACTCGCGCGCGATGGTACGGAGCGTCTCGTCGCCCAGGACTTTGACCGCGCTGTCGTTGGTCTCCAGCGCGTCGTAGAAGGCCAGTTCGTCCTCGGTCAGGCCGAGCTTCTCGCCGCGCGCGTTCGCTTCGCGCATCTCCTTTGCGAGGCCGATCAGCTCCTCGATCACCTGCGCCGCCTCGATGGCGCGGTTCTGGTACTTGCGGATCGTCTGCTCCAGCATCTCGGCGAAGGAACGGGCCTGCACGACGTTCTTGCGCCGGCGGGTCGCGAGCTCGCCCCTGAGCAGCTTCTGCAGCAACTCGACTGCGAGGTTTCGCTGCGGCATACCGCGCACCTCGGCCAGGAACTCGTCCGACAGGATGGAGATGTCGGGCTTCTTGAGCCCGGCCGCCGCGAAGATGTCCACGACGCCTTCGGGGGCCACCGCGCGGGAGATGATCTGGCGCACGGCATGATCGAGCTCCTCCTCGGGCCGCGCATCGCCGGGTGCGCGCTTGGCCAACACGGCCTGCACGGCCTGGAAGAACGCCACGTCGTCCCGGATGCGCAGGGCTTCCTCGTGCGGCACCGCCAAGGCAAAGGCTTTAGAAAGGTCGCGCACCGCCTGAAGAAATCGCTCCTTGCCGTTCTCCTGCGCGAGGATGTGCTCCTGGGCAGCCGGAAGCAGCGATAGCCGCGTCGCTGGCGTGCCGGCTTTCCACGGCGCCCAGTCGAAGCCGCCTGCCTGCCGCGCCCCGCCCGAGCGAATTAGTCGTTTGATGCGTTTTCGGCCGAACCCGGTTTTCCACTCGGCTTCCATGCGCACGGCCTCATCTCGCGAGGATGCCAACTCGTAATGCGCGATTCTCAGAGGCCGATGTCGTTTGGTCCATCCTGAGGCCGTTCCGACCTGATGCTCTCGCCAACGACGGAGTAGGTCATCGGTTTGACCGATGTAAAGACTGCCGCCTTCGCACTCTATAGCGTAAACGTAGAATGGGCTGGGCGGCGGCGCAGGCAGGTGGAACAGCCCGCAGCAGACCTCGTACTTCTCCAGCATCAGGGCCACGGCCTCGTCCTGGTCGAGTGCCGTGCGCCCCGTGCCGCCGCTCTCGGTGTAGGTGGCGAGCGCCGCCTTGAGTTCGTGTGTCAGGCCCAGGTAGTCCACCACGTGCCCACCGGGTTTGTCGCGGAACACGCGGTTGACGCGCGCAATCGCCTGCATCAGGCCGTGGCCGCGCATGGGCTTGTCGAGGTACATGGTGTGGAGAGAGGGCGCGTCGAAGCCGGTGAGCCACATGTCGCGGACGATGGCGAGCTTGAAGGGGTCGTTCGGGTCACGGAACCGGTTGGCCAGCGCCTCGCGCCGGGGCTTGTTGCGGATGTGGCCCTGCCAGTCGGGAGGATCGGAGGCGGAGCCGGTCATCACCACCTTGATCGCGCCGCGGGCGTCGTCCTCGTCGTGCCACGCGGGCCGGAGTTTCACCAGCTCCCGGTAGAGCCCCACGCAGATGCGGCGGCTCATGCAGACGATCATCGCCTTGCCGTCCATCGCCTCCAGCCGCTTCTCGAAGTGCTCGACGATGTCGCGCGCCACCAGTTCGAGCCGCTTCTCGGCGCCGACCACCGCCTCGAGCTGCGCCCACTTGGTCTTGAGCTTCTCCTTGCGCTCGACCTCCTCGCCCTCGGTCGCCTCTTCGAAGTCCGGGTCGATCTTCGGCCGCTCGGCTTCGTCGAGCGCGAGCTTCGCGAGTCGGCTTTCGTAGTAGATCGGCACCGTCGCGCCGTCCCGCACCGCGCGCTGGATGTCGTAGACGCTGATGTAGTCGCCGAACACGGCGTGCGAGTTGGCGTCCTGCAGTTCGATCGGCGTGCCGGTGAAGCCGATGAACGCCAGCATCCGGATGTGGTTGTCAGACAGCCCCTCCCGAATCGGTCCCACTCTCCGCCGCTCTCGTGGCGAAGCGCGTGCGAATGTACTCCCGAGCGCTGTCGGGAGGGAGCTTTACGGTCCCCGGGCCGCTGCGCACGAAGAAGTCGCCCTCGCTCGCTGCCTCGAGTCCCTTCCACTTGAGAAACACCGGCTCTGGGCTGCGCTGGCAGGTCACGACGCAAACTGTTTTGCCCTGCACGACCTGGCACTTCGGATCGATGCAGGTGCCCGCCCGATCGCCCAGCCCGTTGCGAACCACTTGCGCGAGGTGGAGCATGAACTTGTCGTCGGACTCCAGACGGTCGGCCTCGATACCGACAATGCTGCCGTCGTCGGCCACGCCGATCAGCAGATCGCCGCCATCGGTGTTCAGGAACGCGGCGATCGTCTTGAGCACGGCGTGCGTCACGCCCTTGTCGTCCTGTCGGTCTTCCTTGAGGCTCCAGCGCAGCGTGGACTTGAACTCCAGTGTCTTGGACTCGCCGCGCTTGATCAGCTCCTCGGCGTTGCGGTGGGCGCGCAAGTACTGGTCGAAGAGGAAGTTCTTGACCGCCTCGCCGAAGGCGCGGTCGTCGGTGATGCGCTTGTAGAGTTCGAAGTTCGAGTCGACGATCTCCTGGATTACCTGCTCAACCTTCTGGTCAAAGGTGAGCCGCACGTTCTCGCGCGTGTTGACGCGCGCGGCGGCATCCAGCGCGGCGTCCTCGTCCAGCTTTTCCATCATCTGGCCGAGCGTCACGCGGTGCTCGGGGCCGAGGTTGAGACCGAAGCGCTCGTTCAGCTCGGCGATGATGCGCGAGAGCGCTTCAAGCTCTTCCGGGGACGCGCCGTGCGCGCTCTTCGTGATCACCGGGTCCAGCACGCCGGGCTTGCGATCGAGCGCGATCCTGCCGCTGCCCGTCTGCTGGATCCGGTACGACTCCATGTCGATGTTCTGCTGCACCTCGCGCGGGAGCGCCTCCCGGTCCGCGGGCAGGAGCCGCCGCAGGTGGCGCGCGAAGACGTAGAGCTTCTCTAGGCTCGCGTCGGCGAAGGGCATCACCTGGGCGAGGAATGCGTAGAGCCGCACATAGTCGGTGAGCTGGCCGCGGAAGTCCGTCTGCTCCTCCTTCGAGAGCGCCTGGAAGCGATCGACCAGCGGGTTCAGCACGGCGTAGAGCCGGTCCTGCGTCGCCTTGGGATCGAAGTAGACCTTCGCGAACGCCTCGATGTCCGCGCCGGTGTACACGGGGAACGCGGCGAGCCGGTGCTCCATCTCGTAGAGGAGGTTCGGGTCGGTCGCCTCCGAGAGCAGCGTCGTCTCGTAGTAGGGCTCGAACGCCGCCTGGATCTCGTGCGCTTCGTTGGCGAAGTCGAGCACCATCGTGCTTTTCTTCTCGGGGTGCGTGCGGTTGAGCCGCGAGAGCGTCTGCACGGCGTTCACGCCGCCCAGCTTCTTGTCCACGTACATCGTGTGCAGCAGCGGCTGGTCGAAGCCGGTCTGGAACTTGTTGGCGACGATCAGGAACCGGTACTCCGGGCGCTCGAACGTCTTCGCGGTCTGCGCTTCGGGGAAGCCGTTCATGTTGGCCTCGGTGTAGTCCTTCCCGCCGTCCTTGACCGTTCCCGAGAAGGCCACCAGTGCCTTGAACGGATAGCCACGCTCGGCGAGGTACTTGTCCACCGCGAGCTTGTAGCGCACCGCGTGCAGGCGCGAACGGGTGACGATCATCGCCTTCGCCTTGCCGCCGATCTCGCCCTGCACCTGCGACGCGAAGTGCTCGACCATGATCTTCACCTTCTCGCCGATCGCGTGCGGGTGCAGCTCGACGAACGACTTGAGCAGGTACTCCGCCTTCCGCTTGTCGTAGCGCGGGTCGTCCTCGATCTTCTTGAGCAGCCGCCAGTAGGCCGAGTAGGTCGTGTAGTTCTGCAGCACGTCGAGGATGAAGCCCTCCTCGATGGCCTGGCGCATGCTGTAGAGGTGGAAGGGCGCAAACTTCCCGTCCGCGCGCTTCGTGCCGAACAGCTCGAGCGTCTTGGGTTTCGGCGTCGCCGTGAAGGCGAAGAGCGAGAGGTTCGGAACGTGACCGCGCTTCACCGCCTCGGCGAGCGCGAGGTTGTCCACCTCGTCCCCGCCTTCTTCACCTTCCGCATCCTCCCGCTCGGCGTCCTCCAGGCTCTTCGCCGCCAAAGACGCTTTGAGCGACTTCGAGATCTCGCCGGACTGCGACGAGTGCGCCTCGTCCACGATTACGGCGAAGCGTCGGCCGGGCAGCTCGCCGATCTGGTCGGCGATGACGGGGAACTTCTGCAGCGTCGTGACGATGATGGTCTTGCCCGACTCGAGCGCCTCCTTGAGCTGGCGCGAGGTGGTGTCGATGTTCTCGACCACGCCGAGCGTCTGCTCGAACTGGCGCATCGTGGTCTGGAGCTGGCGGTCGAGCACGCGCCGGTCCGTGACGACGATGATCGAGTCGAAGACGCGCCGGTCGCTCGCGTCGTGCAGCGTGGAAAGCTGGTGCGCGAGCCAGGCGATGGTGAAGCTCTTGCCGCTGCCGGCCGAGTGCTGGATGAGATACCGCTGGCCCGGGCCGCGTGCGCGCGCGTCGGCGATGAGCCGGCGCACGCAGTCGAGCTGCTGGTAGCGCGGGAAGATGAGGAAGCGCTTGCCGGTCTTCTTCCCCTTCTCGTCCTCCTCTTCGACCTCGTGGATGAACTGGCGCACGAGGTCGAGCACGCTGTCGCGCGCCCAGGCCTCTTCCCAGAGGTAGGCGGTGGCGTAGCCCTTCTGCGTCGGCGGCACGGGCGGATTGCCGGCGCCGCCGAACTTGCCCTTGTTGAACGGCAGGAAGCGCGTCCGCTCGCCCGCGAGGTGCGTCGTCACGTAGACGAGGTCCGGGTCCACCGCGAAGTGCGCGAGGCAGCGGCCGTACTTGAGGAGGGGCTCGCGCGGGTCGCGATCGGTCTTGTACTGCCGGATCGCGTCCTCGACGTCCTGCCCGCTGAGCGGGTTCTTGAGCTCTGCGGTGAAGATCGGGATGCCGTTCAGGAACAGCACCAGGTCGAGGCTGTTCTCGTTCTTCGTGCTGTAGCGCACCTGGCGCACAATGGAGAACAGGTTCGCCTGGTACAGCCGCCGCGTCTCCTCGTTGAGTCCGCTCGCCGGGCGGAAGTACGCGAGCTGGAACTTGCAGCCCGAATCCTTGATGCCGTTGCGCAGCACGTCGAGCGCCCCGCGCCGCTCGATCTCGGCGGCGAGGCGCCGGAGGAACTGCTCCCGCACCGCTGATCCGTGGTGCTGCTCGAGCTTCTTCCATTCCTTCGGTTGCGTGGCGAGCACGAAGTCCACGACATCGCGCGGCAGGAGGCAGAGCGCGCGGTCGTAGTCCTCGGGCTTGCGCCTGCGGTAGCCTCCGGGCGGGTTCTCGCCGTACGGCGGCGAGGGCTCGCGGACCGCCGTCGCGTCGCCCGGGCAGGCGTCGGGGCCGTACTGGAGCAGCGCGCACTCGATCGCATCCTCGAAGGCGCGTTCGGAGATCTTCGGGTTCACGCGGCGCCTCCCCTTCCCAGGACGAACCGCGCCCGTTCTACGCGGAGCATTTCGTAGGGCGTCATGCACTTGATGCCCAGCCCGAGGCAAGCATCCGGGATCTTGATCTTGCGGGGCGACGCGGCGGGCACTTCATGCGTCACGACGACGTGCCCGCCAGTATGTGCCTGAGACACGAGGTAGTAATCGGCGACCTGCAAGAAGGTGCTGATTGCCGAGGGCTCGTAGTGTTGCGACGAGGCCCAGGTGCTCACTGTCGCGAGCGAGTTCTGCACGCTGGCATCGGGGCGAAGGAAGAATCCCGGCCCGCGCTCTCGCGCCCAGTCGGACAGCTTGTCTGCCATGGCGAGCAACTCGTGGCCGACCTTCTCGATGCTGAAGACTTTGCCGGTCGCGTTTTGCTCGACGAGCCATTCCCAAAATGCTGGACAGAAATCGAATCCGTAGTGCAGGTTCTTCGCCCGGATGAACACGTCGGCATCGAGGAGGTAGGCCATCAGAACCCGACTCCCAGGCTGTGGCCGAGCTCTCGGAACGTGGACATTTTGCGGAAGCCGAGCAGCCGGAAGGCTTCCGTGAACGAGGAGCGCCCTTCGAGCGTGCTGACGACGAGTGCGCGGGCGAAGCGCTTGCTCGCTCTTGCGCCGAGCGTCAGATAGAAATTGCCGCCGCTACTACCGGGCAGCGCGCGCAGCCGCTCGACCTCGGCCTCGTATGCCTGCCAGTACGCCTCGCCGCGCAACGTGCCGGCGTCGTGCATCCGACGCAGGATGACGAGCGTGCTCACCTTGAACCGCCGCGCGAGGCGATCAAGTTCGGCGCGCAGCTCGGCGCGGCGGTCGTGCGCTTCGCGAAATGCAGCAAGCGGGACGAGTAGCTCCGCAGCCACCTGGTTGCACCAGCGCTCGACTGCCCGAGCCGGTACCTCCGCCGCGCGCGCGTCGGAGAGCGCCGATTGCCCGAGCCAGATATGGGCGAGCTCGTGCGCCAGCGTGAACATCTGGGCGGCCTTGCTGTCCGCGCCGTTCACGAACACGAGCGGCGCAATCGGATCGGCGAGCGCGAAGCCGCGAAACTCGTTCGGGTCGAGCTTGCGGCGGTTGTTGCTGCCGACCACGCCGCACACCATCACCAGCACGCCGAGCGCGTCCGCCTGCTCGATGAAGCGGCGCAGCGCCTCGGTCCAGGTGGGCATCTGTCGACGCGCGTCGAGGTCGAAGCCCAGCGCAGCGCGAATTCTTGCGGCCGCTTGGACCACGTCGTCTTCCAGGCGAAGCGAACCGACGAAAGAAAGCCGCTCTTCGCCCACTTGGCGCGCGAAATCGCGATACCAGTCCTGCCGCTGCTGGCAGAGGTACACGGTGTCGAGCAGATCCGGGCTCGGACGTTGCACCGGACGGTCCGCGCGCGTGCGGAAATCCGGAATTGGCAAGGGCTCGTCGGGCGGCTCGCGCAGGAAGAGGTAGCCGATCGGCACGTGTACGGTCTTCGCGAAGTCTTCAAGCTGCTTCAGCGTCGGCTGCACTTCGCCCGCATCCCATGCCGTCAGACGTGGAAAGCGGCCCGTGAGGTCGTCGAATCCGAGCCGGGCGCGCTCGCACGCCCAGGCGAGCATGCCGGGTGCGACCGCCACACGCGGCGACGTCATGCAACCTCCTCCCGCACGTCGATCTTGCCGGTTACCGCGGCGGAGATGAGCGCGGTGCGGAGTTCCTTGAGGCGGTCGATGGCGTCACGGATTTTGGCGATGAGGGCGTCGATTCGGGCGGTCTCCCGGTCGAGGAACGCGGCGATGGCGCGTTGCTCGGGTTCGGGGGGCACTGCAGCCGGAGTGTCGCGCATCTGGCCCTCGTTGACCGAAGGCACGGCGCCCGGGTTTGCCAGCTCCCCCATGTCCAATCCGCTGAGCCAGTACAGCGCCCAGGTTGGATCGCATTCGTAAGGAATGAAGCCCATCATGTTGTTGTCAATGCACGAGGGGCGCACAAGCAGCCTCCTGCGGTTCAGCAACAGGGCGGCTCCGACCTTCGCGAAGACGATGGTCCGCGGCGGAAACACGAAAGCGCCCAGCCTCCGCGCCGTCGCCCGAGAGACGCTGTGCTGATGCACGAGCATCTCCCGTTCGTTCCCGGGCATGCCCATGTCACCAACCTTGAAGAACGGCACCTCCTCATCGAGTACACCTTGCTCATCATCGGGGAAGCCTGCTCCAGCCTGTAGTTCGCCGATGCGCTTGAGGGCAGTGGCCGTCCAATGCACCGGAATCTCCCCCAGCCACTCGACGCCGGAGTCCTTCATGGGGACGGTCGGGTCGAGGCCCTTGGTGACGGCGCGGGTGATGAGGGCCGTGCGCTTCTCCTGGAGCAGCTCGATCAGCCGCTCCTTCTTCGCCACCAGCGCATCGATCCGCGCCGTCTCCCGGTCGAGGAACGCGGCGATGGCGCGTTGCTCGGACGGAGGCGGCACTAAGGTCGGCGTCTGAGTCACCAGATCGAGCTCTAGACTCTCAACTGTCGCGCCTTCCTTCTTCCATGCAACGAGAAGCTCTCGCTGCATGCCCGAGATGAACTGTGCCAAGTAGTCTGATAGAAGGATCTCTCTGGGTATCAACGCCTTCAGATCTTGATTTAGCGTCAGCTCGCGACCCGCGATCGCAACCGGGATACTGTGCGCAAGGATCCCAGAGCGAACGACGATCAATACTGCTCCTTTGGGCACAAGCTTAGTCGCACTCTCCCGCACAGCTTGCAGCGTGATCTTGTCTTCCGTGTCATCGACAATCCACACCTTCATGTCCTTGGGCGACACCCAAGGGATGTCTCCGCGCCAGTACTCGATACTGTCCTTCGTCGGCGTACCACCTCCGCGAAATTCAACGAGACGCTTCAGCCGCTTCACCTCCCAATGCGCCGGAATCTCCCCCAGCCACTCGACGCCGGAGTCCTTGTACGCCGGGTACGGCTTGAACCGCCGAAGCGGCTCCGCGCGCAGCATGCGCACCGCTTCGCTCACGACGCTGCCTCCTGCGCCAGCCGCTCCGGACTCCAGATCCGCTCCGCGAGCCGCTGGTAGAGCGCCTGCCGCGCGTCGAGGTCGGCCTTCCGGAACTCGGCGTGCGCACGGAACGGCAACCCGCTTTCGGCGATGAACCGCTTGAACCCCGGGTTGTGGTCGTAGGCGCTCTCGTGGAGGCTCCGCGCGAGCAGGTTCTGCCCGGCGTAGTGCTTGCGCTTCTCCGCGTAGGGCAGGTCACCGTAGCTCGCGTTGAAGCTCTTGGGCAGAAGAAGCAGGCCGCCGATGCGGTTGCGGTACTCCTGGAACTCGCTCGGGTGGCCGAACTCGTCCTGGTGCCGCTCCGGGTGGTCGGCCCAGACGTGCTCGATCTCGTAGCCCTTCTTCCCCCGCTGCGCGTACTCGGCATAGCGCGACGCCTGGCCGGAGCGGGTCTCGACGTAGTCGGTCATGCGCGCGAGCAGGCGGTGGATCTGCCGGCCGTTCATCCCGTGCAGGCGGAAGGCGCCGTTCGCGGCGAAGTCGGGCGCGGTCTCGGGGTCGAGCCGGTCCTTGAGCATCGCGGCGAGCTCGGTGGCGGTCCTGCCACGCACGTCGCGCATCACGAGGAACATCGCGTACTGCATCGTCGAGTAGTCGATGGCGCGGAAGTTCCAGATGCGGCGGTGGATCAGGATGTCGAGGTAGGTGGCCACCACCCGCACCTTGCGCAGCGCCGTGGCCTCGTCATCCTCGACGCGCAGCGGCGCGAGCAGCACCGGATACTGGAGCGTGAAGTTGTGCTGTGCGTTGAAGTGCACGCACTCGAGCCCGGGCGTCAGCGTTTCGGCCGCCCGGCGCAGGCGCTCGTACCAGCGGGCATAGAAGGCGAAATCGCGCTCGATGAAGCGCGCGAACTCGGCGCTCGCCGTGAGGCCGAGCCGCTCTTCGTGATCGCGCACCCAGCGGTGGAACTCGGTGCCGATGAGGTCGAAGTCCTGCGGCGCGGCGCCGCGCTTGCGTTCGCGGATGCTCTCGGCGTACTGGCTGCGCAGCCACGACTTGATGCCGTCGGCGTCCTCGTCCTTGCCCAGCTCCGCGAGCGCCTGCACGCGCTCCTTCCAGACCTTGCTCGCCCGCGTGCGCTTCTCCGTGTCGGTGATGTTGGCGAGGAGATAGCCCTTTAGCATGTCCGCGGGCGTGAGCGAGAGCCCGCGGTCGTTCATCGTCTCGAAGATCGTGTAGGCGTCCTCGTCGGAGTAGGCGGTGATCTCGACCAGATGCACGTTCTCGACCAGCCAGTCCACGAAGTACGGCAGCGCCGGACCGGCGAGCTCGTCCGGGAAGAGGTCCTCCAGCTCCGCGTAACGGGCGAGGATGTTGGCGATGGACTCGGGCGGGTCGGGGTCGGTGAACTCCTCGCCCTTGTAGAGCGCCTCCATGCAGGCGGCGCGCTCGGGAATGTCGAGGTTGAAGGAGCGCTTGCCGTACTTCTGCGAGAAGATCAGGTCGGCGATCTGTCCTTTCTGCTCGGCGTCGTCTAGGCGGTGATGCAGGAAGATCAGGAGCAGCGTCAGCGTGGTCAGGCGCTGCTGCCCGTCGATGATGAACTTCTGCCCGTCCTTGTCACTGACGATGATCGAGCCGAGGAAGTAGTGACCGTAGTCGGCGACGGCGCTGCGCTCGTTGCCGTCCTCGTGGCTTTCGAGGAATTTGGCGGCCAGGTCGTCGATCAGCTCGGCGAGCTGCTTGCGCTGCCACTTGTACTCGCGCTGGTAGTAGTCGATCGAGTACTTGCGGCCGGCGAGCAGTTCGCGCACGGTGCGACCCTTGCCGTCGATCTCGCGCGAGGGTCGGGGGGTGGTGGTCATCGTGCCTCCGGTGGTTGTTCTCGCGACCAGGGGCCTCCGGGTGGCCAAACGAGATCAAGGGAGCGGCCGTCACGAGCAGCCCCCATGACAGGCTCGACGAAGGACGCGATTTGGGCTGTCACCTCGCCAAGTTGTGCGGGTACGGACGAGAGTCCGCTTTTGCGCAAGAACGCCTCCCACTGGGCCTGCTTACCCGGGATCGCAGCGAATTGGCGCGTCAACGCCACCGGCAGCGAGGCAGGGACTGGCGTGCGGCGGCGCTCGAACGTCGCGCGCACCGACGCGGCGAGCACGTCGCCGTCGAAGCGATAGTGGCGCGCCAGCGCCAGGATGTCGAAGAAATCGCGCAGGCGGCTATTGACCTCGCCGAGGACGACTATCGCATGGAGCTTTTCGGCGATGGTGGTTTCCGGCCGATAGGCCCGCAGCTTGGGCCGCGGCAGATCGAGCAGGCCGGGATACTCGAGCCACTCGGCCTCCGGATAGACGGCGTCACCGATGCCGACATCCACCTGCACATAGAGCCGGGCGGTGCCTAGCCTGCCTTGAAGCGTGGCGCGCATACCGCCATAGAAGTCGTCCTCCCGGATCGGTGCCACGCGCACCGATGACGGTAGGAATTCCACTCCATCCGGCTCCACGCGGACGCTACACACTTCCGCGAAGATCATGGCCAGCGACTGCTCGGATATGTCGCCGAAGCCGAGCAGGTCGGCATCCCGCGTGGGCCGGATGGTCTCCCCCAGCCACACGAGCATGAGCAGCGCACCCTTGAGCACGAACCGATCGGCATGGGGCGAGCGGGACAGGCGATAGAGGAAACGCTCCAGGCCGTAACGCGTAAGGACCAGGTTGGGATCGAGGCCCGTCGCCCGCGCGTGGCGCACGAGCCGCGCTTGGAGCGACATGGGGAGCCCCTTGGTCTGCGCGGTCATGCCGCGAGCGCCTCCAGATACGGCCGCATCACGCGCTCCACGCGGCAGATACGGGCGTAGCGATGAAGCTCGTCCATGGTGAAGCGCCGCGCTCGCCAACCTTCGCGAAGTGCTTCCAGCGCCACGTCGAGGCCGATCTTGTTGCGGTATTTGAAGAGGTCCGCGATGGTCTTGGCGACGCCGTAGATGCGCACCGTCTGGCCTTCGATGCGGTGGGTCTCCACGCCTTCGCGGAGGGCTTGGCCGCTGAAGCGCACGACGCGCAGTCTCGGATATCGGATCGAAGGGTGGCGCGCGGAGCGGTCGAGCGCGATCCACACCTCGTGGGGGAGCTGCGTCCCGAGCCGATGAAAGTTGAGTGCGGATAGCAGGCACACCACGCCCTCTGGTACCGCAGCGGCCGCTAGGGCCAGTCCATGATGTTCGCTGATCGGCGCGTCGGCTCGCCGGTAGACACCACGCCCGACTCGCTCCAGCACGCCGGATCGGACGAGCCGGCTGAGCGTATGGGTGTGAATGCCCGCTTTGGCGACTTCTGCGCGAGTCAGCACGCCACGGCGGGCCGCGAGCCGCAGAACCCGATCAGCAGCAGCCGATGGTGCCATGTGGCAAAGTGTAGACAATTATACACAAATGTCAACGTTTCGCCACGGTCCTCCTCTCGGCCGCCGCTTCGCGCGAATGTCGGCACCCACGCGTACGTGCCGACGCTTTGCGCCCTACCGGTCGGCACCGCCTCCCGTCACCTCCGCCAGCATCCGCACGATGTCCGCCTCGATGGCGCGGATGTCGGCCTCGATCTCCTCGACGGGGCGAGGCGGCGTGTAGCGGTAGAAGTAGCGGTTGAAGTTGATCTCGTAGCCGACGACGCCGACGCGACCGTCCCGCGGGTCGCGCTTCCCGGTGTCGATCCAGGCATCCGGTACGTGCGGCCGGACTTCGCGGTCGAAGAAGGCTCGGACGCTGGCCGGAACGCCCGCCGCGTCGGCGGGATCGTCGCCTTCGGGCAGCGGCACGCTCTCGGTGTCACGCAGCTCGGGATCGGGCTCGGGATTGCCGTCCTTGTCGCGGCAGATCGCGGCGGTCTCGTCGCGCTCGGAGAGCGCCGACAGGATCGCCTTTTCGGCGGGCGCCGTAAGCTTGAGACCGGCCTTGCGGGCCGCCTCGCGGAGCACGCGCTCGAACTCCTCCCGATGCTTGTAGAGCGTATCGGGCAGACCGCGCAGGAGGGCGCGAATGGCGTCCTGCAGCTTCAATCCCTCGGCGCGTTCCTTCTCGCCGGCAGCGCCCTTCTTCTTCGATGTGGCGAGATTTTGAAATGCCTTCTCGTCGTCGAGTCGTGCGATCCGCTCCGGCGTCGCCTGGAAGTTGAGCTTCAGCGGCCGCTCGACCGTGATCTTGCGGAAGCCGAAGTGCGTGGTCGGGAAGATGCGGCTCACGACCACCTCTTCTTCCTTCCCGTCCTTCACGATCCGGCGCATGTCGCCGTCGCGGAAGTCGGCGAGGATCTTCAGGATGTCCTGCGCACGCTCCGGCGGGATCTCGCGGCGCTTGTCGCCGAGGCTCTTGCGCATCGGCACCCAGAAGCCGCTCGCGTCGATGAGCTGGACCTTTCCCTTGCGAGCCGCCGCCTTGCGATTGGTGACGACCCACACATAGGTCGCGATCCCGGTGTTGTAGAAGAGCTGCTCGGGCAGCGCGATCAGCGCTTCGAGCAGGTCATGCTCCAGGATGAATCGCCGGATTTCACTCTCGCCGCTGCCGGCGTCACCGGTGAAGAGCGGCGAGCCGTTCGTGATGATGGCGATGCGCGACCCGCCTTCCTTCGGGTCCTTCATGTGCGCGAGCATGTGCAGCAGGAACAGGAGCTGCCCGTCGCTGATCCGCGGCAGGCCCGGGGCGAAGCGGCCCGAAGCGCCGCGCTCGTGCTCGGCGCGCACGGCGTCCTCGTCGCGCTTCCAGTCCTTGCCGTAGGGCGGGTTCGCGATCATGTAGTCGAAGCTCCGCCCCGCGTGCTTGTCGTTGGAGAGCACGCTGCCGTAGGCGATGTTGTCCGCATCGCGTCCCGTCGGATCCTTCATGAAGAGATCGGACTTCGAGACGGCCCAGGTCTCCGGGTTGACCTCCTGGCCGAAGAGATGGATCTCCGCGTGCGGGTTGATCGGCGGCCGGAGCAGATCACCGTTCTTGCGAAGGCCGACGGTGACGTGTTCCTTGGTGATCATCAACATGCCGCCGGAGCCGCAGCAGGGGTCGTACACGGTGCAGACGATGCCCTTGCGGCGGATGCGCTCGGCGTCGCCAGCCAGCATCAGGTCCACCATCAGGTGCACGACGTCGCGCGGCGTGAAGTGCTCGCCGGGATTCTCGTTCAGCGCCTCGTTGAACTTCCGGATCAGCTCCTCGAAGATCGTGCCCATCGTCGGGTTGTCGATCCTGTCCGGGTGAAGGTCGACCTCCTTGAAGCGCTCGAGCACCTGGAAGAGAAGGCCCGCTTCATCGAGCTTGCTGATCGTGTTGTCGAAGTCGAACTTCTCGAGCACCTCGCGCATGTTGGGGCTGAAGCCGGCGATGTAGTTCCGCAGGTTGGCGGCGAGGTGCGGCGCGTCGGCGAGCAGCTTCTCGAAGTCGTAGCGCGAGGTGTTGTAGAAGGCGAAGCCCGATGCGCGCCGGAGCTGCGCATCGAGATCCTTGAGCCCCTTGCCTTTAAGCTCTGCCTGACGCTTGAGGACGGCGTCCTTCGTGTCGGCGAGCACGCAGTCCAGGCGGCGGAGCACCGTGAGCGGCAGGATCACGTCCTGGTACTTGCCGCGCTTGAAGGTGTCGCGGATGAGGTCCGCGACACCCCAGAGGAAGCTGACGATCTCGCTGTGGTTCATGGGCAGGTGCTCCGGTCTGCAGTGGGCGACGAACTGTCCTTCCAGCGCTTGTCGTCGCGCAGGCGCTCGCCGCCCCAGTCGGAGACGTTGAACGGCGGGTTGGCGAGGATGAAGTCGGCCTTGAGGTCGGGGAAGCGGTCGTTGTGGAAGGTGTCGCCGTGGGCGATCTGGCCCTCGATGCCGCGGATGGCGAAGTTCATCTTGGCCAGCCGCCAGGTCGTGTAGTTCGACTCCTGGCCGTAGATCGAGATGCCTGCCTGCCGCGCCGCCACGCTTTGCGGCGCAGGCAGGTCGGCCTTGGCCTTGCCGCCGTTGCCGTTGCCGTTCGCGTGCGCGCCTGCCTGTGCGTGTGCGCACGCAGACAGGCGGATGAACTCCACCGACTGCACGAACATGCCGCCCGATCCACAGCAGGGGTCGTACACGCGGCCGCGGTAGGGCTCGAGCATCTCGACCAGGAGCTTGACCACACAACGCGGGGTGTAGAACTCGCCGCCATTCTTCCCCTCGGCGCTCGCGAACTGCGAGAGGAAGTACTCGTAGACGCGGCCGAGCACGTCCTTGGCGCGGTTCGCCTCGTCGCCGACCTTGATGTCGCTGATCAGGTCGATGAGCTGGCCGAGGCGCGTCTTGTCGAGCGCCGGGCGGGCGTACTCCTTCGGCAGCACGCCCTTCAGCGCCGGGTTGTGGCTGCGGCCGCCGCTTCGCGGCTTGACGTGCGCTGCGCTCACGTCAGCCTGCGCCGAAACTTCGTTTCGCGCTCGATCGCGGCCATCGCGTCGTCCACGAGCTGGCCGATGGTCGGCTGCTTCGCCTGCGAATGGAGATACTCCCATCGGGCCTCAGGCGGCACCCAGAAGACGTTGTCCCCGCGGTACTCGTCCGGGTCTTCGGGGTCCGCGTTCTGGTCGCGCTGCGCTTCGAGCTTGGCGTGGTGCTCCTCGAAGGCATCCGAGATGTACTTGAGGAAGATGAGGCCGAGGACGACGTGCTTGTACTCGGCGGCGTCCATCGAGCCGCGCAGCGCATCGGCCATGCGCCACAGTTCGGCCTCGTAGCCCACAATGGCGCCGTTGTTCTTTGCCGTTTTCGCTTCGTTCTTCGATCTTGTCATCCCGTTCCTTGTGGGTCTTCTGGGTCTGGGAGCTGCTAGGGGTTTCCGAGCCGAGTCCGGGCACCGGCCCCATGCTCCGGTTGCCTGGGACAGGGGTGGATTAAACGCATTCCTTCCTCCTCTGGCAAGAGGCATCCCATCGGGATAGGGTTGAACTTCTCGGTGCCCCGAACCGGGGAGGGTATAGCGGGCGCGGGCGAGGCTTATTCACAGTGGGAGGGCTTCAGCGCCTGGGCCGCGGCGGCGCGTTGCGGGTCCCGGGCCCACCCCCCGGACGGAGCCGGCTAACGCGGTGGCGGCGATCAGGTGGGCGTCGAGGTCGCCGATGCCCTGGCTCATGAGCCGGTGCCGCTCGAGGAAGGCATGCGCTGCCGCGCCCTTGCGGCGGGCGTCTGCGACTGCGTGACGTCGGAAGTGTCTTCTTCACAACACCCTCCACCATGGCGCCGCGAGCACGCGGCGCGTGAGGGGGAAGATGTCCTCGCCGCCGTAGAGCAAAAGACCGCCATCGGCGCGGTCGGCGTATTCCTCGAGGAAGGTTTCCAGACCTTTGGCATCGGCAGGCAGCACGCGCGCGGCGGCCTTGACCTCGACGGGCAGGAGCCGACGGCTCGTCTCGATCACGAAGTCCACCTCGGTGCCCTCGGCGGTGCGCCAGTAGAGCACTTCGGGCCGCGGCGTCGTGAGTGCCCGCCAGGCGATGAGGTCGAGCAGCACCAGGTTTTCCAGATGCGCCCCGCGGGGCTCGGCTTCGCCGCTCAAGTGCAGGGCGAATGCGGTGTCGCACCAGTAGAGCTTGGGGGTTTTGATCAACCGTTTGGTGCGGTTGATGGCAAAGGCGGGCAGGCGGAAGGCGAGATAGCTCGCCTCGAGCACATTCAGGAAGCGATGCACCTGTGGCTGGCTGATGCCCACATCGCGGCCGAGCTCGGCCTGGTTGAGCAGCGAGCCCAGGCGCAGACAGGCGGCTTGCGCCAGACGGCGGAACTCCGCCAGGTTCTCTACCGCGCGCAGTTCGGGCAGATCGCGCTCGAGATAGGTCTGGAGGTAGCCGGAGAACCAGATGGCCCGCTCGTCGGCGGTGGACAGCTCGTGCGCGGGAACGGGGAAACCGCCGCGGCGCACGGCCTCCCGCCAGTCGGCGGGGGCGCGTCTTGCGCCCTCCAGCACGTCGCGCCACTTTGCCGCGCGAACGGCGAGGAGTTCGCTCCACACACCGGTCCTTCCGGCGCCGGCCAGCTCGCTCACCGTCAGGGGCCAAAGCGTCACATAGGCGGCGCGCCCGGCCAGCGTCTCGCCGATCTGCCGCAGCATGAGCAAGTTCGCCGATCCCATCAGCACAAAGCGTCCCGGGCGACGGGGCCGGTCGCGATCCACGGCGCGCTTAACGGCGATGAGCAGGTCTCTTGCGCGCTGCACCTCATCGAGTACGAGCGTGGAGGCGCGCGATACCAGCGCTTCGGGATCGGCCTCGGCCTGAAGCCGCAGGTCCAGGTCATCGAGCGTGAAGTACGGTCGAGCGGAGAGCTCGGGGTGCGTGCGAACGAGCGTGGTCTTGCCGGTCTGCCGCGCGCCCAGCAGCACCACGACGGGCATGACGCGAAAAGCCGCCTCGAGCGCGCGGGAAGCGGCGCGGGGGAGCACGGTGGCGTGCGGGCTCGATTCCATGGGCGTATGATAATCATACTCTAACGGTATTGTCTGACCGGCCAACCCTCGTCCGGCTGGGGTCGGCAAGGCTCCTCCGCTCGAGCCAGTAGCTCCGCGAAGTCGTCGTTCACGCTGGTTACGCCGAAGTCCGGCTCGCGCCGGAACGGCCGGCGCAGGGGGCGGACGCGGTGTCGGTCCTCGCCCCATCTATGGCGCCGGGAAAGAGGGCCGCGTTGCGAGGGTTTCGGTGGCGTAGGTTGAAGTGCGAGACGCGCCATCGTGCCCGCCCAGCCCCGCCTCCGGTATAATGCGCCCCCACTGATCCGGCTTGCGCCCCGTCCGCCGGCGCGGGCTTCCTCCCGAAGTGCCGCATTGCGCGGCCCCGATCCGTCCGATGAACGTCCTGTACGAAGAAAGCGGCACCCTCAAAGCCGGCGCCGTGCTCGCCGACAATGTGACCTCGCTCCACGTGGAGTCGCCCCACGGCAAGCGCACCAAGGTGAAGGCGGGGAACGTCCTGCTGCGCTTCGCCGAGCCCGCACCCCTGGCGCTGCTGGAGCAGGCCAAGACCCTCGCCGACACCATGGACCCGGACTTTCTCTGGCAGTGCTGCGGGAGCGAAGAGTTCGGGTTCGAAGACCTCGCCCGGGAGTATTTCGGCCATCCGCCGTCCCCGGTGGAGGCCGCCGCCGTGCTCCTGCGGCTGTGCGCCGCGCCCATGTACTTTTACCGTCGGGGCAAGGGCCGCTTCCAGGCGGCGCCGCCGGAGAACCTGAAGGCGGCGCTGGCGAGTCTGGAGCGCAAGCGCCAGCAGGCGGAGCGACAGGCCCAGTACGTGGAGGCGCTCAAGCGCTTCGAGCTTCCCGAGGCGTTCCGGCCCCAGGTCGCGCGGCTCCTGTACGACCCGGACAAGCAGTCCCTCGAGTACAAGGCGCTGGAAGCGGCCTGCAGCGAGTTGAAGCTCTCCCCCGCGCGGCTCTTCGAGCGCTGCGGGGCGCTCGCCTCCAGCCACGACTATCACCTGCAGCGCTTCCTGTATCAGTACTTCCCTCAGGGGACGGGATTCGATCCGGGCCTCGAGCCCGGGGCGCTCCCTGAGCTGCCCCTGGCCGAAGCGCGAGCCTTCTCCATCGACGATGTGACCACCACCGAGATCGACGACGCGTTCTCGGTCACCCGCCTTCCCGGCGGAGCCGTGCGGGTGGGCATCCACATCGCCGCGCCCGCCCTGTCCGTGACCCGGGGCTCGGCCCTGGACCAGGAGGCGCGGCGGCGGCTGTCCACGGTGTATATGCCCGGGGCCAAAATCACCATGCTTCCCGACGCGCTGATCGAGCGCCATAGCTTGAGCGAGGATGGGGACCGGCCGGCCCTCAGCATGTACCTGGACTTGAGCCCCGAGCTGGAGGTGCGCGCCATCGACAGCCGCCTCGAGCGGGTGCGCATCGCCGCCAACCTGCGCCACGACGCGCTGGAGGCGCAGTTTAACGAGACGAGCTTGGCCCAGGGGCGGCGCGATTATCCCTTCGCCGAGGAGTTGGCGCTCCTCTGGGCGCTCGCGAACCGGCTCCAGGCGGCCCGCGGCAAAAACGGGGAGAGCGAGCAGGCGCGGGTGGACTACAACTTCTACGTGGTGGACGACCGGATCACCATCACCGAGCGGCGCCGGGGTTCCCCCATCGACAAGGTGGTGGCGGAGCTCATGATCCAGGTGAACCAGGCCTGGGGCCGGCAGCTCGCCGAGGCAGGCTTCGCCGCCATCTACCGGGCCCAGGGCGCTTCCGGCGTGCGCATGACCACGGTGCCTTCGCCCCACCAGGGGTTGGGGGTGGAGCAGTACGCCTGGTCTTCCTCGCCCTTGCGGCGCTATGTGGACCTCATGAACCAGCGCCAGTTGATCGCGCTCATTTCGGGGGAGGCGCCGCCTTACGCCCAGGGAGACGAAGAGCTCTTGGCCGCCATGCGCGACTTCGAGGTGACCTACGACGCCTATGGCGAGTTCCAGCGCACCATGGAGCGCTATTGGTGCCTGCGCTGGCTCCTGCAGGAGGGGGTTCGGGCGACCGGCGCCGAGGTACAGCGGGAGGGGGTGGTGAAGGTGGACCGCATCCCCCTCTATCTGCGGGTGCCTTCCCTTCCGGAGCTTAAACCCGGCACCCGGGTGCGGATCGAGGTGGGGGAAATAGACCTGTGGGAGCTCACGGTGCAGGCCCGCTTCGCGGGCGTGGAGGCGGAGGCGCTTCGGGCCTGAGGGCAGCGGTGGGCAAGGGTCGGAAAATTCGTGCCGGTCTGCTCCCTCAGCGTGTAGAGTGCGCCTTGGCGCACCAGCGACCCGTGCGGCGCGGGCAGGCTGCGCTCTACGGACCGGTGACTGCGCGCACCCCATCCCCTTCCCAACCCCCCCTTGAAGGGGGAGGAGTACAAGTGCAGCCGGCCTCCTCCTTGAAGCGGAAGGAGCAGAAACGGGTAGTGAATTGTTGACGAACGGTGAACTCCGGACAGTAGAGGGGAATCCGTCTGCCCGAGGAGAAGGGGCCCGGCGAAAGCGCTTCCCGCGCCGGCGTGACTCACTCGAACGAAAGCTCTACAATCGGCGCAGCTTTCTTTTGTAGCACATTCTTCCGAAACCGATTCTTCGAGGACGTTTGGCCAGCGTGATGGCAGCACGAAAGCTCTTCGGGGCGGGCGGATGGCCCCGGGGCCACGCTTTCGATCCGTCCACCCGCATGGCCGTCGCCCTGGGGTTCTCGGTGGCGCTGCACGGCTTCGTCGCCTTCGGCGTGGGCTTCAAGCTCCCCGATCCCTCCAGGGTGGTGAACACCGCCCCTCCCATCGAGGTGATCCTGGTGAACGCCCGCACCCGGGAGGCGCCGGCCAAGGTGGAGGCCTACGCCCAGGCGAACCTGGACGGGGGCGGCAACACCGACGCCCCGCGCCGGGCCAAGAGCCCCCTTCCGGCGAAACAGAAAGACACGCCCTCGATGGAGCTCGCCCAAGCGGCGCGCCGGGTCCAGGAGCTGGAGCAGAAGGCCAGGCGCTTGATGGCCCAGGTGAAGGAGCAGGCGCCGCCGGCCCCCCCGCCTGCGGAACCGAAAGAGAGCGAAAAGGTGGAGGAGCCGCCCCAGCCCGAGCTTCCCGATGCTTCCGAGCTGATGGCCCGGAGCATGCAGCTCGCGCGCCTTCAGGCCCAGATCGAAAAGGACTGGGAGAGCTACCAGAAGCGTCCCCGGCGCAAGTTCATCGGCGCCCGGGCCACCGAATACCGCTTCGCCCGCTACGTGGAAGACTGGCGCATGAAGATCGAGCGGGTGGGCAACCTCAACTACCCGGACGAAGCCCGGCGCAACAAGATCTTCGGCAACCTGGTGGTGACCGTGTCCATCAAGTCCGACGGGGAGGTGGAGAAGGTGGAGATCAACCGCTCTTCGGGGCACAAGGTGCTGGACGAGGCGGCGCTGCGCATCGTGAAGCTAGCGGCCCCCTTCGCGCCGTTCCCCGAGAACATCCGCAAGGACACGGACATCCTGGTGATCTCCCGCACCTGGATCTTCACCCGCTCGGATCAGTTGATCGCGGAATGAAGGCATCGCAGGAGGACCCGGGATCGATGGTGCTGAAGCCTTTCGCTCCCTGTCGATGCGTTTCGCTTGCGCTCTGCGCGCCCTTTGGGAGACGGCGGCGTTCTGTAGGGTGCGCTTTAGGGCACCGCTGGGGAGCGTTCTTGCTCCTGCGCCGGTTGGCGGTGCGTTTCGCGGCGCTCAACGCACCCTACGGCGGGGTAGGCCTCTTGATCCGGTGCGTTTCGCTGCGGGCGGCGGTTCGTTTTTGATATTGATCTCCGATTCCTGAAATGCCCGACCGCTACGCCGTCATCGGTAACCCCATCGCCCACAGCCGCTCGCCTTGGATCCACGCCGAGTTCGCCCGCCAGACGGGGCAGGATCTGACCTACGAAGCGATCCTGGCGCCCCTGGACGGCTTCGCCCAGGCGGTGCGCGCCTTCCGCGATGCTGGCGGCCGGGGCATGAACGTGACGGTACCCTTCAAGCAGGAGGCGTTCGCCCTATCCGACGCCCGCACGCCCCGGGCGGAGCAGGCGGGAGCGGTCAACACTCTCACCTTCGAGAATGGGCGCATCCTGGGGGACAACACCGACGGGGCGGGCCTGGTGCGGGACCTGGAGCAAAACCTGGATTTTCCCCTGGCGGGGCGCCGAGTACTCCTCATGGGGGCAGGGGGCGCCGCCCGGGGGGTGCTGCTTCCGCTCCTCGCCCGGGGCGTAGCACGCCTCACGATCGCCAACCGCTCCGTATCCCGGGCGGAGGAGCTGGCGGCGATCGCCCGGGCGGCAGGGTATCAGGACGTGACGGCCCGGGGCTACGCCGCGCTTGCGGGCCAGGCCTTCGACCTGGTCGTCAATGGCACCTCCGTCTCCCTCGCGGGGGAGCTTCCGCCCCTTCCTTCCGGGACCTTCGCCCCCGGATCCCTGGCCTACGACCTGGTCTATGGCCGGGGGACGACCCCGTTCCTGCGCTTCGCCCGGGCGCGGGGGGCGGGGCGCATCGCCGACGGGTTGGGGATGCTGGTGGAGCAGGCGGCCGAATCCTTCCTGGTATGGCGGGGAGTGCGGCCGGCGACCCGGCCGGTGATCGAGCGGCTCGCGCGGGAGCTGCCGCCCCTGGATTGAGGGGGCCGGGGCATTCGCCATGAAGGGGCTCGGCCGCTTCATTCTGCGCGTGGCGTTGCTCGCCCTGGTGGCCTTCATCGGCTACCAGCTCTGGATCTTCGGCCACGTCCTCTATTGGAACACCTTCAATCCGCAGAGCACCGCTTTCATGGAGCGGCGGCTTGCGGAGCTGCGCCGGGAGCATCCCAACGCCCAGCTCAAGCACCGGTGGGTCCCCTACGGGCGGATCTCGCCCCATCTCAAGCGGGCCATCGTGGCGGCGGAGGACGCCCGGTTCCTGGAGCACGAAGGCTTCGACTTCGAGGCGATTCAGAAGGCCTACGAGAAGAATCTGAGGGAGGGACGCATCGTGGTGGGGGCTTCCACCATCAGCCAGCAGCTCGCGAAGAACCTTTTCCTGTCGCCGGAGCGCACCCCCTGGCGCAAGGCGCAGGAAGCCCTCATCACCGTCATGCTGGAGGCGGTGATGAGCAAGCGCCGCATCCTGGAGATCTATCTCAACGTGATCGAGTGGGGCAACGGGGTGTTCGGCGCTGAGGCCGCCGCGCGCCACTACTTCGGCACGTCCGCCGCGGCCTTGAGCGAGTGGCAGGCAGCGCGGCTCGCCGCCATGGTGCCCAACCCCCGCTACTACGACCGCCGCCGCAATACCCGCTGGCTCGAGCGCAAGACCGAGATCATCCTCGCTCGCATGCCCGCGGTTCAGGCCCCCTAGACGCCTCGCGTGTTTTCTTGGTGGCTGGCGCGACCTTCGCGTCAGCCGTTCGACCGCCCCTGCGTTTATCGCCTAGAATTCCAGCATTCTCTTTGAAGCCCATGAGCGAAGTCGAGGAAACCAGGCGCGCGTCGGAGGCGCCCCAAAGCGACCTCCAGGAGGTGATCGACCTGCTCCACAAGCACGAGCTGGTGGAGAACATGGTCCATCGCCAGGAGATGCCGCGCCACGAGATGGTGGAGCAGCTCGTGCACAAGCAGCACCTGACGGAGCTGCAGAAGAAGCTGGATGCCATGCACCCCGCCGACGTGGCCCGGCTGCTGGAGGTGCTGCCCCTGGAGCAGCGCCTGCTGGTGTGGGACCTGGTCAAGGCCGAGCGCGACGGGGAGATCCTGCTGGAGGTCTCGGACGCGGTGCGGGAGAGCCTCATCCAGAACATGGATGAGGCGGAACTGCGGGCCGCCGCCCAGACCCTGGACACGGACGAGCTGGCGGACCTAGCCCCGGACCTCCCGCCCCAGGTGATCGAGGAGGTGATGCTGTCGCTGCCGGCCGAGGAGCGGGCGCGGCTGCAGTCGGCCCTGTCCTATCCCGAGGACAGCGTCGGGGCGCTCATGGACTTCGACATCATCACCGTGCGGGAGGACGTGACCCTGGAGGTGGTGCTGCGCTACCTGCGCCGGCTGGACGAGTTTCCCGATCAGACCGACAAGCTGTTCGTAGTGGACCGCACCGGCACCCTGAGGGGGGTGCTGCCCATCCAGCGGTTGCTGCTCCACGACCCGGAGACCGTGGTCAAGGAGGTGATGGAGCAGGACATCGTCACCTTCCGGCCGGAGGACAAGGCGCGGGACGCGGCCAACGCCTTCGAGCGCTACGACCTGGTGAGCGCGCCGGTGGTCTCCGCCGACAACAAGATCGTGGGACGGATCACGGTGGACGCGGTGGTGGACTACATCCGGGAGAAGTCCGAAGCCGAGGTCCTGGGGCTCGGGGGCCTGGAAGAGGAGGAGGACCTCTTCGCCCCGGTGATCAAGAGCGTGAAGAACCGCTGGGCCTGGCTCGCCATCAACCTGGTGACCGCCTTCATCGCCTCCCGGGTGATCGGCATCTTCGAAGGCACCATCGCCCAATTGACCGCCCTGGCGGCCCTCATGCCCATCGTCGCCGGCATCGGGGGCAATTCAGGCAATCAGACCATCACCATGATCGTGCGGGCCCTGGCCCTGGGGCAGATCACCCGGGAGAACGCCAGGAAGCTGTTCCTCAAGGAGATCGCCGTCGCCCTGGTGAACGGCGTCGTCTGGGGGGGGGTGGTGGGGCTGTTCGCCTACGCCATCTACCAGAGCGTGCCCCTGGGGCTGGTGATGATGGCCGCCATGATCCTAAACCTGTTGCTCGCAGCGGTAATGGGAGTGACGATCCCCCTCGTCCGCTATCGGCTCGGGGCCGACCCGGCCGCGGGTTCCAGCGTGATGATCACCGCCATCACCGACAGCGGCGGGTTCTTCATTTTCCTGGGACTGGCGACCCTCTTCCTCACCTGAGGCCTGCATGGGGAATTTCGACCTGGCGGTGATCGGCTCGGGGCCCGGGGGCTACCGGGCCGCGGTGCTGGCCGCCCTGCGGGGGCTCACCGTCGCCATCGTGGAGAAGGGGCAGTGGGGCGGCACCTGCCTCAATCGGGGCTGCGTGCCCAAGAAGGCCTGGCATCACACGGCGATGCTGATGGCGGAAAGCGCCCGGTTCGCGGACCGAGGCGTGGAAGGCCGGCTGCGGGCGGATCTCGCCGGGGCCTGGCAGCACCAGCGCCGCGTGGTGGCGGAGGTGCGGGAGAGCTACGTAAATTACATGAAGCGCCTGGGCATCCGGGCGTTCACGGGAGAAGCCCGCCTGCGGGATGCCCACACCGTGGCGGTAGGCGGCGAAGCGTTCACCGCGGACCACCTGATCCTCGCCACGGGCTCCGTGCCCTTCGTTCCCAACACCTTGCCCAGAACCGAAGGCCGCATCCTCACCACCGACGACCTGTTCGATTTCCCGCCGCCGCCAGGGCGGCGGGTGGCGGTAGTGGGAAGCGGTGTGGTGGGCACCGAGATGGCCTTCATCCTCGCCATGCTGGGCTGCGAAGTCCTGTGGCTCACCCATGCCGAGCCCCTCTCCCGCGCCGGCTTCAGCAGGCCGGCCTTGAAGCTGCTGCGGGAGCGCCTCGTTGGTTTCGGCGTCGCCCCCCGCACCCGCTCCCGGGTGCGGGGGGCCCGGATCACGGCGGAAGGCGTGGTGCTCATCCTTCCCGACGGGTCCGAGGAGCGGGTCGACTGGGTGCTCCTCGGCAGCGGGCGTATTCCTTGCACCGCCGGGCTGGGGCTTGAGACGCTGGGCGTGAAGACCGACGCTGCCGGGTTCGTGGTGGTGGATGAGGCCCAGCGCACGAGCGTTCCCCATATCTTCGCCATCGGCGACGTGGCCAACCCCGCCATGACCTCCAACCACGCCCTGGCGGAGGCCAGCGTGGCGGTGGCCAATATCCTGGCGCCCGACTCCCGGCGGCGGGACGCGGAGGCGGTGCCGACGCTCGTCTACTCGGCCCTGGAATTGGGACGGGTGGGACTCAACGAGGACGAGGCGGAGGCCCGGGACCTGGAGCCGGCGGTGGGCTTCGCCGCCTTTGAGGCGAATCCCGCGGCCCTGGCCCAGGACGCGCCGGAGGGTTTCGTTCGGCTCGTGGCGGACGCGGATGGCGGGACGCTCCTCGGCGCGGAGGTGGTGGGGCGCCAGGCGGACGAGCTCATTCATGTGATCGCCCGGGAGCTGCGCAATCCCCGCGCCCTTGCGAGCCTCGCCCGGGCCTTCTACAACCATCCCACCCGGGCCGAGGAGTTCCTGAACGCGGTGGAGACCCTGGCCGCCAAGTGGGCCCTGCAGGGGCCGGTCTTCGGCGACGGCGGGTAAAAAAAGAGGCCGCGTTGCCGCGGCCTTTTACTCCCCTTTACGCCCCCTGACGTTCACCGGGCAGGGGTCTTTCGAGACCGCTGCCCGAGCCCGTACTTCAATCGTCCCGATGCTTACCCTTGCGATGACCCAGATGCAGCCCGTTGTCGTGGCGCTTGGGCTTTACGTAGACCACTTCCTTTTCCACGATCACCTCCTTCTGGACCACGGTGCGCTCCTTGGGCCGGTCGGTGGCAATCGCCGCCCCTGCCGCCCCGCCCACGGCGCCGCCCACGATGGCGCCGGTGCGCCCGCCCACGGCGGACCCCACGGCGGCCCCGGCGCCGCCGCCGATGGCGCCGCCCAGCACCGCCGCACCGTCCACTTCCGCTAGGGCCGGGCAACTGAGCAGGGCCAGAAGGGCCAATGGAATGACTCGGGTGTGCTTCATGATCGTCCTCCCTGGTGACGGGAACCGTTCCCGCCGGAAGGACTAGCAAAAATCGCCCCTGCCGCTAAGTCGTTGATGCGTCGATAGTCGGGCGGGCGTGGGAGGGGCTGAGATGACCGCCCAGCGTCAGGATCGGCAAACGGTGGTCAGGGTCGCCGGGGGGTTGCGCAGGGTCTGGTAGACCACGCAGTAGCGCTCGGTCAGGTTGAGGAGCTTGGCGAGCTGCTCGTCCGAGGCGTCGGTGTCCAGATCGAAAGTGAGCCGGATGGCGCGAAAGCCCACGGGGGCGTCTTTGGCGACGCCCAAGGTGCCACGGAAGTCCAGATCCCCTTCGGCGGTCACCGTGCCGCCCCGGACCTCCAGCCCGAGGGCGGTGGCCACCGCCTTCAAGGTCACCCCGGCGCAGGCCACCAGCGCTTCCAGCAGCATGTCCCCCGAGCAGGCGGCCATGCCGTCTCCCCCCGTGGCCGGATGCAACCCCGCCTCCACCATGCGCTTGCCCGTCTCCACTTTGCAGGCGATGCCCTCGCCGATACGCCCTTCCGCCCGCAGGGTGACCAGGGCAGCCTCGGGCGCTTCCCGATACCTGTCTTTGAGGGGCGCCTGCAGCGCCCGCAGCTCGTCTGCGTTCATCTCGCTTCCTCCTTTTTCAGCGCGGGCCGTCAAACCCGTCGAAACAGGACGTCCCACACGCCGTGGCCCAGGCGCCGGCCCCTTTCTTCGAACTTGGTGGGGGGGCGGGAGGCCGGGCGCGGGGCGAAGCCCGTTCCCGCCGCGTTGGCGAGCCGCGGCTCCCCGGAAAGCACCGCCAGGATGTGCTCCGCGTAGTCCTGCCAGTCGGTGGCGAGGTGGAGGTAGCCGCCGGGCTTCAAGCGCTCCGCGAGCAAGGCTACGAAGGGCGGCTGGATCAGGCGGCGCTTGTGATGGCGTTTCTTGGGCCAGGGATCGGGAAAGAAGATGTGTATCCCGTCCAGGCTTCCCCGGGGAAGCATCCATTCCAGTACGTCCACCGCGTCGTGCTGGATCACCCGTACGTTGGCGAGCCCCAGGATCTCGATCCGGTTGAGCAGGCTTCCCACCCCGGGGGAGTGCACTTCGATCGCCAGGTAGTCCTTGTCCGGATTTTCCTGGGCGATGGCCGCGGTGGTCTCCCCCATGCCGGAGCCGATTTCCACGATCTTCGGCGCGGCGCGCCCGAACAGGCCGACGAGGTCCAGGGGCGCCCGGGCGAAGGGCACCCCGTACCTGGGCAACAGGGTCGCGTGGGCCCGGGCCTGGGCTCGGGTCATGCGGCCCTGGCGCAGGACATAGCTGCGGATCGAGCGTTCCGGGAAACGGTCCATGTCGATGTCCGATGCCGGCGTACAGTCCGCGGGCGGGTGCAGCGCCGGTCCCGCGCTGCCAGCTCCTCGGCGTCAGGCTGCCTTGTGCTTGGCGCCGGAGATGAGCCCCGTGGTGGGGGAGCTGGGGGTCGCCGAGTAGAGCTTCTTGGGCATGCGCCCGGCCAAGTAGGCCGCGCGGCCGGCTTCCACCGCCAGCTTCATCGCCTCGGCCATCAGCACCGGGTTCTTCGCCGCGGCGATGGCCGTGTTCATGAGCACCCCGTCGCAGCCCAGCTCCATGGCGATGGCCGCGTCCGAGGCTGTACCCACGCCGGCATCCACCAGGATCGGCACCTTGGCGTTCTCGATGATGATCGAGAGATTCCAGGGATTGAGGATGCCCATGCCGGAGCCGATCAAGGAGGCGAGGGGCATAACGGCGCAGCAACCGATCTCCTCCAACTGCCGGGCGATGATGGGATCGTCCGAGGTGTACACCATCACGTCGAAGCCTTCCTTCACCAGGATCTCGGCCGCCTTGAGCGTTTCCACCACGTTGGGATAGAGGGTGTGGGGATCCCCCAGCACTTCCAGCTTGACCAGCTTGTGGCCGTCCAGCAGCTCCCGCGCCAGCCGCAGGGTGCGCACCGCGTCCTCGGCGGTGTAGCAGCCGGCGGTGTTGGGCAGCAGGGTGTACTTGCTGGGAGGCAGATAGTCCAGGAGGCTCGGCTCGTGGGGATTCTGGCCGATGTTGGTGCGGCGGATTGCTACCGTCACGATCTGGGCGCCGCTCGCCTCGATGGCGGCGCGGGTCTCCTCGAAGTCCTTGTACTTGCCGGTCCCCACCAGGAGCCGGGACGAATAGGCGGTGCCTGCGATGACCAGTGGATCCATGGGCGCGTCTCCGAACGGGGAGAAACAGGAACTCAACGATGACATGAGCCCGGGCCGATGCCCTTGACCCGGGTCAACCGCCGCCGACCGCCACCACGATTTCCAGCCGGTCGCCTTCCTGCAGACGCTCCTCTTGGAAGCGGCTGCGGGGCACGATCTCGCCGTTTTTTTCCAGGGCGATGCGCTTACCGGCGAGCTGCAGCTCGTCGATGAGCTGGGCCACCGTAATGCCGGGGGCGAACCGGCGGGGTTCCCCGTTCACCGTAAGCTCGATCATGGCGTGGGAGCGTCGAAGTATCGAATTCAGAGCATTATTTTACCACCGGCGAGCGCCTCGTTCTCAGCGCCGGGCGGGCGAATTTCAAATCCGGCAGGGAATGGGGTAGACTGTGGCCGCCCTGGGCGGGTGTAGTTCAATGGTAGAACATCAGCTTCCCAAGCTGAGAACGTGGGTTCGACCATTCGACGTCCGGTGGACGTCGAATGGGACGTCGGGCCGGTCGAGGCCCGGCGGTCCCGAGCCGCCTGAGGCGGCGAGGGATGCCCGGATCGCGGAGGCAACGCGAGCCGGGCACATTCCCATCACCCGCTGGATTTCCGGCGAGGTGGGAAGGGGAGGAAAATAGCCGAGTCCGCCGTGCGGGTGTAGTTCAATGGTAGAACATCAGCTTCCCAAGCTGAGAACGTGGGTTCGATTCCCATCACCCGCTCCAGAAACCCAAGGGCCCTCCGCGGAGGGCCCTTGGGTTTCTGGAATGTGGGGAAGGGTGAAGTACCCACCCGGGTTCGACAACCGGAGGTCCGGTGGACCTACGGTTGGACGTGGGCCCGTCCACGGGCCCACGGTCCCGAGCGGCATCGCCGCGAGGGATGCCCGGATCGCGGAGGCAACGCGAGCCGGGCACATTCCCATCACCCGTCGGGGTGTGCGGATTGCGGTTTGATGCGTGGGCGGCCGCGAAGCCGCTGACAGCGGCGAGGGATGTCCGGATCGCGGAGGCAACGCGAGCCGGGCGCATTCCCATCACCCGCTCCCATCCAGAAACGCTTCCGCTTCGTCCTGCAAGACCCATTCGAAGCGGTTCCAGCGACGTCTACCGCCTTCGCCCGCCTCTCTTAGATCTTTGTCTTTTCGCGACTTCGTTTCGATAGCTGACAAGCGCGGGACAACGGCCTACTATCGAAGTGGACCATGGGTTTGCACACCTGGGTTGAGCGAGAGTCCGACGATGGCTGATAGCAGAAACCGCAACCCGGAAGATCTGGAGTTGCGTAAGCTCCTTCCCCGTTACGTTAAAGGACATCTGACCGGCCCGATGCTGGCGCGGGTGGAGGCTTTCCTTGCCCGCTCCCCCGACGCGCGGGCGGAAGTGGAATGGCTGAGGCGGCGGGAACGGGAGGCTCAAGCGAGTGTTGGACCGCGAAGCCGGGACGCCGCCTTCGCCCGCTTCATGCAGCAGCTCGTGCCTTCGGCCCCGGTTCCCGTTCCGGCGGCACCCCCGCGGCGCCGCGGCCGGCCCCGCTGGCTTACCCCCATGTTCGGCATCGCGGTGACGGTGGCGGCGGTGGAGGCGGCCCTGATCGGGGCGCTGCTCCATGAACGGGAAGCCGCGACCCCTGTCCAGGTCGGGGGCGCCCGGCTCACCGTGACCTTCCATCACGAGGCGACGGAAGGTCAGATCCGGGAGCTGCTCCAGAGCGTGGGGGCGACCATCGTCTCCGGTCCGGGAGCGGGGGGCGCCTATACGCTGGACGTGGCCACCGGCCAGGCCGAAGCCGCCACCGCCCACCTGGCGAAGCGCCGAGAAGTAGTCCGGAGCGTGGGGCCTGCCGATTGAGCGCAGGGGGTTCGTCGCTGACGTTCCATTGACCGCTAAAACCTCAACGCCCTGCCATAGCCGGTCAGCTCCAGATAACCGCGCCCCACCAGGCGGCCCGCTTCCAGCGCCTCCACCGCGCCCTCCCAGTAGAGGGTGCCGGTGCTTGCCCGGGCGTCGTTTTCCTGATCATCCATGAGGGGCCGGAGTTTAAGCTCTAGAGACCCCGTCCGCACCGTCCAGTCCACCGGATAGCCGATCCCGGAACGGGGGCTCGCCCAGCGGCGCCCAGGAATGAAGACGACCTCGTCGGGCCCGAAGGTGCGAACGCTCCCGTCGGGGCGCCGCAGGGTGCCCCCCGCCCAGTGGGTCCCGCCTTTCCGGTCGCGCATGCGGAAGGCCATCAGCGCCCCCCCGTCCAGGAGATTGATCCCGATCCAGTCCCAGCCCACCGCGGCCTCGTCCATGAGCCGGCTCGACCACTCGTGGTCGAGCCAGGCTTCCCCGGTCACCGTCCGGCGGCGCCCGTCCCGCTCCACGGTGCCCGCGACCCGCAGGTGGGGCAGGCTGTAGTAGTAGCTCGCCGAGTGCTCCTCGGGCCCCTTCTGGCTGAAGCCGTCCCGTCCCTGCAGCAGGGGCGGCTGGGTGGGCTCGAAGGCGAGATCCAGGCGGAATCCCTGGGCGGGGATCACGGCCCGGTAGCGGCTGCCTTCCTGGATCAGGGTCCAGTCGTCGATGGCGAGATCTACCCGACCCTGCCGGGCGTAAGCCAGGCCGAAGCCCTCCCGGGCCGCCCGCTGGTCATGGAGCAGCCGCCCTAAGGCGGGGTCCGAGAGGGCGGCGTGGGCGGCCAGGACCTGGCGCGGCGCGAATCGACTGGGATTTTCGCTGGCAAAATCCGGCCGGCTGCGGAAAAAGGTGACCTGGAAGCCCAGCCGGGCCCCGTCCTCGGCAGTGAGCCACCCGGTCACGTACCACCATTCGATGCGGAACGCCGGGTGGCTGCCCTCGTCGGCAGGAAACGAGATCTCCCGGCCCGGCGTGACCGGAGGATACTCGATCCCCGCTGCCGCCAGAGCGGCGAAACCCAGCAGCGCCAGCCCGAACAAACCCTTAAGGCTCCTCACCAGTCCTCCCGCACCGCCCGCACCACCTCCATGCCCGTGGCCTGGCGGCCGCTCGCCACGGCGGTCACCGCCGCGGCGGCGACCAGACCCGCCGCCAGGAGCACGAGCAGCCCCCAGGGGGGATGGAGATCCATGCTCCAGTGAAACGACTGGCGGTTGACTACGTGGATCAGAATCAGGCCCACCACGAATCCCAGCACGTTGCCGGCCAGGACACCGGTGAGGCCCCACACCCCGCCCTCGAAGGCCAGCATGGCCCCGATCTCCCGGCGGGTCATGCCCACGTGGCGCAGCATGCCGAACTCCCCCCGCCGGGCCAGCACCTGGCTGCTGGCGGCGGCGCTTACGCCGAAGAGCCCGATCAGCAGCGCCACGGCTTCCAGGGCGTAGGTGACGGCGAAGGTGCGGTCGAAGAGGGCGAGGGAGGCGGCCCGGATGTCCCCCGGGACGCTCACCTCGAAGGCGGCTTCCGGCCGCCGCTGCCGCAGACCTGCGGCCACCCCATCGGCCGTCGCCCCCGGGGCGAGCCACAGGGTGGCGGTGGTGGCACGGGGATCGCCAGTGAGCCGCCGGTACAGGGCCAGATCCAGGACCGCCGCGCCCTCCGGCCGGGCGTAGTCCCGCCAGATCCCCTGCACCTGGAAGGCCACGGGGCGCCCGGCAAGGGGCAACTCCAGGCGGCTGCCCGGCGCGAGGCCGTAGAGATCGGCGAAGGACTCGGACACCCAAAGGGGATCGACCTCTTCGGGCTGGGCGGGGGCCTCCCGGGTGAGCCACAGGCGCTCCCGGGCCTCGTTAAGGCCCATGGGCCGGGCGATCAGGGTGACGGGGGGACGGTCGGGGGCCAGGACGATTTCCACCGAGCGGGACAGCTCGAAGCGAGCCACACCGGGAAGACCCGCTAAAGTCTCCTGGAAGGCCACGTCCAAGAAGGCGGATTCCCCGGCGAAGCCGGCGCGCAGATAGAGGTCTCCGGGCAGCACTTTTTCCAGCCAGGCGTCCAGGGAGTGGCGGAAGGAGGCCACCATGATGGCCATGGACACCATGAGGCTGCCGCTCACCAGCACCGCCGCCACCGACAACGTCACCTGGCCCGCGCTGCCTTTGAGGTGGGCGGCGGCCACCTGGGTCCATGCCGGCCCGCGGACGGGAAGCGCATCGAAGGCGCGGCGGGTGAGGGCCGGCAGCAGCAGCACCGCCCCCAGGAGGAGCAAGGCGATGGCGGCGTAGCCCCCCAGGGGCAGCCCGTCCACCGGGGGCAGCCCGAGGAGTGCGACGGCGAGCCCCAGGGCTACCGTCCCCGGCGCGCGCCAGGGGAGGCGGGCGAGGGGCCGCTCTTCGTCCCCTGCCTTGAGGGCCTGGGCCGGCGCTACCCGAGCCGCCTCCAGGGCCGGGGCGAGGGCCCCCAGGACGGAAACCCCAACCCCCAGGACGAAGAAGCCCGCCCAGGTCCAGGGGGTAGCCCGCACCCGGGAGGCGAGGTGCGGAAAATATCCCGCCCCCAGGTCGGCGCCCAGGGTCGCCAGGACGAAAGCCGCCAGGGCGTAACCCAGGGCCACCCCCAGGGCGGCGCCCACGGCCCCGAGGACCGCCCCCTCCGCCAGGATCCAGCGGGCGAGGGCCCCCCGCGCCGCCCCCAGGGCCCGCAGCAGGGCCAGTTGCCGCCGGCGCCGCAGCACGGAGAGGGCCTGGGTGGAAAAGACCAGGAACCCGCCGGTGAAGAGGGCAATCAGGGAAAGGGCGGTCAGGTTCACCCGGTAGGCCCGGGAGAGGCTCAGGGCTTCCCGGGCCTCCAGCGCCGGGGTGGTCACCTGCACGTCGGGGGGGAGCCGCTGCGCCAGAGCGGCGCGAACCTCCGCCGGCTCGGCGCCGGGGGCGAGGCGCAGGTCGATGCGGGAGAGCCGCCCCAGCCGGTCGAGCCTCCACTGGGCGGCGGCGATGTCCATGACCCCGATGGACTGGGAAAAAGCGCTTCCGGGAAGTAACCCCGCCACCCGCAGTTCCACCGGACGGGTGCCCACCCGCACCGGGAGCCGGTCGCCCTCTCGAAGCCCAAGCGCTTGGGCCGCGGCGGGGCTCAAGTACAAGGCATCGTCGCTAAAGATGTCGATGGGGGAACCGCCTTCGCCGGTGGAAAGGGCTGGCAGGAGCCGCCCGGCCCGCAGGGGATCCAGCCCCTGGATGCGCAGGGTTTCCCGGCGCCCCTCAAGCCGCGCTTCCACTTCCACCAGCGGGCTCGCGAGCTTGACGCCCGGGGTGCGGGCCACCATCGGAAAGAGCTCCTCGTCGAAGCCTTCGCTCCCCCCTTGCACCACCAGGTCCGCCTCGCCGAAGAGGGCCCGGGTGGCGGCGTGGACTTCCGCGGCGGCGGTGCCGTGGATCAGGTGGATCGCCATTCCCAGGGCGACGCCCAGAGCGATGGCCACGACGGACAGGGCGGTGCGGCCCGGCGCCTGGAACAGGGGCCCGAGCACGGCGGCCCGGGCGATGAGGCGGGCGGTTCCCATTCAGCGGGTTTGGGGCGCGAGCCCCTCGGGTCCCAACACGTAGACGCGCTGGGCCGTGGCCGCGGCCCGCTCGGAATGGGTGACCAGGATGGCAGCGGCGCCGTCCTGCTGAAGTTGCTCCTTCATCACGCCTAGCACCTGGGCAGCGGTGCGCGGGTCCAGGTTGCCCGTGGGCTCGTCCGCCAGCACCAGGGCCGGCCGGTGGACCAGGGCCCGGGCGATGGCCACCCGCTGGGCCTCGCCGCCGGAGAGCTCCCGGGGATAGCGCCGGGCCTTGCCTGCGAGCCCCACCCGCTCGAGCAAGCGCTGCACCCGGTCCGGATCGTCCAGGGCATTCAAGGCGAGGGGCAAGGCCACGTTCTGAGCCACCGTCAGGTGGGGCAGCAGGTGGAAGGCCTGGAACACGAAGCCCATGCGGCGGCGGCGCAGGCGGGTGCGCTCGTCGTCGTCGAGCCGGGTGAGGTCCACCCCCTCCAGCACCACGCGTCCCGCATCCGGTGTGTCCAGGCCGGCGATCAGGTTGAGCAGCGTGGATTTGCCCACGCCGGATTCCCCCATGATGGCCACATATTCTCCGGGAGCGAGATCGAAGGCGACGCCCCGCAGCACCGGCGCGCCGGGATGATAGGCCTTGGTGAGATCGCGGACCTGGAGCATGAACCAGTAGAAGGGCGGGCGCGGCGGCGAGTTCACCGCGGCAGAGCGCCTTTCCCTCGCTGCGCGATATGATACGCTGGAGCCCGTTGCGAAAGCCGCGGCGCCGCTCCCGTGTCGCTCCGGTGTCCTCTCCACCGCCGCGACGGCCGCGGATTGTTCTCCGCCCAACCTCCACATGCAAGGCCCTTCGATGAAAAAGCTCAAGCTCGCCCTCCTCGGACTCGCCGTGCTGGCGGTCGTCGCCATCGCGGGACTCGTCCTCTTCGCCGCCACCTTCGACGCCAACCGCTACAAGCCCCAGCTCGCGGCCCTGGTCAAGGAAAAGACCGGCCGCACGCTGACGCTGGAGGGCGACCTGCGCCTCACCCTCTTTCCCAGGCTCGGCGCGAGCCTCGGCCGTGCGAGCCTGTCCGAGCGGGGCGGGGAGGAGGAATTCGCCGCCATCGAGAGCGCGAGGGCTTCAGTGGCCCTGTGGCCCCTGCTGCGCCGGGAAGTGGTGGTGGACGAGGTGGCCCTCACGGGCTTGCGGGCGCGGCTGGTGAAGTTCAAGGACGGCTCCACCAACTACCAGGACCTGCTGGCGGTGCCGGTGCCCCCGGCGGGAAAGGCCCAGGCGCCGCAAGAGGAGGGGGCGCCGCCCGTGATGATCGACATCGATCAGGTGACGGTGAGCGACGCGACCCTGCACTACCGGGACGAGACCCAGGGACGGGAGCTCACGCTGCGCAACCTGAACCTCAAGACCGGGCGCATCGCCAACGACGTGCCGAGCACCGTGGGCCTCACCTTCACCGCGGTGGGCAAGCAGCCGGAGCTGAACCTGGACACCCGCTTCCAGGGCCGTCTCACTTTCAATGTGCAGGCGCAGCGCGTGGCCATGAACGACGCGAGCCTCCACGTGACTGGGAACGCCGCGGAGCTCAAGAAGCTTGAGCTCGCCGCCAACGGGGACTTGACCGCCAACGCCAAGACCGGGGAGTTCGCGGCCGAGAAACTGAAGCTCACCCTCACGGGCGAGCATGGGGGCGAAGCCCTGGACCTGGCGGTGGACGCCCCCAAGCTGATCCTGGCGGGCGAACGCTACACGGGCGGGAAGGCCACCGTGAGCTTCAAGCGCACGGGGGGCCGGGACGCCTGGGTCGCGAACCTGGCTGTCGCCGGCGTGCAGGGCAACGCCCAGGCGTTCCAGGCGGGGCCCCTGCAGCTCACCCTGGACGGCCGCCAGGGGGAGCGGACGTTCAAGGTGACCGTGAACGCCCCCTTGACGGGGAACCTGGAGACCCGGGAGTTCCGGTTGAAGCCCCTCAAGCTGAGCGGCACCGCCATGGGGCCGGATTTGCCCGGAGGCAAGGCCTCCGCCGATCTGACGGGAGAGGCGGCGTTCAACACGGCCAAGGAAACGGCCAGCACCCGGCTCCAGGGCACGCTGCTGGAGAGCCCCCTTACCGCCACGGTGGACGTGAACGGGTTCGCCAAACCGAAGGTTTCTTTCGCCCTGGCGGTAGAAACCCTGGATCTCGACCGGCTCACCGGCGGCGCCCCGCCTCAAGCGGGGAAGGGAAGCGGCCAAGGGTCGGCATCCCAGAAGGACGCCGCCGCTCGGAAGGGCGCCCCCCTGGGCTTCGCCTTCCTCGAGGGCCTGGACCTGAACGGGGTGGTGAAAATCGGCAAGCTCAAGGCGGCGAACCTGACTGCCACCGACGTGCACCTCGTCGTGAAGGCCGCCGGCGGGCGGTTGAACGCCACGCCATCCGCCACCTTGTACCAGGGCAAGCTCTCGGGGGCGCTGGCCATCGCCGCCACCCAGCCCCCTTCCATCGCCATCCAGCAGCAGTTGACCGGCGTCCAGGTGGGCCCCCTGCTTCGGGACTTGAACGGCACGGATCGCCTGGAAGGGCGCGGCACCGTGACCTTGGACTTGAGCGGCCAGGGGGCGAGCGTCGAGGCCCTCAAGAAAGCCCTGCGGGGCACCGTGGCCTTCCAGCTCAAGGATGGCGCCATCAAGGGGGTGAACATCGCCGAGACCTTGCGGGAGGCCAAGGCGGCCCTCGCCACCCTGCGGGGCAAGCAGGTGGAAGCCGCGAGCGGCGAGAAGAAGACCGACTTCTCCGAGCTCTCGGGCACTTTTCTCCTCAAGGACGGCGTCGCCCGCAACAACGACCTCACGGGCAAGTCGCCCCTGCTGCGGCTCGCCGGTGCGGGGAGCGTGGATATCGTCAACGACACCCTGGATTACCTGCTCAAGGCCACCGTGGTGGCCACCTCCAAGGGACAAGGGGGCGCGGAACTGGCCCAGCTCAAAGGCATCACGGTGCCGGTGCGGGTGACGGGTCCCCTGGCCCAGCCCCGCTACGAGTTCGACTTCGGCGCCATCGCGGGCGACGTGGCCAAGCGTACCCTGGAGCGGGAGATCCAGCGCCGGCTGGGCGGCCCTAAGGAAGGGGGCGAAGCGGGCCAGGAGGCGCCGCCGCCCAACCCCCTGGACGCGCTGAAGGAGCTGTTCAAGAAGTGATTCCGGTCGCCGGGACCTTCGCCGAACGGCTCATCGCCTGGCAGCGGCGGGCGGGACGGCATGACCTGCCCTGGCAGAAGCGCCGCGACCCCTATGCCATCTGGATCGCAGAGGTGATGCTGCAGCAGACCCAGGTGGCCACCGTCGTTCCCTACTACCTGCGCTTCCTGGAGCGCTTCCCCTCCGTGGCGGCGCTGGCCGCGGCGGAGCTGGAGGAGGTGCTCGAGCTGTGGAGCGGGCTCGGCTATTACTCCCGGGCGCGCCACCTCCACCGGGCGGCCCGGGAGATTATGGGGAAGTGGGGCGGCGCTTTCCCCACCTGCAGCGAAGACATCGCCAGGCTGCCGGGGGTGGGGCGCTCCACCGCCGCGGCCGTCGCGGTTTTCGCCTTCGGCGAGCGGGCCGCGATCCTGGACGGCAACGTGAAGCGGGTGCTCGCTCGCCACCTGGGCATCGAAGGCCACCCGGGCGCGCCGGCCGTGGAGCGGCGCCTGTGGCGGGAAGCCCACGCGCTTCTTCCCGGGCAAGACATCGAGGCGTACACCCAGGGCCTCATGGACCTGGGGGCCACCGTGTGCACCCGCGCGCGGCCCCGCTGCGCCGCCTGCCCGGTGGCCGGCGACTGCGTGGCTCGGCGCACGGGGCAGGTGGATCGGCTGCCCGCGCCGCGCCCGCGTCGGCCCTTGCCCCAGCGGGAGGTCCAGTGGCTGGTGGTGGTCCGCGCGGGCGAAGTGCTGCTGGAAAAGCGCGCGCCCGTGGGCCTGTGGGGCGGCCTGTGGTCGTTTCCCGAGATCGGCCTGGAAGAGGACCCCGCCGCCTGGTGCGCCCGGGTGCTGGAAGCGCGGCCCCAGGCGCTCGCGGCGCTGGAGCCCCTCACCCACGTCTTCACCCATTTCGCCCTGCGCATCCATCCGCGGCTCTTGCGGGTGGGGCGCGTGCCGGAGCGGGCGGCGCAACCGGGGTGGCTGTGGCTTCCCGTCCTCGAAGCGGCCCAGGGGGCGGTGCCCACGCCGGTGCGGAGAGTGCTGGCGTCGATCCCTTCGATTTGATCGGGATCAATAGCGGGGGCCGTCCGCCCCCGTATAGTTTGCGTAGGGTGCGTTTTGGCGCACCATTCGTCGGCGCTGTTCGGTGCGTTGCGCTTCGCTTCACGCATCCCACAAAGCTGAAAAGAGATAGCCCTCTCCCCCAATCGAACGTCATGAACAAGCCTGTACAGCCAGACCCCTGGCACGCCCTGGACGCGGGCGCGGTGATGGAGCGGCTCGGGACCCGGCGCGCGGGTCTGAGCGCCGAGGAAGCCGCCGAGCGCCTGGGGCGCTTCGGTCCCAATCGCCTGGCGCCGCCCAAGCGCCGCAGCCCCCTGGTCCGGTTCCTGCTCCAGTTCCACAACGTCCTCATCTACGTGCTGCTCGCGGCCGTCGTCGTCACCGCGGCCCTGGGTCACTGGGTGGACAGCGCGGTGATCCTCGGGGTGGTGCTGGTCAACGCCCTGATCGGCTTCTTCCAGGAGGGAAAGGCGGAGAAGGCGCTGGAGGCGATCCGCGGGATGCTCTCCCCCAAGGCCACGGTGCGCCGCGCTGGGCGCCGGATGGAGATCCCGGCCGAAGAGCTGGTGCCCGGGGACGTGGTGCTGCTCGCTTCCGGCGACAAGGTTCCCGCGGACCTGCGCCTGATCGAGGCGAATAGCCTGCGCATCGAGGAAGCGGCGCTTACCGGGGAGTCGGAGCCGGTGGAGAAGGCCCTCGTCCCCGTGGACCCCGGGACGCCCATCGGTGACCGGGTCTGCATGGCCTATTCCGGCACCCTGGTCACCTACGGCCAGGGGGCCGGGGTGGTGGTGGCGACGGGAGCGGCCACCGAGCTCGGGCGCATCGGCGCCATGCTGGAGCAGGTGGAGCAGGTGGAAACGCCGCTCCTGCGCAAGATGGCCGCCTTCGCCCGGCAACTGACGGCGGCCATCCTCGCCGCCGCGGCCCTGGTGTTCGCGTTCGGCATCCTGGTGCGGGACTACGCCGCCGCCGACATGTTCACCGCCGCAGTCGCCTTGGCGGTGGCGGCGATCCCGGAAGGGTTGCCCGCGATCCTCACCATCACGCTCGCCATCGGCGTGCAGCGCATGGCCCGGCGCAACGCCATCATCCGCCGGCTGCCGGCGGTGGAGACCCTAGGGTCGGTGACGGTCATCTGCTCCGACAAAACCGGGACGCTGACGCGCAACGAAATGACCGTGCGGCGCGTGGTGACGGCGGACGGGACGTTCGAGGTGGAAGGCGCCGGCTACGCGCCCCGGGGCGGCTTCCTGGTGGAGGGGCGGGAAGCGGCGGTGGACGACTACCCGGAGCTCCTGGAGATCGCCCGGGCGGCGCTCCTGTGCAACGACGCGACGCTGCGGGAAGAGGCGGGGGAATGGCGGCTGGAGGGCGATCCCACCGAGGGGGCGCTGGTGTCCCTCGCCCTCAAGGCCGGCCTCCGTCCCCGGGTGGAAGCGGAGGAGCGCCCGCGCATCGACGCCATCCCCTTCGAGTCCGAGCACCGGTTCATGGCCACCCTGCACCACGACCACGCGGGGCATGCCTTTGTTTACCTGAAGGGTGCGCCGGAACGGGTGCTGGAGCTGTGCAGTGCCCAGCGCAGCCGCGGGGAGGACCGCCCGCTGGATCTTCCCTATTGGCACCGCCGCATCGAGGAGACGGCCGCCGCCGGGCAGCGGGTGCTGGCGGCGGCCTTTCGCGCCGTCGAGCCCGGAAAGGGGGAGCTGCTCTTTGCCGACGTGGAACAGGGCGGGTTCACCCTGCTTGCCCTCTTCGGCCTGATGGATCCTCCCCGGGAGGAGGCGGTCCGGGCGGTGGAGCGCTGCCGCGGCGCCGGCATCCGAGTGAAGATGATTACCGGCGACCACGCGGTGACCGCCCGGGCCATCGGCGCCCAGCTCGGCATCGGCGACGGCGTGCGGGCGCTCACTGGCGTCGACCTGGAGACCATGGACCAGGCCGCCCTGCGACGGGCGGTGCAGGAGGCGGACGTGTTCGCCCGGGCGAGCCCGGAGCACAAGCTGCGGCTGGTGCAGGCCTTGCAGGCGAACGGCGAGGTGGTGGCCATGACCGGCGACGGGGTGAACGACGCGCCGGCCCTCAAGCGCGCCGACGTGGGCGTCGCCATGGGGCGCAAGGGAACCGAGGCGGCCAAGGAGGCGGCCGCCATGGTGCTGGCCGACGACAACTTCGCCTCCATCGCCCACGCGGTGGAGGAAGGGCGCACCGTGTACGACAACCTGCGCAAGGCCATCACCTTTCTGCTGCCCATCAACGGCGGCGAATCCTTGAGCCTGGTGGCGGCGATCCTCGCGGGGGCGACCCTGCCCGTCACGCCGGTGCAGATCCTGTGGGTCAACATGGTGAGTTCGGTGGGGCTCGCCCTGGCCTTGGCCTTCGAGCCCACCGAGCCCGACGTGATGCGCCGCCCGCCCCGGCCGGTGGGGGAGCCCATCCTGTCCGGCTTCCTGCTGTGGCGCATCGCCCTGGTTTCGACGCTCTTTCTCGCCGGCATCTTCGGCATGTTCCAATGGGCGCTCGCCCGCGGCGCCGGCGTGGAGGAGGCGCGCACGGTGGCGGTCAATACCCTAGTGGCGATGGAGGTGTTCTATCTTTTCAGCGTGCGCTACCTGCGCACCCCTTCCTTCACCTTCGAGGGCGTCAAGGGCACGGGGCCGGTCTTGATCGCGGTGTTCACCGTGTTCGGCCTGCAGCTTCTCTTCACCTACGCGCCCTTCATGGAGCTGTTCTTCGGCAGCCGGCCCCTCGCCATCGGCCAGGGCATCGAGGTGGTGGCGGTGGGGGTGGCGCTCCTCGTCATCCTGGAGGTGGAGAAGTTTCTGCGGCGGCGGATCGGAGCGATGGCTTCGCGCCCGCCGGCTTGACTCGCAGGCGAACCTCGGTTCGCGATGCCCGCATTGCTCATCGTGAAGCTTGCCCGATCGGACGGCCCATGCCTGCGTTCGACGACCGCCTGATCGCCCTCTACCCGTTTCTCGCGCGGCTCGCCCCGCCGCTGCGCAGCCGCATCGAGCGGGAGGCCCAGGCGGCCGCGTTGCCCTCCGGGGCCATCGTCTTCGACGAGCGGCAGCCCTGCCGGGGATTTCCCTTCGTCCTGGGCGGCGCGGTGCGGGTGTCCAAGCTTTCCCCCGGCGGGCGCGAATTGCCCCTCTACCGCGTGCGGCCCGGCGAGAGCTGCATCATCACCTCCAGTTGCCTTCTGGGGGAGGCCCGCTACAACGCCCGCGGCACGGCGGAGGGAGAGACGGAGCTGGTGCTGTTGCCTGCGCCGGTTTTCACCGAGCTGCTCGCCACGCCCGAGTTTCGCACCTTCGTCTTCCGGTTGTTTTCCGAGCGCCTAGCCGACCTCATGCAGTTGGTGGAGGAAGTGGCCTTCCGCAAGCTGGACCAGCGCCTCGCCGCTCTGCTGCTCAAGCGGGGCCGCACCGTCCGGGCCACCCGCCAGCAGTTGGCCGACGAATTAGGGAGCGTGCGGGAGATGGTGAGCCGGCTCCTCGGGAGCTTCGCCGACCAGGGCCTGGTCGCTCTGGGCCGGGAGCAGATCTTGGTCCTCGACCCGGAAGGCTTGAGGCGCATCGCCGAAGGTCTGTGACCTAAGTCACAGACGGGGGCCGGGCCGAGGGCGTTGAATAGGGTCGGTACAAGCAGACAGGAGGTAACCATGAAGACGAATGTGGGAAGCATCGACCGGGTGCTGCGGGCCGGGGTCGGCATCGCCCTGATCGGCTTGACCCTGACCGGAACCATCGGCGCCTGGGGCTGGATCGGGATCGTGCCCCTGGCGACGGCGCTGGTGGGCTTCTGTCCCGCCTATTCCCTGCTGGGGCTCAACACCTGCTCCGCGAAAAAGTGAGGCCCGCCTGAGCGCCCGGGCAGCGGGAGGTTTCGCGGGCACGCCGGCCCCGCTATCATGAGCCCATGGAGCTGGGCATCGTCGGGCTGGGCAGGATGGGCGCCAACATGGCGCGGCGACTGCGGCGGGCCGGGATCGGGCTCGCGGCGTGGAACCGCAACCCTGCCGTCGCCCATGCCCTCGCTGCGGAGACGGGATTGGCCGCCGCCGATTCCCTGGAGCGGCTCACCGCGCTTCTCCCCCCGCCCCGGGTGGTCTGGCTCATGCTGCCGGCGGGGGAGGTCACCGGGCAGCATATCGAAGCCATCGCGCCCCTCCTCGCGCCAGGGGACGTGCTCGTCGACGGGGCCAATTCCCATTACAAAGATTCCATGCGCCGCGCCGCCTCCCTGGCGCAGCGGGGCATCGACTTCGTGGATGCCGGGGTATCCGGCGGCGTGGGGGGGCTCGAGCACGGCTACGCCCTCATGCTGGGGGGCTCGGCGCGGGCGGTGGCGCGCCTGGAGCCGATCCTGAAGGCCCTCGCCCCGGCACACGACCGGGGCTGGCTGCACTGCGGCCCGGCCGGCGCGGGCCATTTCGTCAAGATGGTCCACAACGGCATCGAGTACGCAATGATGCAAGCCTATGCTGAGGGCTTCGCGCTTCTCGAGGCGCAACCGGACTTCCAGCTCGATCTCGCCGCCATCGCCGAGACCTGGCGGCACGGCACCGTGATCCGGAGCTGGCTGCTCGACTTGACCGCCGAGGCGCTGGCGGAGAACCCCGCGCTTACGGGGGTCGAGCCCTGGGTGGCGGACTCGGGGGAGGGGCGCTGGGCCGTGGAGGAGGCCGTCGCGCGCGGGGTACCGGTGCCGGCGATTTCCGCCGCCCTCATGATGCGCTTCGCGAGCCAGGGCAAACACGATTACGCCTGGCGGCTGCTGGCCGTGATGCGCCGCCAGTTCGGCGGGCATCCCGTTCGGACCCGCGAGACGGAATGACCCAGGTCCCGCGGGAGCCCTGCTCCTTCGTCATCTTCGGGGCCACCGGGCACCTCGCGACCACCAAGCTCCTGCCCGCCCTGTGCCAGCTCGAGGCCGAGGGGCGCCTGCACGAAGGCCTGCGCGTCATTGCCTTCGCGCGCCGGGCGTGGCGCCGCGCAGACTGGCTGGAACATCTGCACCCGGCGCTCAGCCAGCGGCTCGGGAGCGAATGCGGCCCGGAGGTCTTCGATCGCTTCGCCGCCCGGTTCGACTACGTGGCCGGCGACCTCAACGATCCCCAAGCTTACCCGCGCCTCGTGGAAGTCCTGGGCAAGCCCCACTTGGGGGCGTGCGAAAACGTCATCTTCTACCTCGCCATCCGGCCCCAGGATTTCGCCACCGTGATCGAGAACCTGAACCGCGCCGGCATCAACCGTTCCCACGGCAGGCACCGCATCGTGGTGGAGAAACCCTTCGGCGAGGATCTGGACAGCGCCCGCCGGTTGAACGCGCTGCTACACCGCCACTTCGACGAGGGGCAGATCTACCGCATCGACCATTACCTGGGCAAGGAGACGGTGCAGAACCTGTTCGTTTTGCGCTTCGCCAACATGCTCGTCGAGCCGGTGTGGAACCGCAACCACGTGGATCACGTGCAGATCACCGTGGCGGAGACGGGGGGCGTCGGGGGCCGCGCCGGCTACTACGAGCACGCCGGAGCCCTGCGCGACATGGTGCAGAACCATCTGATGCAGTTGGCCGCGGTGGTGGCGATGGAGCCCCCCGCCTCCTTCGATCCCGACGCGATCCGGGACGAAAAGGTCAAGGTGCTGCGCGCCATCCGCCCGATACCGGAGGGAGCCGCCAGCGCCTTCGCCGTGCGCGGGCAGTACGCCCGCGGGACGGTGGCGGGGGAGACCGTGCCCGGCTACCGGGAAGAGCCGGGGGTGGACGGGGCGTCCGACACCGAGACCTACGCGGCGCTCAAGCTCTACATCGACAACTGGCGCTGGCGCGACGTCCCCTTCTACCTCCGCACCGGCAAGCGGCTGGCGAGCGCCTTCTCCTCCATCGCCGTCCGCTTCAAGCACCCGCCCCAGCGCCTGTTCGACGCCGGCGGGACGGCGCCGGAGCCCGATTGGATTCTCCTCTCGCTCCAGCCCGCGGAGTGCGTGCACCTGGAGCTCCAGGCCAAAGAGCCCGGCACGGAAATGCGCACCCGGGTTTTGCGCTTGAACGCTTCCTACCGCCAGGCCCGGGCATCATCGATGGAGGCCTACAAGACCCTGCTGCTGGACGTGATCGAAGGCGACCAGAGCCTCTTTCTGCGCTTCGACGAGGTGGAATGGTCGTGGCGGGTGGTGGATCCCATCCTGCGCCATTGGGTCCGGGACCGGAACCCCGTCAGCCCCTATCCGGCGGGCACCTGGGGGCCGGAGGAAGCCGATCGCCTGTTCGACCGGGAAGACCACTGCTGGCGCAATCTCATTGATTGAGCCTTGTGACGATCCAGACCCTGCGCTGGCACGTGTACCCCGACGCCGCGGACCTGGTGCGGCACGGCGCCCGGGCGATCGCGCGCGCGAGCCGCGAGGCGATCGCGGCGCGTAGCGCGTTCCATCTGGTCCTCGCCGGGGGCGAGACGCCGCTCCCGGTCTACGAACGGTTGCGCTTCGCCGAGACCGATTGGAGCGCCTGGCACGTGTACTTCGGGGACGAGCGCTGCCGGCCGCGGGGCGACCCCGCCCGCAACGACACGCGCATTGCCGAGCGCTGGCTCGATCACGTGCCCATTCCCCCCGCCCAGATTCACCCCATCCCCGCGGAGCTGGGGCCGGAAGCCGCCGCCTCGGCCTACGCCCGAACGCTCGCGTCGGTGGGCGAATTCGACCTGGTGTTGCTGGGCTTGGGCGAAGACGGGCATACCGCCAGCCTCTTTCCCGGCCTCGCCCCGGAGATAGACCGGGAGACGGACGTCCTCCCCGTGCGCGATGCACCCAAGCCCTCGCCCGAGCGGGTCAGCCTGAGCGCGTCGCGCCTCAGCCGGGCGCGCCAGGTGCTCTTTTTCGTGCAAGGCGAGCCCAAGCGCGCCGCGGTGGCCGCGTGGCGTCGCGGCGAGGACATCCCGGCGCGGCGCATCGCCCCCGCCCGAGGCGTGGACGTTTTGCTCGACGTGCAAGCGGTGGGATGGGAAGATGCGCCTTCGCGGTAGGGTGCGTTGAGCAAGAGCGAAACGCACCGTGAAGCCAGAACCGCTCCTTATCATGCGCTGGAGCGCACCCTGCGGCTATCGGACCGAGTCTAGGATTTCGATGTAGCGCTCCACTGGCGTGCCCAGGAGTACCTGGGCCGCCGACCAGGCGATCAGGGCGCGGGCCCGGGCCTCCGTGCCACGGGCTTCGGCCTCCCGCAGGTCCCGCTGTTGCCGCAGAAACTCTTCCATGGGCGCCATGCCCACCCGCAGCAGCTCGGCCTGGACCCGCACCACCTCCTCCCGGGCGGCGATCTCCTGCTTAAGCGCCTCGGCGTCGGCGCGGGCGGTGTCGTAGGCCGAACGCAGGGCGGCCCATTGGCGCGCCACGTCCCGGCGAGCCGCTTCCCGCTCCTCCCGCGCGGCGCGGGCCTGGGCCCGGGCGGCGTCGGCGCGGGCCCAGGCGGCGGGGTCGATGGGCAGGCTCACCCGCGCCGACAGGGTCCAGGTGTCCGGCGGCAACGCTCCGCTGTCGAACTGGAAATAATCCGCCCCCAGGGAGAAGGCGGGCCAGAGCTGCCGCCGCGCTTCCTCGGCCCGGGCGGCTTGGGCTTCCGCCCGCGCTTGCGCGAGCTCCAGGGGCAGGGCGCTATCGATCCCACCTTCCGGCCAGGCCGGCGCGGCGGAGAGGGTCTCGGAGGGCAACTGGCGCTGGCCGCTCGCTTCCTCTAGTGCCGTGAGTGCCTCCTCGATCGCCGCCTGCAGACGGGTCTGCTCCGAGTGCAGCCGGGCCTGTTCGCTTTCGGCCAGGCGCAGGTCCACCAGGGCCGCCTGCCCGATCTCCACTTCCCGCTGGATGCGCTCGATGGTTTGTCGGACCCGCTCCTGCTGCACCTTCAACACCTGCACCTGGTGCAGCAAGGCCTGCAGGCGCACGTAGGCGCTGGCGGTGTCATGGAGCTTCAGAAGCGCCGTCTGCCGCTCGGTGAGCCGCGCCGCTTCCAGATCGCCCTGCGCGGCGCGCCGGGCGGCGGCGATGGCCCCCGCCAGGTCCACGGGCAACTGATAGGCCACCCCGTAGCGGGAGACGTCCCGGGAGAAGGGCATGGCGGCCAGGGCGGCGGGAGAGAGCACGCCGACGAAGCGCTCCCCCTCGTAGCGGGCGGCCTCGGCGACCAGGCTCGCGGCGCCCAGGGTGCGGCGCCGAGCAGCATCGAGTTGGCGGTCGGCCGCCTCCTTCGCGGCGGCCCGGGCCGCCACGGCCGGGTGCGCAAGGCTCGAGCGCAGGAGGTCCCCTAGCTCCCCGGCGCCGGCGCTCGCCCACGCAGCGAGCCCGCCGATCAACAGGGCGAGTCGTCGACTCTGCAAGCGCCAACGCTTCATGCCGCTTCCATAGCGAGCTGCTCCAGTTGCCGGTGCCCCAGCAGCCCAGGCTGCTGCCAGCGCAGCGCGCCGTCCTTGAACAGGGCGAAGTTGGGGATGCTGCGCACGCCGAAACGGCTCGCCAGCACGGGGTGCTCTTCGGTGTTCACCTTGAGCACGACGGCCTTGCCCGCCAGGTTGGCGGCGGCCTTGGCGACTTCCGGGCCGGCCATGCGGCAGGGGGCGCACCAGGGCGCCCAGAAGTCCACCAGCACCGGTACCCTGGCCTCCCGGGTGATCTCGGCGAAGAGCGCTTCGTCCGCCTCGACCGGCTCGGCTAGGGGCGGAAGCTCGCGCTTGCAGGCGCCACAGCGGCCAGTGTCCGCCAGATGGGCTGCCGGCACCCGGTTCTTCGCGCCGCAATGGGAACAGACCCGGATCATGGCCGCCCCTCCTTGCCCCCGGCAGGCGATCCTTCGCCCGCGCTTGAAGGCGGCCAATCGACGAGAAACGCGCCCCGCAGATCCCCCGCTCGGAAGCCGGTCGCCTGGTCTTCCGGATAGTGCCGTTTCAGGGCTGCCTGTACCGACGCCGGGATCTCGGTGCCGTGGCAGGCGAGGCAGGGCGGCTGGGCAATGATGGCCCTCATGTAGCGCGCGCCGCCGTCGGGCCGCGCTTCGAAGCGCTCCAGGGTTTCCGGCCCGGCGCCGCCGGCAAGCGCCCCCTGAAAACCCTCGAGGACGGCCCGGGCGTCCGCGTCGGGGGCGTTGGCCGGATTGCGGATGCGCAGCGCCGTGCGTCCCACCCGTGCGCCGCTTTGGGCCGAGAGCCCCGCGGCGATCGCCGGCGCTTCTTCCTTGCACACGCCAATAGCGTTCACTGGACCGCCCTGCTCGAGGGCACTGGTGAGCTTTTGCTTGAGCGCTTGCTGGAACGAGTCGGCGAGCGCACGGGAACGCTCCAGACGGGGGTCTGGGGATCCGGCCGCCAGCGCTGGCACGGTGACCAGCGCGAAGAGTGTCGCGGCCAACAGCAAGGATGAGTTCATCATGGGGTCGCTCCTTTTCAGCTTTCTTTAAGCCGTGTGATGCCCAGCGCCCGGAGCACGTATTTCTCGTAGATCGGCTCGGTGGCGCCGGTCTTCATCTTGCGCAGGAAGTACTTCTCGAAGGCCACCTTGGCGAGATGCACCCATTTGCCCTGCTTGGCCCAGGTGACGTTGCGGGGCGGGATCTGGGGCAGCGCCACGAAGGCCACCCCGTCGTCCCCCAGGTCGGCCAGGCAGATGGCGTTCCAGGTGGCTTTGGCGGAAGGGGGGCGGCCCTCCAGCTCGGCTTTGATGTTCTCCACGATGGCCGTGACCATGGACTCGATCATGTAGCCGGTCTTGGGCGCGCCGGTGGGCACCGGGGTGGCTTCCACCGGCGGAATCGCCACGCACACGCCGGCGGAGAAGACGTTGCGGTATTTCGGATTGCGCTGGTGCTCGTCCACCAGCACGAAGCCGCGGGGATTGACGAGGCCCTCCACCGCGGCCACCGGGTCCACGCCCTTGAAGGCGGGAATGAACATGGTGTAGCGGGAGGCAAGCTCGTGCTCCTTGACCGCCTCGCCCCGCTCGTTGTGCTCGGTCACCTTTACACCCTCTGCCGTGGCCTCGAGCACCTTGGAGTTGGTGATCCACTTGATGTGCCGCTGGCGCAGCTCCGACTCCAGCAGGCCCTTGGAATCGCCCACCCCGCCCAGGCCCATGTGGCCGATGTAGGGCTCGCTGGTGACGAAGGTCATGGGCACCCGGTCACGGAGCTTTCGCTTGCGCAGATCTGCGTCCAGGATCATGGCGAACTCGTAGGCCGGACCGAAGCAGCTCGCCCCCTGGACCGCGCCGATGACCACCGGGCCGGGATTTTCCAGGAACTTGCGGTAAGCGCCGTGGGCGTGCTCGGCGTGGGGCGTGGTGCACACGCTGACGGTGTGACCTTCGGGGCCTAGCCCGGGGATCTCGTCGAAGGCGAGCTTCGGCCCCGTGGCGATCACCAGGTAGTCGTAGGAGAGGGTCTCGCCGTTGGCCAGGGTCAGGCGGCTCGCCTGCGCCTCAATCTTCGCTACCGCCTGGGCGAGGAAGCGGATGCCTTTCTTTTCCACGTGGGGGCGGATCGGCACCAGGATCTGCTCCGGCTCGCGCCAGCCGACCGCGACCCAAGGGTTGCTGGGGGTGAACTGGAAATGCTCGGAGGCGTTGACCAGGGTCACCTGGTGGGATTTTCCGAGGGCTTTCCTGAGATCGTAGGCGGCCGGCATCCCGCCGAGGCCGGCGCCCATTACGACGAGATGAGCCATGGCGCTCCTCCTCTAAGAGTCGTCTTGTCAAACATGACGAAGCTCATTATATTAGAAACATCTAATTTAGCAAACTCGAAAATACTGCCATGGGCATCATGCCCGCGGCGGGAAAGGACGACGCGCCATGCTATTGAGGCAGTTTTTCGACGCAAACTCCAGCACTTATACGTATTTGATCGCTTCGGGCAAGGGGCGCGAAGCCCTGATCATCGACCCGGTGAAAGAGCAGGTTCCCCAGTATCTCACCGCCATCGAGCAGCTCGAGTTGCGACTCGTCCGGGCGATCGACACCCATACCCACGCCGACCATGTCACGGGTCTCGGCGATCTGCGCGACGCGACCGGCTGCGTCACGATGATGGGCGAGTTCACCAAGGCCGAATGCGTCTCGCAAAGCGTCCGCGAAGGGGAGGTGATCGACGTGGACGGGATCAAGCTGGGCGCCCTCTATACCCCGGGACACACCGACGAATCGTTCAGCTTCGTCCTCCGTCCGGAGGCCCCGTACGCCGTCTTCACCGGAGACGTGCTGCTCATCCGCGGCACGGGGCGCACCGACTTCCAAAACGGCGACCCGGAGAAGTCCTGGGATTCCATCGTCAACAAACTGTTTCGGCTCCCCGACGAGACCTTGGTCTACCCAGCCCACGACTACAAGGGATGGACGGTCTCCACCATCGGCGAGGAGAAACGGTTCAACCCGCGCATCGCCGGCAAGACGCGCGAGCAGTACGTGGAAATCATGCGCAATCTGCGCCTGCCGGACCCGCGGCTCATGGATGTGGCCATTCCCGCCAACCTGGCCTGCGGCAAAGCTCGATAGCCGCCCGGCGGCGGCGCAGGGCCAAGAACCCGCGCGTTGCGCGCGGGAAAGCGGAAGGAGCACCGCGCTCAAGGGGTCGAAGCGGTGGACTCGGGACCGGAAGCCGCGGCCCGGGCCAGGCGCCAGACGAGCACGGCGCCCAAGGCGACGGCGAGCGCCGCGAGTCCCGCGCCTGCCTGCTGCTGCGTTGAGAGGCTATAAACGTTGCACAAGCGCTCCTCGGTGAACGCCCAATATAGCCCCAGCCAGAGCGTCATCTGCAGGAGATAGCCCAGGAAGAAAAGCCGTACCACGGCAGGAGCGCGCATGACCGCCTGGCGCAGCGAAGCGCCACAGGCGAGGAGCGAAGCGACCTTGAGGGCGTCGATGCCCGGTTCAAGCACCGCGCGATCGATGGCCGAAGGTAGCATCCAATAGCTCACGACGACGAGGCAGAACGAGAAGCTGCTGAGCCCTTGCATGTCGAAGCGCGCCCCGAGCCGGGCGCCGGGATCGATTCCTGCCATAAGCCCTCCTCCGGCCGCCCACAGCAAGGGCATCTGCACCAGCATGTGGAGTACCATGCTGTTCTCGATGCCCGTGCGCAAGCCCGGGGCCGACAGCGCCGCTGCGAGCAGCGCGAGGATGCCCCAGGCAAGGGTGCTAGCGCGGCGGCGCACGATCGGCCAGCGCGGCGGCGTGAAGCGCATAAGCGAGGGCCCGCTGGGGAGCTTCCATGTCTTCGATACGCAGCAGGCGTCCGTCTGCGGAAATCACATAGAGCGCGGCGTTGTGCTCGAATTCGCCGAGGGGTGCGGGAATGACGACCAGGCCGAAATGCGCGAGCAAAGCGCGGTGCTCATCCGGCCGCGCGAGCGTCGCGAAGCGCCACACCCGAGGTTCGGCGCCCATGCGCCGGGCGTAGGACTGCAGCACGTCGGGCCGGTCGTGCGCCGGATCGAAGCTTATGCTGAGGAGTCCGACGCGGTGCTCCAGGCCCTGTGCCAAGATTTGCCTCTGCAGTTGCGCCATCACCGTTCCCTGGGCCAAGCACAGGGAGGTGCAGCGGGCATAGAAAAAGTCCGCGATCCAGACCAAGGGACCTGCGGCGACGAGCACCGGCAGAGCCTGCATTTTACCCCTCTCGTCAATGACGGCGAGCGCCGGCAATAGAGGGGCGTTCTTTTCCACCTGGAGGCGGCGCAGGGATTCGCTGGTGAAAGCGCGGCCGCCTTCCGTCTGCCAGGAAATCAACGTAAGGCCGATTGCCAGGATCGCTGCGACGGCGAGCAGCGTGAGGCGCCAGGAGCCGGTCTGGGGTGTCCCGTTCATTGCTGCGACGCCTTGAGGGCTTCGCCTCCTTCGTACGGTTGAGCGCGATCCCGGGTGGCGGCGCGCACCTGCGCCACCTGTTCCGCCGTGACCGCGCTAGCAGCGTTGCCCCAGGCGCTGCGGATGTAAGTGGCCACGGCGGCGATCTCGGCATCCGACAGGGCAGCAAATGAAGGCATGGCACCCTGGTACTTCGCACCGCGAACTTCGATTTCACCGCTGATGCCGTGCAGGAGGGCGGCGATCAGTACCCGCTCCGGGCCCAGCACCCACTCGGAGCCGGCGAGGGGCGGAAACACACCTGCCACCCCTTGGCCGTTCGCCTGATGGCAAGCCGAGCAGCGGGCCATGAACAGCGCCTGGCCGTCGGGCGCGGGCGCCGCGCCTTGGTGGTCCACCTTCGGTGGCGCGAGGGCGCTTGCGCTGCGCCCATCGCCCACGTCCGACCCTTCGCCGAAAGGGGTGGTCACGATGTAGAACGCGCCCCACATCGCCATGGCCCCCAGCAGCATGGTGACGATCCAAGGCAGGGGTCTTGTCTGCTCGCTGGGATCGGCTTGCTCGCGGCGGATGGCCGCGGGGTGTTTTTCGGGTTCGGTCATGGCTTGGCGACCTCCTTGGGCTGGGGCCACGCAGGATAGGTGCGATCGAGCGCCAGCAAGTAAGCGACCAGATCGAGCGCCTCCGGCTTGGCCACGAGCGTCACCCCGGGTTCGCTGTAGTCGGGCGGAAGATGCACCACGACCTCGCCTGCCTTGGCCGGGCCTTTGCGCGCTTCGAACAGAAACGGGTAGGCCGGCATGATAGAGCCCGGAACGTAGGCCCTCGGCTGGTAGAGGTGGCCGAGATGCCAGTCGCGGCTCGGCTGCCGCGCACCGATATTCAACAAGTCAGGGCCGGTGCGCATGGTGCCGAGCAAATGCGGGCGATCATAGGCGTAGTCGCCGGCGATGGAGGGCCTGCCCCAACCACGTTGCTGATCGGCGGGGGACTGGCGTGGGTCGCGGGGCTGCTGCGAGTGGCAATAGACGCAGCCGTTGGCGATGTAGACCTGGCGGCCGCGCCACTCGGCTTGGCTATAGGGTTTAAGCCCTGCAGGCGGCCTGATCTCGCGCAGCAGCAGGTAGGGGAGGACCACCAGGATCGAGGTGGCGAGCGCGAGGATCACCATGGCGCCGACGATCAGGCGAGCTTCGTCCATTTCCCAGCGTCCGGCAAGTTTCATAGCGCGCCTCCTGCCGCGGCTTTAGCTCGAAACCCCGCAGGTCCGAGCAGGGCTGCGCCGAGACGGCGCGGCCCGAAGCGCCAACCCATGAGGAAAAAGTGCAAGGCGAACACCAGGTGCCCCAGCGTCATCAACGCGCCGCCCAAGGAGCGCGCTTCCAGGTAAGGTATGGTGAGGGTGACCGATTCCATGAACGGGCGCTGCGCATCGAGCAGCGCAAGGCCTTGCAGCCACCCGCCGACGGTGAGGGCGACGAAATAGACGGCGAATCCCGCCACCACCAGCCAGAAATGGAGCGAGATGAGCCGCGGATAGGGCCACTCCCAGTCCATGATGCGGGGCATGATGAAGTAGATGGCGCCGAACATCACCATGGAGAAGAAGCCGTACAGGCCCAGATGGGCATGAGCCACCGTGAAATGGGTGAAATGGGTGACCGTGTTGACCGAACGCAGCGATTCCAGCGAGCCCTGCAGAGAGGCCAACGTATACATCATTGCGCCCAGCACCACGAAGCGCAGGGTGGGCGAGTAGAGCAAGGCCCGGAAGTTACCCACGACCGTCATATGCTGGTTGATGGCTACGGCGATCACCGGGATCACCATCATCACGCTTTGCACGATGGATATCGTGATCAGCCACGACGGCACGGGGCCGCCAATCAGATGGTGACCACCGACCTGGCTGTAGAAAAAGGCAAGCGCCCAGAAGCCGAGCAGGGACAAGTTGTAGGAGTAGATCGGTTTACCGAGCACCTTGGGAATGAAATAGTAGGCGGCCGCCAGCCCGATGGGGGTGAACCACAGTCCTAGCACGTTGTGCCCGTACCACCAGTTCATGGCCGCTTGTTGCACACCGAAGTGCAGGCCGGGGATGTTGGCCACCAGGTAAAGGATGGGAAACCACAACAACCCGGCCGCGATGTACCACACCGAGACGTAGAGATGATGCACGCGGCGCTTAAGCAGGGTGAGCAGCAAGGGCACGCCGAGCAAGGCGCCTCCCAGGATCAGAAGCACGGCTGCGGGCAGCGGAAACTCCAGCCATTCCATGCCGTTGCTGTGCCCGGTGGCGATCGCCGCCACGCCGATCAGCACGCCCAGGTTCCAGATGGCGCCGCCGGCAAGGGCCCAGCGGGCGCCTGCCAGTTCCGTCTTCAGCAACCGGGGCAGGAGCCACAGCGAGACGCCGATGGCGGCAAACGACGCCCAGCCGTAGGCGACGGCGTTCAGGTGGATGGGCCGGATGCGCCCGAAAGTGAGCCACGCTTGATCGGCGAGCCAGTCTGGCGCGTGCAGCTTGATGGAAGCGATCAGTCCGGCGATGGAGCCCACGATCAGCCAGAGTACCGCGAAGGTGAGGGCGACACCGGCCACCAGGGCGCTGGAGCGGTCGGCGCGCAGCCGCTCTTCCAGCTCGACGGGATCGACGGGCGGACCGGCGGCGCTCTGGCTCGAGACCGCCGCTTGCAGCGCTTGGAGCCCCGTTCCGGTCGCGGCCGGCTCCTCGACCCGTCCCGGTTCGTGCTTGGCGAAAATGATTTTGGCGGCCTCCACGCCGGAGCCGAACAGGTCCTTGGACATGGACCAGATGAAAACGAAGAGGGCGAGCAGGGAAAGGAGAAATGTGGAAAGCAATAAGCCCGCGGTCAACTCCATGATGTCGTTCCCTGTTTCTCGAAGAAGGTAATACTCGTAAGGCTCGGTCCAGGATCTGCCGCGCGCCGCTCGAGCGGCGGTACCCCTTTCTTCGGGACCTGGGTATGCGCGGTCCCACGACAGCCGATCGACACCGCGCGGCCCGGTTTGCGCCGGATGTGAAAGAAGGCTCGAGTAGAGTGGGCAATGGTCATGCGAGCGTTGCCTGGGGCGGTCAAGGTGCGCCTTCGGCACATGTCCCTTGCGATCCGGGACAAGAGGTATTATATTAGTAAAAGCTAAATTAGCAAGAGGTAAAATAAGGTGAGCCAGGTTTTGGATCGGTCCAGCGCTCGTCTACCGGAGGCAGACGAGATGGCCCGGCACGCCGACGATGCAGCGGCCTTGCTCAAGAGTCTGGCCAATCCGCACCGGCTGCTGATTCTGTGCGTGCTGGGGGAGGGGGAGCAATCGGTGGGCGAGCTCAACGAGCGAATTGCGCTGTCCCAATCGGCCTTGTCCCAGCACCTCGCCGTACTGCGCGAGGAGGGGCTGATAGCCGCCAGACGCGAAGCCCAGACCATTTATTATTCGGTGCGCCCCGGCCCTGCGTTGGATATCATCCGCGTGCTGCACGGCCATTACTGCACCGTTCCACGATCCCGATCCCGAAAGAAAGGTGTTTGACCATGGAAAAGCGAGCCGCCATGACCCCGCATCCCGAGACCTTAGATGCCGCTGGCAGCAACGTGGACAAGCTGGTGTTCCGATTCGCCGGACTATTCATCCTGGTCTCGCTCGCGCTGTCCCAGGTGCACAGCATCCACTGGCTGTGGTTGACCGCTTTTGTGGGCGCCAACATGCTGCAGGCGTCATTCACCGGCTTCTGTCCCCTGGCGATGTTGCTCGCCAAGCTGGGCGTCAAGCCCGGCGCGGCCTTCTGCCCGGCGAAGCGCCCTGCCTGACCCGGAGGACCCTCGTGACGATTCCCCGCGCCGCATGGCTGCTGCTGGCGGCAGTTTCCTTCACGGCCTGCTCGGAGGCGCCTGCGCCCGCGGACAGGCCCCCGGTCGCCGCCGCGACCTCCCTGGAGACGGTCACCCTGGAGCCTGCGCGCGTCCCGCGGGAGACCGTGTTCGACGGCGTGGTGGAGGCGGTCAACCAGGCGACGGTGTCGGCCCAGACCAGCGGGCGAGTGGTGGAGCTGCCCTTCGACGTGGGCGACTACGTGGAGAAGGGGGAAGTCATCGTGCGGCTGCGGGACACCGAGCAGCGGGCGCGCCTGACCAACGCCCAGGCCGCCCTGGCGGAAGCCGAAGCGCGCCTGGCCGAGGCCCAGCGGACCTACGAGCGCATCAAGGATCTGTACGACAAGCGGTTCATCGCCAAGGCCCAGTTCGACCGGGCGGAAGCGGAGCTGCGTTCCGCCCAGGCGCGGGTGACGGCGGCCGAGGCCGCGATCAGGGAAGCCCGGGAAGGCCTGGACTACACGGTGGTGCGGGCGCCCTATAGTGGCATCGTGGTGCGCCGCGACGTCAAGCTGGGCGAGTCCGTGGCCCCCGGCCAGCCCCTTATGACCGGCCTGTCCCTGGAGCACCTGCGGGTGGTGGTAGACGTGCCGCAACAGCACATCGGTCCCCTGCGCAGGCACCGCAAGGCGCGTGCGATCCTGCCCGGGGGCAAAAGCGTGGAGGTCACCGGGCTGCGCATCCCGCCGGCGGCCGATCCCGCCACCCACACTTTCCGGGTGCTGGCGACCCTGCCGGCGGGCGAGCAGGGCGCCAACGGCAGCGTGCTCCCGGGCACCCTGGTGAAGGTGGCCTTCGTGAGCGGGGAGGAGGAGCGGCTGCTGCTGCCGCCCCAGGCCATCGTCCGCCGCAGCGAAGTGACGGCGGTGTACGTGGTCGATGCGGAGGGTCGGGTCGCCTTCCGTTACGTGCGCGTCGGCACGCCGGCCGGCGACGGGCGCGTGCCGGTGCTGGCGGGCCTCGAGCCCGGAGAGAAGGTGGCCATCGATCCCATCGCCGCCGGTATCGCCTACAAGCGCCAGCACGGGGGCGCGGCATGACGGACGGGCCCCGGCTGGGCATTTCGGGCCGCATCGCCCGGCAGTTTCTCACCACCGAGATCACCCCGCTTCTCGCCTTGACCGGCCTGCTCATGGGGCTCTTTGCGGTGCTGGTGACGCCGCGGGAGGAAGAACCCCAGATCAACGTCACTTTCGCCAACGTCTTCATCCCTTATCCCGGCGCCTCGGCCCGGGAGGTGGAATCCCTGGTGACCACGCCGGCCGAGCAGGTGGTCTCCGAGATCGAAGGCGTGGAGCACGTGTACTCGGCCTCCATGCCGGGGCTCGCGGTGCTCACCGTGCGCTTCGAGGTGGGCGAGCCGCGCACCGACGCCCTCGTGCGGCTGTACAACGCCTTTTATTCCAACCAGGACTGGCTGCCGCCGGGGGTCGGGGTCGGCCCGCCCCTCATCAAGCCCAAGGGCATCGACGACGTGCCGATTCTCGCCGCCACCCTGTGGAGCGAGGACCCGGCCATCGGCGCGAACGAGCTGCTGCGCGTCGCCCATGCCGTACAGTCCGAGCTGCAGCGGGTGCCAGGCACCCGGGACATCGACGTGATCGGCGGCCCGGACCGGGTGGTACGGGTGCGCTTCGACCCGCGGCGGCTCGCCGCCTACGGCCTGTCCCTGGACGATCTGCGCCGGGCCCTGGGCACGGCCAACGCCTCCCGGGACGCGGGCTCCCGGGTGGAGGATGGCCGGGAACTCCTGGTACAGGCCGGCACCTTCCTCAGCACACCCGAGGAAGTGGCGGACCTGGTGGTGGGCTTGCACCAGGGGGCGCCGGTGTTCCTGCGGGACGTGGCGCAAGTCGCCCTCGGACCCGACGAGCCGGAGCGCTACGTCACCTTCGGCGTGGGCCCGGCAGCCGGTTCCAAGGGGCTGCCGCCCACCGGCCACCATCCGGCGGTCACCATCGCCGTCTCCAAGAAACCGGGCGAAAACGCGGTGACCGTAGCCGAAGCCCTGATTCAGCGCTTCGAGCAGTTGAAGGGCATCTACTTTCCCGACGGCGTGCGCTCGACCATCACCCGCAACTACGGGGAGACCGCCTCCGACAAGGCGCGGACCCTGATCCAGAAGCTCGTCTTCGCCACCGTCTCGGTGGTGGTGCTGGTGCTCATCGCCCTGGGTCGGCGCGAGGCGATGGTGGTGGGCGCGGCGGTCATCGTCACCCTGGCGATCACCCTGTTCGCCTCCTGGGCCTGGGGTTTCACCCTCAACCGGGTGTCCCTGTTCGCCCTGATCTTCTCCATCGGCATCCTGGTGGACGACGCCATCGTCGTCGTGGAGAACATCCACCGCCACATGGTCCAGGGAGGAAGATCGCTCACCGAGGCGATCCCCCTCGCGGTGGACGAGGTGGGCGGGCCCACCATCCTCGCCACCTTCACCGTCATCGCCGCGTTACTCCCCATGGCCTTCGTCACCGGCCTGATGGGTCCCTACATGCGGCCCATTCCCATCAACGCCTCCACCGGCATGCTGATCTCCCTGGCGGTGGCGTTCATGTTCACCCCCTGGCTCTACCGGCGGCTGTTCCTCAAGGCGCAGGCCCACGGCCCGGCCCCCGGGGAAGAGCGCGCCGCGCGGCTGCTCCAGGCCTTCTTCGCCCGCGTCATGACCCCCTTCCTGCGCCGGCAGGCGGGCCGCCGCAATCGCTGGCTGCTGCTGGCGGCGCTGCTCGTTCTGATCGCGGGCTCCCTTTCCCTGGTGGGCCTGCAGGCGGTCATCATGAAGATGCTGCCCTTCGACAACAAGAGCGAGTTCCAGGTGCTGGTGGACATGCCGGAAGGCACCCCGGTGGAGGAGACCCAGCGGGTGTTGGACGCCCTCGCCGCCCATTTGCGCGGGGTCCCGGAAGTGACCGACTACCAGATCTACGCCGGCTCATCCGCCCCGATCAACTTCAACGGACTGGTGCGCCAGTATTACCTGCGCAAAGCGCCCCACCAGGGCGACATCCAGGTCAACCTGGTGGACCGGCGCCACCGCGACCGGGAAAGCCACGAGATCGCCGCCGCCGTGCGCGAACCCCTGCAGCAGATCGGCCGGGCGTTCGGCGCCACGGTGCGCATCGTCGAGGTGCCGCCGGGTCCGCCGGTTCTCGCCCCCCTGGTGGCGGAGATCTACGGGCTCGACTACGCGCGGCAACTGGACGTGGCGCGCCAGGTGCGGGCCGTGTTCGAAGCGACCCCCGACGTGGTGGACGTGGACGACACGCTGGAGGCGCCCCAGTCGAAGCTGGTGGTGGCGGTGGATCGGGCCCGCGCCGCCAGGCTGGGGGTCACCCAGGACAGCGTGGCCGCGGCGGTCAGCGCGGCGATCCGCGGCGAGGACATTTCCTATCTGCACAGCGAGCACGCCCGGGTGCCCGTTCCCGTGCGCCTGGAGCTGGACCCCGGCGACAAGGCCGACGGGGAAGCGCTCGGAGCATTGCGCGTGCGCTCGCAAAGCGGGGCGCTGGTCCCCTTGTCGGAGATCGCCGAGATCCGGGAAAGCGAGCGGGAGCAAACCATCCACCACAAGGACCTGCTGCCCGTGGTCTACGTCACCGGGGACGTGGCCGGCCGCACCGACAGCCCCATGTACGGGCTGCGGGCCATCGCAGCACGCCTTGCCGAAACCCCCATCGACGGGGCGCCGATCAGGCAGTTCCTGATCCGCCAGCCGGAGAATCCCTACGAATGGAGCATGAAGTGGGACGGAGAGTGGCAGGTAACCTACGAGACCTTCCGCGATATGGGGATCGCCTATTCGGTGGGGCTGATCCTCATCTACCTGCTGGTGGTGGCCCAGTTCCGCTCCTACGGGGTGCCCCTCATCATCATGGCGCCGATCCCCCTCACCCTGATCGGCATCATGCCCGGGCACGCGCTCCTGGGGCAGCAGTTCACCGCCCCGTCCATGATCGGCATGATCGCGCTCGCCGGCATCATCGTGCGCAACTCCATCCTCCTGGTGGACTTCATCCAGCAGGAAGTGGCCGCCGGCAAGCCCCTGCAGGAGGCCACCCTCTCGGCCGCCGCGGTGCGGGCACGCCCCATCGCTCTGACGGCCCTGGCCGCCATGCTCGGTGCCCTCTTCATCCTGGACGATCCGATCTTCGGCGGACTCGCCGTGTCCCTGATCTTCGGCATCTTCGTGTCGACGATCCTCACCCTCTTGGTCATCCCGGTGGTGTTCTACCACTACCACTGGCGCAAATTCCCCGATTGAGCGACAGGAGAGCGGACATGCCCGAGCAGATGTCCTTCACCATTTACCTGGAGCAGGAGCAGGACTACCGATTCCGCGTCGATTTCGGCGGGCTCGACGTACCCAGCCTGCTGGTGGACGAACCCGAGCCGTTGGGAGAAGGAAAGGGGCCGAACGCCGCCCGCCTGCTGGCTGCGGCGGTGGCCCACTGCCTGAGCGCGAGCCTGCTATTTTGCATGCGCAAGTTCAAGCAAAACCCGGGCAAGCTGCGCACCGACGTGACCGCCACCCTGGTGCGTAACGAGCGCGGGCGGCTGCGCATCGGGCGCATCGATGCGGCCATTCGCCTGGGCGACGCCGTCGAGCGCATTGCCCACTTCGACCGCTGCCTCGAGCAGTTCGAGGATTTTTGCGTGGTGACCGGCAGCGTCCGGCAGGGCATACCGGTGGGCGTGCGGGTGATGGACGGTGAGGGCAGGGAGGTCTACGCCGCCAAGGCGCGAGCGCAGACCCACGATGCGATCGGGGGTCTTTGATATAGGTCAAAACGGCGACTGGGCCGCCGGGAGACAATGGTGCCATCACCCTTCGAGGAAAAACGATGGGACACGGCAGAACGGCGAAGGAAAAAGCGCCGGGCGATGCCGCGAAAGCGGGCCTTGAGATCGGGTCGAGCGGAGGCCATCCGTCTACGCCCGCCCCGCCGCCGCGCCGCGACCTGGAGCGGGATTCCTACGCCGCCACCGCCCTGGGCGAGGTGATCGACCGGTCGCTCCATGCCACCCTGGCGCGTTTCACGGCGGGCATTTCCCCGGCTGCCCTGGCCGGCGCCTACCTGGACTGGGCCGCCCACCTGGCCACGAGCCCGGGCAAGCAGTTGAACCTCCTCGACAAGGCCTTCCGCAAGGCCGTGCGGCTCGCCAATTACGCCGGCCGCTGCATGCTGCAGGGAGGCAGCGCCGAGCCCTGCATCGAGCCCCTGCCCCAGGACCGGCGCTTCCTCGGGGAAGCCTGGCAGCGCTGGCCCTACAACCTCATCTATCAGGGCTTTCTCCTCGGCCAGCAGTGGTGGCACAACGCCACCACGGGCGTGCGCGGGGTGACCCGGCAGCACGAGCGCGTGGTCGAGTTCGTGACGCGCCAGATCCTGGACACCTTCTCGCCCTCCAACTTCCTTCCCACCAACCCGGAGCTGCTGGAGCACACGATGCGGCAGGGCGGGATGAACCTGGTACGCGGGGCCCAGAACTTCGCCGAGGACTGGGAGCGCGCCCTGGGCGGCAAGAAGCCCGTGGGCGCCGAGCGGTTCGAGGTCGGCCGCAACCTGGCCGTGACCCCGGGCAAGGTAATCTATCGCAACCGGCTGATCGAGCTGATCCAGTACGCGCCGGCGACGGAGCGGGTGCGGCCGGAGCCGATCCTGATCGTACCGGCCTGGATCATGAAGTACTACATCCTGGACCTGTCCCCGTCCAACTCCCTGGTTCGATACCTGACGGAACAAGGCTTCACCGTGTTCATGATCTCCTGGAAGAACCCGGGGCCCGAGGACCGGGACCTGGGCATGGAAGACTACCGCAGGCTCGGCCTGATGGCGGCTCTCGACGCCGTGACGGCGGTCGTGCCGGGGGCGCCGGTGCACGCGGTGGGCTATTGCCTCGGCGGCACGCTGCTCGCCATCGGTGCCGCCGCCATGGCCCGGGACGGGGACGAACGGTTGAAATCGATCACCCTGTTCGCCGCCCAGACGGATTTCGAGGAAGCCGGCGAGCTGATGCTGTTCATCAACGAAAGCCAGGTCACGTTCCTCGAGGACATGATGTGGGAGCAGGGCTTCCTCGACGCCAAGCAGATGGCCGGCGCCTTCCAGCTCCTACGCTCCAACGATCTCGTCTGGTCGCGCATGCTCCGGGAATACCTCATGGGCGAGCGCACCCCCATGACCGATCTCATGGCCTGGAACGCGGACGCGACCCGCATGCCCTACCGCATGCATTCCGAGTACCTGCGCCACCTGTTCCTCGACAACGACCTGGCCGAGGGCCGCTACCGGGTCGAGGGCCGGCCAGTCGCCCTCACGGACATCCGGGCGCCGATCTTCGCGGTCGGCACGGTGCGGGACCACGTCGCGCCGTGGCGCTCCGTGTACAAGATCCACCTGCTGAGCGACACCGAAGTCACGTTCCTGCTCACCACCGGCGGCCACAACGCGGGCATCGTCTCCGAGCCCGGTCGCAAGGGGCGAAGCTACCAGGTGCTCACCAAGTCCAAGGACGACCGCTATTCGGACCCGGATGCCTGGCTTACCATCGCGCCGCGCAAGGAGGGCTCCTGGTGGCCGGAGTGGGTCGCCTGGCTCGTGGCGCGCTCGGGCGATCCGGTGGCCCCGCCGCCCATGGGGGCGCCCGCCGCCGGCTACCCGCCCCTCTGGGACGCCCCCGGAACCTACGTGCTGCAGGCCTGAACCATGGAACTGCTCGAATTCGCCCGCGGTCCGGGACTCGCTCTGGCTCTGGCCCTGTTCCTGGGCGGCACCGCCTGGCGGCTCATCGGCCTCCTGCGCTTTCCGGTCAAGCCGGACTATTCGCAGCCCCGCAGCGCCGCCACGGGGCGCGGCGCGCTGCGGGCCATCGTCTCGCGCATGGTTCCCCACGCGGCGTTCCGCGAGCGGACCCTGGCTTCGATGGTCCACGCCTACGGGTATCACCTGGGTCTCGCCATCGTCTTCTTCGGCTACGGGCCCCACATCGCCTTCATCCGGCGCCTGACCGGACTTTCCTGGCCCGCGGTGCCCGGGTGGCTCTTCGCCCTCGCGGTGGCGTTCACCTTCGTCGGGCTGTTCTACGCCCTCTTCGTGCGGCTTTCCTCGCCCGTGCTGCACCTGCTCTCCACCTTCGACGACTACTTCAGTTGGTTCGTGACCCTGCTCCCCATGCTGACCGGCATGGCCCTCATCAGCCTGCCCATCGAGACCGGAGTCTATCCCGCTTCCCCGGCCAATCCGCTGTGGGTGGCGATTCATCTCCTGTCCCTGGAGTTGCTGCTCGCGTGGCTGCCGTTCGGCAAGCTCGCGCACGCCTTTCTCGTGTTCTTCTCCCGGGGCGCGACGGGGGCGGCCTTCGCCCGCAGGGGAGCCGAGCTATGAGCGACGCCAACGCCAAGCACCCCATCGATCTGGACTCGCCGCGCTTTTCTATCAGGAAGCCGCAGACGAGGTTCGACCGGCAAGGAGACAGGACGGACGAGGATCGCCTGGCGGCGGCAAGGCGGGCTTTCGCCCGGGATTTCGGGCGCACCGCGGCGATTTACCTGGAATCGTGCATCCGCTGCGGTCAATGCGCCGAAGCGTGCCATTTCCACGTGGCGACCGGCGATCCCCGCTATACCCCCATCTGGAAGCTCGAGCCCTTCCGGCGGATCTACCGGCGGGAGATGGGGCCCTTTGCGTGGTTCTACCGCGCGCTCCGCCTCGAGCCCAAAGTCACCGCCGCCCAGTTGGAGGAATGGCAGGAATTGATCTACGACGCCTGCACCCTGTGCGGGCGCTGCACCATGATCTGCCCCATGGGCATCGACATCGCCGGCCTGGTGGCACTGGCGCGCCACGCCATGTTCGAGGCGGGCTTGGTGCCCCACGAATTGTGGGCGGTGGCGGAGCGGGCGGAGCGGGAAGGAAGCCCCCTCGGCGCGACGCCCAAGGTGCTCAAGGAGCGGATCGCCTGGCTCGCCGAGGAGCACGAGATCGATATCCCCCTCGACCGGGAACGGGCGGACGTCCTGGTGACGCTTTCCTCCATCGAGATCATGAAATATCCCCAGTCGATCGTGGCCCTCGCCAAGGTGCTGAACCGCCTCGGGGAGTCCTGGACCCTGTCCACTCGCGGGTACGAGGCCACCAATTTCGGCATGCTTTCGGGAAACACGGCCTGGCAAAGGGACATGAGCATGAAGCTCATCGAGGCCGCGCTCGCGTGCGGGGCCAAGACGTTGATCCTGCCTGAGTGCGGCCACGCCTACGGGGCGATGCGCTGGGAGGGCGCCAACGTGTACGGGCAGCCGCTGCCCTTCCAGGTGCTGCACATCTCCGAATACCTAGCCGCGGCGGTGCGGGAGGGCCGCCTCAGGCTCAAGCTCCTGGGCAAATCGATCACCTTCCACGATCCTTGCCAGGTCTCCCGCCGCGGCGGCGCCACGGAGGCGCCCCGGGAGGTGCTGCGCGCCCTGGGGGCGGAGCTGCGGGAAACCCAGGACAGCGGCGCGCTCAACTGGTGCTGCGGCGGCGGAGGAGGCGTGGTCACCATCCACCGGGCCGACCCCCTGCGCTACCGGGCCTTCGAGATCAAAATGGCCCAGATCGACGCCCAGGACCCGGAGGTCCTGGCGACCTCCTGCAGCAACTGCCGCCAGACCTTCGACGACGGCCGGGCCCATTTCCGCTGGAACCGCAAAATGGGCAGCCTGCTGGAGCTGGTGGCCGAGCGATTGGCGGATTAGAACCCATCTCGAAATCGCTTCCCCGGTAGGGCGCGCTTCAGCGCACCGCTCGGGGGTCGCCTCGCCCCGGGGGCGGTGCGTTTCTCATCCGCTCAACGCACCCTACGAATCGGAGAAATGCATTGATCCTGCGCCTGGACAACTCGAGGAGCGACAGCCGGGGCTTGCCGGCAGCCTTGGCCTTTGATTTACGTCAAAGCCAAGGGCTGAGGGCGAGTTCATGATGGATCGAGTTCGCCACCCGAGAGCCGGCGGCGGGAATAGAAGGGGGAACCATGTACAAGCAAATGCTGGTGCCGGTGGACGGCAGCGTGCCCTCCAACCGGGCCCTCGAGGAGGCGCTGAAGCTCGCCAAGGAGCAGGGCGCCCGGGTGCGCCTGGCCCACGTGCAGAGCCGCTCCACAACCTGGCGATCGAGGGCTACGGCGATCTGGACGGGGCGGTGCGGGCCGAAGCCGAGCGGGTGCTGGCGGAGGCCGCTGCCCGGGCGCAGGCGGCGGGCGTGGAGGCGAGCACGACCCTCATCGAAGCCGGCGGGCGGCGCGTCGCCGCGGCCATCACGGACGAGGCGGCCCGCTGGGGCGCCGACCTCATCGTCATGGGGACCCATGGCCACCGGGGCTTCGAGCACCTGGTGCTGGGCAGCGTGGCGGAAGGGGTGATGCGGCGCGCCACGGTGCCGGTGCTGCTGGTGCGCGCCCGCTGATCTCCCGCCCCGGCGGGCCCCAAACCCTGGATAGCAACGGAGACCATCCACCATGATCGACCCGGCTGCCCAACGCGCCCGCCAACCCCGCAGCTACACGGTGATCGTGAAACTCAAGTCCAAAGGCGGCAGCGTCCCGGACACCGTCATGGCCTACGCGACGCTCGCCGCCAGCGCCGCCGAAGCCGAGCAGATGGTGATGGCGCGGCACCACAAGGACTGGGAGGCCCATTATCTGTTCGACGGCGTCGAGGCGGCCTTCCCCACGCAAGAGGAAGCGATATAGCGGGCCGCGTTTAGCGGCGAAGGTTCGGATTCTCGACAACGCCGGGGTCGACGTAGCCCCCGGCGCGGGAAGCGCTCATGACCGTGCACAGCGAGCGGCGCCTGTTCCCCGTCGCGGCCGAACGGCTCTACGAGCTGGTGGCCGACGTGGAGCGCTATCCCGAGTTCGTCCCCGGCTGGCGCAACGCCCGCGTGCTCGAGCGCACGGGCAACGAGGCATGGGTGGAGCAGACCCTCGGCCTCGCCGGATTCCAGATGCGGTTCACTTCGAGAGCGTTCTTCGACCCGCCCGGGCGCCTCCGGATCCGCGCGGAGGACGGCCCGTTTCGCCGGCTGGCGATCGACTGGCGGTTTGAGCCAGTGGAGGGGGGCTGCCGCGTGGAGCTGCGGGTCGATTTCGAGCCTGGTTCGTTTCTTCTCGACCGGACGGCCCGCGCCCTGCTCGGCCCGATGGGCCGGCGCGTGATGGAGGCGTTCGAAGCCCGGGCGCGCTGGGTCTACTTGCTGACCGGTCTCGGGGCCTATCTATGGCTGACGGGGGTGGTGGTCGCGGGCCTGTTGCCCCCGGCAGCTTTGCTCGGCCTTGCCGCCACGCCCCTCACCGCCTTGGCAGGACGCGACTTGCTGCGTCATGCCTTCGAGCCGGGCAGGCTGCAGCCGGCGATCGAGCGCACCATCGCCGTCGCCTCCCTCCACGGTGCGCTTCTCGCCGCGGGGCTGGTGCTGGGACGCCTCCTGGGTTGAGCGGGCCTGCCTCCCCTCAATCGCAACCCATCCCCCTCCCGGCCTCCCCCTTGAAGGGGGGGGATGACATGGGCATGCCAGGCCGCGGGCAGGCTGGGGTGGGGATGGGTTTCCTCCCCTTCAAGGGGAGGGTTAGGGTGGGGATGGGTTTCGAGTCGTAGGCGCGCTGCGCCGTTCGGTGCGTTTCGCCTGCCTGCCGCGACCGGTGCGGCGCAGGCAGGCTGCGCTGCACGCACCCTACGACTGCCTCGGAAGCTCAACGCCGGCGCACCTCGACCGAGCCCACGGTTCGCTTCGAAGACCCACCGCCCGGCGGCGCCCCTTCCTGTTCCTGGGGTCGGGCACCAGCACCCGTGGCCTGAACGTCTTGGGCGGCCGCCGGTTGTTCGGTCTTGAGCCGGGCCAGGGCGTGGCGCGCCTCCGCCTCGAGCTTGAAGGGGCCCCGGAACACCGCCTCCTCGTTGAAACGCCGCGGTTGCCGTCCCGGCGCCGGGGGCCAGCTCACGACGTACCAGCCCTCTGGGAGGGATTGCCCGTCGCGCCGCCAGTACACGTGCTCGCGTCCTCCCGCGTCCACCAGCCGGCATTCGCTGGTGACGCGAACCACTTCATAGTCTTCGTAACCGGTTCCCATGGCGGTCATGCTCATTCATAGCCCATCGCGCGGCGCGGCAGAACCTTGATTTCGTCTTTCACTTGCTTCACTCCCGGCACCCGCTCCGCCGCGACCCGGATCGCGTCCTTTACTTCCCCGGAGGCAGCGACCCCCCACAGGTGGACTACGCCCTCGGAAACCACCGCGTTGACGAAGACGGTCCCGGCCCCCACGGACTGCACAGCCTTGAGCACCTCTTCCCTCAGCGTTCTATCGTCTGCCGAAACCTGTTTCTCGGGCGGCTGCGCCACGAGCGCCTGGAGCAGGTTGGCCCGGCTGACGATGCCCACAACTTTGCCGTCGCGCACCACCGGGACGCGCTTGATGCGGTGCTTTTCCAGCAGCGCCGCGATCTCCTGGAGCGACGCGTCTTCTCCGACGGTGATCACGTCGCGGGTCATGACGTCCCGGGCGTGAAGACCGTGGGACTTGACGTATTCCCGGGCCTCCTCCCGCAGATCGCTGAACAAGGCGAGCCACCAGGACGGGCGGCGCTGGGTGCCCGATTCGGGCCGGCGCATGAGGTCCCCCTCGCTCACGATACCCAGCAGCCGCTCCTTCTCGTCCACCACGGGCACGGCGCTGATGCCGCGCTCCAGCAGCAGCCGGGCGATCTCGGAAACCTTGGTCTCGGGCTTTACCGTCACCACGGGGGTGGTCATCACGTCCTTGGCTTGCATGCTCGTTTTCTCCTTCCAACGCCGTCGCCGGTCCTGTTGAGCCTTCGGTAAGCGGTTGACAAACCATTTACCGCCATCCATTTCACCTCGCCCCATGGGAGAGGGGCATCCCCCTTCTTTTCCTCCTCCTCCAGCGGGGGAGGGGGACTGTCCAGTCCCTCTCTCCCTCCGGGAGAGAGGGAAGGAGAGAGGGCGGGTGAGGGCAAGCGTCGTCAAGCATTTTTACGACGCGCAACAAGACGCCGGGCGCCCCTTCACTATAGACCATTCTCCCGGATTCGGCTGAATCCATTTTGATCTAGCTCAAACAATTCGAAACGACATGGAAAGCTAACGCATGTACGCCTCGGTCGCGTAGCGGCGCATCATGCGGTGGCTGTTGAAGTAGGACGCGTTCTTGCAGATGGCGCCCTTCATCACGGCGATCCAGCCGGACGGGTCGCTGGCGGATGCGTCGTACAGCGGTAGCACCACCTGCTCCAGCTTGCGATAGAGGGACGCCGCGTCGCTTTCCGCGGCCGCTTGCGCCCCGTCCCCGATGGCCCACCCCGTGACGCCCTCGATGCAGCCCTCGATCCACCACCCGTCCAGGACGGAAAGATGGGGCACGCCGTTGAACGCGGCTTTCATGCCGCTGGTGCCGGAGGCTTCCAGGGGCGGGAGCGGCGTATTGAGCCACACGTCGCAGCCGGAGACCATGGCGAGCGCCGCATCCATGTCGTAGTCGGGGAGAAAGGCGATGGGAAGGATTCCGGCGAACTGCCGCATGTGGGCGTGGAGCAGCTCGATCAAGCCCTTGCCCGGCTCATCGCGAGGGTGGGCTTTCCCCGCCAGGAGGAGCTGGAAGGGCCGCTCCCGGGCGATGGCCTTCAGGCGCTCCACGTCGGTGAACAGGAGGTCGGGCCGCTTGTACGCCGTCATGCGCCGGGCGTAGCCGATGATCGGCTGTTCGGGCAGGAAGGCGATTCCCGCAGACGCTTTCACTTTCTCGATGAGCCGGGTCTTGGCCTGGCGATGGGCGTCCCAGATCGCCGCGTCCGGGATCCGGTCGGCGCGCACCAGAAGCTCGGGCTCGTGGCACCAGCCGGGAAGATGGGCGTCGTAAAGCCGCCGGAAGCTTTCGCAGGTCCAGGTGTAGGGGTGCACGCCGTTGGTCACCGCGTGCACCCGATAGCCCGGATACATCCGGCGGGACACTTCGGCATGGCGCTTGGCCACGCCGTTCACGTACTCGGAAAGGCTCAGGGCGAGGCGCGTCATGTTGAGTTCGTCTCTGCCCGCCAGGGACTTGAGCGTCTCCAGGTCGATGAACTCCCCCAGCACTCGCCGCACCAGGTCGTAGGAGAAGCGATCATGGCCCGCCTCCACCGGGGTGTGGGTGGTGAAGTTGCACAGGTCCCGCACCCGCGGGATGTCGAAGGGCGGCTCCCCGGGCCGCACGTCCTCCGGAGGGTAGGCGTGGCGGCGCAGGAGCTCTAGAGCGAGAAGGGCGGAATGGCCCTCGTTCATATGGTATTGCCGCACGGTGAAGCCGAGGGCCTGGAGCAGGCGCACGCCCCCGATGCCGAGCACGATCTCCTGCTTCAGCCGGTAAGCTTGGTCCCCGCCGTACAGGAAGTGGGTGATCTCCCGGTCTTCCGGCTGGTTCTCGTCCAGGGCGGTGTCGAGGAGGATGACGGGCACTTGACCGCCCATGTGGCCTTGCACCACGTAGAGCCAGCTCCGGATCCAGACTTCTCGCCCTTCGATCCTCACTGCCACCTTGGCGTTGAGCGGGGTCGTCCAGCGCTCCGGCTCCCAGGGATCGGGCCGCTCCACTTGGCGCCCGGCGGCGTCGATCTCCTGCCGGAAGTAACCGGCGCGGCTCACCAGGGTGACACCCACCAGGGGCAGCCCCAAGTCGGCGCTCGTGCGCATGGTGTCCCCGGCCAGCACCCCCAAACCGCCGCTATAGGTGGGGATTTCGTTGCGCAGAGCTATTTCCATGGAGAAATAGGCGATGCGCGGCTCTCGAATAAAGTCGTCCAGCATCGAAAGATTCGCCTTTCGCGAAGGATGGAAGCCCAGACGCGGCCGTCAGTCCTTGGGAGCGGAAGGGCGGTAAGGGCGCCGGTAGATCAGATAGTACACGAGGGCCACCATCAGGCTCCCGCCGGCCACGTTGCCGAGGGTGACGGGCACCAGATTGCCCAGGATGCCGCTCCAGTCGAGCGGCGAGGCCGCCTCCGCGACGAATTCGTCCTGGAGCATCCAACCCAGGGCGAGGAAATACATGTTGGCGACGGAGTGCTCGAAGCCGGCCGCGACGAAAGCGGAGATCGGGAAGACGATGGCGAGCACCTTATCGGTCACGGATCGGCCCGCCATCGCTAGCCACACGGCAAGGCACACCAGCACGTTGCATAGTACGCCCTTGAAAAACGCCTCGACGAGCGGAAGATGGGCTTTCGCAGCGGCGATCTTGACCGCCTGCCGGCCGATGGCGCCTCCGGCCATCTCGGGGTGCTGGGACAGGTAGACCACCACCGCCAGGCCGGCGGCGCCGACGGCGTTAGTGACGTAGACGACGGTCCAATTGCGCAACATCTCGATCGTGGTGATCTTGCGATCGGCCCACGCCATGACCAGGAGGTTGTTGCCAGTGAAGAGTTCCGCCCCGGCTACGACGACCAGGATCAGCCCCATGGAAAAAGCGACCCCGCCTAGCACTCGCGAGGCAGCGAAAGGCAGCGAGGCGTCGGACGTCACCAAGGTGAAGTAGAGAGCGCCGAGCCCGATAAAGCCTCCGGCCAGTACGCCCAGCATGGCCATGGCGGGGAGGGGCAGCCGCGCCTTAGCCACGCCCACCGTTTCCACCTTATCGGCGATTTCCTGGGGCGAATACGCGTCGAATCCGTAAAGCTGCGTCATGCGCGGATGATCCGGGTCGAGCTCCCGGCAGATGATCGAGGAATCATCGGCCGCCTGCCGAGAAGGAGGCGAGGCAAGCGCGGTCGAGGTGTTTCACAACGCTCGGCGCGGCGACGCGACCCGGCTCCCGACGACCGGGCGCGGAGCCTCTTAGCTCTCGTCGCGGCGGCCTTTCGACTCAGGCTCTCCTTACGGCCCCGCCGGCGGCGATGCGATTACCCCATCATAAGGAGCGCCGCTACGGGTGGTCGCTTGAACGGTCATCGCCCGTCCTTCCGTCAGCATACCAGGGCCAGAGGCGCCGCGCCCGGCCCGGGCAGGAGCGGCCCGCTGCGGCCGTTGCGCAAGGCGCGGCGGGATCGTTCGGCCGACCGCCGCGGCGTCGAATCCGGGCGCGGCGAGCGCTCCGGCGGCTGCCTTTCACGGTCCAGGACGCGCCTCAGCCCCTTCACGTCGAGAATGCGCACCCGCTTCAGATTGACCTCCACCAGGCCGGCGTCGTGGAGCCTGGAGAACGTGCGGCTCACGGTCTCCAGCGTGAGCCCGAGGTAGCTACCCAGCTCCTCCCGGGTCATGCGCAGGTGGAATTCCTCCGAAGAATATCCGCGCGAGGCGTAGCGGTAGGCCAGGTTCAGGAGGAAGGCCGCCAGTCGCCCCTCCGCGGCGAACGAGCCCAGCAGCATCATGGCGGTCTGCTCCCGAACGATCTCCTCCGCCATGATCTTGTGAAAGCGCCTTTGCATGAGGGGCGAGTCGAGGAGCGCCTGCTCGAGCGCCGGGAACGAAGCGGAGCAGACCTCCCCGTCTTCCAGCGCTGTGGCGGTGTTGATATGGACCTGGGGTCCAATGCCGTTGAGCCCGAGCATCTCCCCGGCCATGTAGAAGCCTCCTACCTGCTCCCGTCCGTCGGCGTACAACATGGCGGTCTTGAAAAAGCCGCTGCGGATTGCGTACAGATTGTTGAACGGATCGCCGGACCGGAACAGGGATTCCCCCCGCCGGACCCGGCGGCGCACGTGGACCAGCGGGTGAAGACCCTGGCGAGGCTCGGCTGGCGCGTAAGCCAGCAGGCATGCGCGCCGCACGGGGCATCCTGCGCAATCCGCCTGCGCCTGGTCTCCGGGACCGGTGCCCATGCCGGTGGCGGCGCCGCCGCGATTCTTGCCTAACCGGTACAACGCGTTTGCCTTGTCCACACCCATCTCATTCTCCTTTGCGCGTTTTCGGGCAGTCCAGGGCGTTCCCGGCCGCGTGTTTATGCCTGGGGCAAGAAGCTTTTCGCGAGACTCTCCAGGACGCCCTTCACCCGATCGAAATCGATCGTCTTATCGAGAAAATAGTCGGCGCCGGCTTCCATGCACTTGCGGAAGAACTCGTCGGAGGGATAGTTCGTGAGCACGATGGTCTTGATCCCGAGGCCCTCGCGGGCGATCCCGTGCAGGACATCGATCCCGCTGCCGTGCGCCAGCATGAGATCCACGATCACCGCATCGGGGCGGGTGCGCGCGATGCCGTCGATCGCCTCCGGCGCGCTGGACGCTTCCCCCACGATTTCCACAGAGGCGATCTCTCCTAGCATGGTGGTGAGCCGCTCCCGTACCGGCGCCGAATCCTCTACGATGAAAACCTTCACCGCCCTTGTTTCCGTAACGCTCTTCGTGGGCCCATTATGCAGGTCCCCGGGAGCGCCGGGCATCGGAGGATGCTTAAAGTGCGCGCAGGAATGCGCGAAGTGCCGTAGGAAAATTCCTATAGAGGCGAATTCCCGGGGCCAGAGGCTCCGGTGCGGAGAGGACGCCTACTCTTCCGGGTCGCGGACGAGGCGGTGCTTCACTGCGTAGCGCACCAGCTCCGCGGTGCTGCCCATGTTCATTTTCTGCAGGATGCGGGCCTTGTGGGTGCTCACCGTTTTTACGCTGAGGCACAGGCGCTCGGCGATGTCGGTGACGCCGAGCCCTGAGACCAGCATCTCGAAGACGGTGAGTTCCCGATCGGAGAGCTGGGTGTGGGGAAGGCTGCTAGTCGTGGGGCTGAAGCTCATCGCCAAACGCTCGGCCATGGCTACGCTCAGGTAGGCCCCGCCCGCGGCGATCTTGCGGATCACCGCCACGAGCTGCGCTGCGTCGGTATCCTTGGTGAGGTAGCCGGACGCGCCGGCCCGCAGGGCCCTCACGGCATACTGCTCTTCCTGGTACATGCTGAGCACCAGAATCGGGAGCTTGGGTTTCTCGGCCTTGAGCTGCTTGATGAGCTCGATGCCGCTACGGCCAGGCATGGACATGTCCAGCACCAGTACGTCCCAATCCTGTTCGCGGACCTTGCGCAGCACGTCGTGGCCGTCTACCGCCTCGCCCGCCACGATCAGATCTCCGGTCTCGGCGAGGATCTGCTTGAGACCGTCGCGCACGATCGTGTGGTCGTCGGCGAGAAGCACTCGGATCATCGGGCTTCTCCCGCCGCGGCGCGGTTCAACGGAACGCTCACTTCCACGGTCGTACCTTTCCCAGGACTGGAACGCACCATGGTCTCTCCCCCCAGCGCCTGCACGCGTTCGCGCATGCCAAGAAGGCCGAAGGCCCCGCTTTTGCGTTCCTCGCCCGGCGCCATCCCCTTGCCGTTGTCCTGTACTTTGAGCACCAGCGCGCCGTTGGGGGCGGCCAGGGAGACGTTTACCCGGGAAGCGCCGGAATGGCGTGCCACGTTGGTCAAGGACTCCTGTAGGGCGCGGAACATGGCGGTGGCCAGGCGATCGTCCAGCGCCAGGGAATGCTCGTCCACGTCGAGGTCGAGCTGCGCTTTGATCCCGGTGCGGCGGGAGAAGTCCTGGACCAGCCATTCAGCCGCTGCTACTAGTCCAAGCTCGCTCAGCACCAAGGGCCGGAGTTCGGCGGATATCTGCCGGGTCGCGCGCACCGTGGCGTCGATGGTTGCCTTCATGCCGTTCAACTTCTCCAGCACCGCCAGCGAACCGGAGGAAAGCCGCGAGGCGAGCCAAGAGACATCCATGCGTAGCGCTGTCAGTTGCTGGCCGAGCTCGTCGTGCAATTCCCGGGAAATGCGCGCCCGCTCCTCCTCCCGCACGGATTCTAGCGCTGCCGTCAGCTCCCGCAGCCGGTCGTGGGATTCGCGAAGCTCCTCTTCCGCCTGCCGCCGCAGGGTGATGTCCCGCAGGACCACGGTGTAGAGCCTTCTGCCGCCTACCATTACCTGCGAGATGGAGGCGTCGATGGGAAACTCTTCTCCGCCGGCGCGCAGCCCGTACAACACGGTGGTATCGCCCATCTTTCTCGAGGTTGCGCCGGTGGCGGCAAAGCGTTCCACGTGTCGCCGATGCGCGGCGCGAAAGCGCTCTGGAATGAAGCGCTCCAATGGCGATCCGATCGCCTCCGCGGCGGGGCAGCGGAATACCTTCTCCGCCGCCGGGTTGAAGAGGACAATGCGCTGGTTTTCGTCGACGGTGATGATCGCGTCCATGGCCGACTGAACGATGCCGCTCATGCGCGCCTCGCTGTCCCTGAGGGCCCGGCCCATGGCGGCTTCCCGAGATAACTCGCGGGCGAGGAAAACGCCGGCGGCGACCAGCAGCAGCGTCACCGCCGCGGCACCGGAGGCGATCAAGGCCGCATCGCGCCGCCACTGGGCGAGCAGAGCGTCCTCGCTGCGGCATACTTCGACCACGAGGGGGAAAGGCCCGACCTCGCGCACGCCGACAAGGGTAGCGTTGGCTCCGGCAGTGCGCAGAACGTGGGTTCCCCCGATATCATTGCTCGGCTGCGCCAGGGCCAGGAACGCGGGAGAGCCGGCGTAGGAGCGGCCGATCAGCGCCTCGTCCCGTGGCTGGCGCACCAGCAAGGTGCCGTCGCGCAGGAACAGACTGACCGAGCTGTTGCGGCCCAACTCGAGATCCCGGTAGAGCGCTTCGAAATACGCTGGGTCCAGAGCCGCCGAGAACACGCCCAGGAACTCGCCGCCGGGACCGTCGATGCGCCGGCTCGCCTGGATCGTCCATTGCCCGGTGAGGCGGCTCCGGGTGGGTTTGTCGATGTACAGGCCGTAGCCTGGATTTTCCACGTGCACCTTGAAATAGTCCCGGTCGCCGGCGTAGAGCTTGGGGGTTGGAAAGGCCTGCGAGTGCAGGGACAGACGTCCCTGGGCGTCGAGAATGAAAAGCGCCCGGATCTGGGGCACGCCGCTGAGGCGGGCCTGCATCAGGGCGCGCACGGTTCCCTCCTCCATGAGCTGGGGTCGCGTCTGCCCCTCCCGCACGCGTTCGGTCGCGCCTTTGAGGATGAGGTCGACGCTCTGCAACGTCCGCGCCGTTTGCTCCGCCAGGATGCGGCTTAGGTTGGCGATCTCGCGCTCGGCGTCGGCGATCTGGCGGCTGCGCAGCTCCCCCAGGATGAGCGCGGTGCCGGCGACGATGGCGATCGCCAGCGCGAACACCGACCCCAGAACCACGCGGGTGGCCGGGATCAAGGGCGTTCGGCTGCCCGGGCCGAGAGGATCGGGGAAAACGCTCATGGGGGACAGGGCCCTCCAGGGGCGGTTCGAGCGAAGCCATTCTAACACTTCGTCTTTCTGAGTTGCCCGGGTGGAGGCTGGCCGGGCGAGCCGAATCGAGGCGTGGCGCTGAAACGTCCTTTGATGTAGGTCAATACTCTGTCCGATGGGGCGGGTATCGTTAATCGAAGCTTGGTGCGCCGGCAGCCGGCCGGATGGCCCAAAAGGGAAAGGAGAGACCATGAAAGTCGGAGATATCTGTACGCGCGAAATCGTGTCCACCGACCACACCGCCACCCTTGATCAGGCTGCCGCGCTGATGCGGGAGCACCACGTGGGGGCTTTGCTCGTCACCCAAGACACGCCGAGCGGACCCATGGCCGCGGGCGTGGTCACCGACCGGGACCTGGTGGTCCTGGCGATGGCCCGCGGGATTGCTCCCCAGCAGGCAGCGGTCGGCCAACTGGTAAGCGGCCGGCTCGTCACCGTGCGGGCGGAGGCGAGCGTCGACGACGCCATCGATGTCATGCAGAGCGCCGGCGTGCGCCGCGTCCTGGTGACGTCCGGCGACGGCCAGCTCGAAGGCATCGTCTCGCTGGACGATGTGCTGGAGGCGCTCGCCGACCAGGTGGCCGGGCTCGCCCGGGCGGTCCGGGGCGGCATCGCGCGGGAAACGGCGACGCGCGGCTTGCTGTCCTTCGAGGAAAGGCCCGTGCGGGTGCCCGTGGAGAGCGGATGATTTTCCGGGACCGGATCGACGCGGCCCGCCGGTTGGCGACGGCGCTGGCGAAATACCGCGGCGCGCGCCCCCTGGTGCTGGCGATTCCCCGCGGCGCCGTCGAGATGGGGCGCGTGCTGGCCGACGAGCTGGACGGCGAGCTGGACGTGGTGCTGGTCAGAAAGCTGGGCGCGCCGTTCAATTCCGAGTTCGCGGTAGGCGCGGTCGATGAGTCCGGCTGGACGTATGTGGCCGACTACGCGCCCCAGGCCGGGGCAGACCCGCAGTATCTCGAGGCGGAGAAACGGCGCCAGTTGCAGGTCCTGCAGGCGCGCCGGCGTAAGTACACGCCAGGGCGCGAGCCGATCGATCCGGCGGGAAGAACCGTCATCGTGGTGGACGACGGGCTCGCCACCGGCGCCACCATGATCGCGGCCCTGCACGCGGTGCGGGCGAAGAAGCCGGCCTGGCTCGTCTGCGCGGTTCCGGTGGCGGCGCGGGACAGTCTCGAAAAGGTGAGGGGCTACGCGGACGAGGTCGTGTGCCTCCACGCGCCGGAGGACTTCGGGGCCGTGAGCGCGTTCTATCTCGACTTCCCTCAGGTGGACGACGACACGGTGGCCGCGCTGCTCGCGGGACGAAGGCCTGCGCGTACGGAAGCGCTTTGAGTTCAACACGGATGCCCCGCGAAATCTTGCCTGCCTTTCAGGAGCCGCCCCACGGCTAGCGGATGCTCCGTGGGCGCCCGCCCGAAGGCGGGGACACCGGCGGTAATGGCACGCGCCCGGCCGAGATCAGTCCGGAGGAAGCCGGGAAAGATGCGCCGAGCCGAAGTGGCGCAGGAACCAGGCGCTCGCCTGGTGCGCCACCTCCTCTAGCGTGCCGGGTTCTTCGAACAGATGGGTGGCACCCGGGATGATGGAGAGCTGCCTTTCGCAGGTCATCACCTCGTAGGCGGCCTGATTGAGCTCGATCACCACCTCGTCCCGGCCTCCGACCAGCAGCAGGGTGGGGGCGCGCACCCGGCGCAGCGCCTCCCGGCCGGCCAGATCCGGCCGGCCGCCCCGGGAGACGACGGCGGCGATTTCGTCCCCGAGTTCCGACGCCGCCTGCAGGGCCGCCGCCGCGCCCGTGCTGGCGCCGAAATAGCCCATCGGCAGGGAGGCGCAACCCGCCTGCCGGCGCAGCCAACCGGTGGCGACCATCAGGCGCCGGGTGAGGAGGGGGATATCGAAGCGGGTCTCGTAATCCCTGTCCTCCTCCACCGTCAGCAGATCCATGAGCAGGGTGCCGATCCCAGCCTCGCGCAAGACTCGCGCCACGTAATTGTTGCGCGGAGAATGCCGGCTGGAGCCGCTGCCGTGGGCGAACAACACCATTCCCCGGGCCGATTCCGGCGCCTCCAGCATGCCTTCGATCACGGCCGGGCCGTCCGGGATGTGGACGAGTTTATGCATGGGGAAAGGGGACGCTGGGCTCATGGCGGAACGTTTGAGCGGGGCATGGTTTACACAGGGACGATTCGCCGGGATGGATGTCCACGCAGCCTTAAACCTACCGGCGGAGGTCGGATGGGGCGTCGATCCCGGTCAACGGAAACATCGTCCTGCGGCGAGACCCGGCGCCTCCCGTTCCGGGTATGTTATAAGAAGCGACGACGCCCTGCCTATCCCGGCCCACGCCGATTGCGATCGATGATGTCCAGGACCCGCCGGCGCCGTTTTGCGCTTCGGAAGGGCATTGACCCATATCAAAGGCCTGGATCGAATTGAGTGCATCGTGGCCCTGTCCCAAGGGGACGATAGGCGGTGCGAGCGAGGCGGCGATGACGGAATATAGCCATAGCGGGGGAGGGGGTGGAGAGGCCCTGGACGGGGGGTTCGCCCGCGTTCTGGAGACGAGCCTCGCCGCCTGGAGCCTCTACGGGGGGATGGACGCCTGGCGCCGGGCGTGGGGTCACGCCTTGGACGCGGTGGGCCTGGGACCCCAGGAGACGCCGGGCCGAGTGGTGCTGGCGCGCCCTCCCGTCACGCTCAAGGCGTATCACCGCCCGGCCGAGGGCGGCCCGGCGGTACTCCTCGTGCCGGCGCCCTTCAAGCGGGCCTATCTCTGGGATCTGGCGCCTCGAGCGAGCGTGGTGCGCCGGTGTCTCGAGGCCGGCTTTCGGGTCTACTTGCTGCAATGGGAGCCCCCGGGCGAGGCGGAAGCGGAATACGGGTTAGCTCAATACGCGGGCCGGTTGCTCCTGGAGGCCCTGGAGGCCGTCGCCGCCGACGGCGGCGCGGCCCGCCCCGGCCTCATCGCCCATTCCCTGGGCGGCACCTTCGCCGCCGCCTTCACGGCGGCCCATCCGGAGCGGGTGGGGGCGCTGGCCTTGCTCGCCGCGCCGCTCCACTTCGGCGAGGGCATCGGCACCTTCGGCCGCACGCTGGCGGCCCTTTCCCGCACGGGCCTCCCCGAGCGGCTGCCGGCCAACGTCCCCGGCTCCTATCTCAACACCCTGAGCGTGCTCGCTTCCCCGAAGACGTTCCAGCTCGACCGCTGGCTCGACTGGCTCTCCAGCATGGGGGACGCCGAAGCGGCTCAGACCCATCTGCGGGTGGAGCGCTGGGCCCTGGACGAGACGCCGCTGCCGAGGAGGCTCTTTGCCGAGATTGCCGCCTGGCTGTACCGGGAGGACCGCTTCATGCGCGGCACCCTCGAGCTCGGCGGCCGGCGGGCGGCGCCGGAGCGCCTGGCGATTCCGGTGCTGTGCGCGGCCGACCCCCGTTGCGACATCGTGCCGCCCCAATCGGTGGTACCCTTCTACGAAGCGCTGCCGGGGGCGAACAAGGCGCTGCTCTGGTACCACGGCGACACCGGCGTGGCGATCCAGCACGTGGGCCTGCTGGTGGGGCGCAACGCCCACCGGCGCCTGTGGCCCGAGATCCTGCGCTGGTTAAGCGGCGCACTGGCGCACGACGGATCCGGGAAGCGAGAACGGCAAGGGTGACATGGAAGCGCCGACCTACGACTATTTCGAGCACGACGCCGACATCGGCGTGATCGGGCGAGGGCGGACCGTGACCGAAGCGTTCGAAGCCGCAGCCCGGGCGATGTTCGCCATCATGACCGATCTCGCCCAGGTCGGTCAGGCGCTCACGGTCCAGGTGGAGTTCGAAGAACCGGACGTGGAGCTGGCCCTGGTCACCTGGCTCAACCGGCTGCTGGGGGCGGCGCGGGAGCACGGCGCCGTCTTCAGCCGGTTCTCCCTGGAGCGGCGCGGGGATCGCTGGGTGGGGGAAGCTTCCGGCGAGGCCTGGACCTCCCGCATGGAGCGGGGCGTGGAGGTGAAGGGCGCGACGCTCACCATGCTTTCGGTCCGGGAGCGGGACGGGGAATGGGAAGCGCGCTGCGTGGTGGACGTTTAGAGTTGCCGCCCGGGGCACTGGCAGACCGTCACCGTCCGCTGCGTTTTGCTTCGCTCAGCGCTTCTCGCTCGATTTCGAGATAGGCTCCAAGCTTTTCGAGCGTTCACTTGAGCCGATGCGCCGGGGGAAGTCCATGTCCGAACCGCAGGCTTCGGTATGGGCCGCAGCCCGCGCATACCTCGCACGCGGCTGGTCGGTGGTCCCGGTGGAGCGGCGTGGCAAACGGCCTGTGGTTCCGTGGGCCGAGTTCCAGCGCCGCCTTCCGACGGAGGATGAGCTCGAGGCGTGGTTCCGGCACCGCGGCGAGGCGAACCTGGCCATCGTCACCGGGGCCGTGTCCGGGCTCGTGGTGCTGGACGTGGATCCCCGGCATGGAGGCGAGCAGAGCCTCGCCGCCCTCGAAGCCGAGCATGGCGGGCTGCCCGTCACCGTCGAGGCGACGACCGGGGGAGGGGGACGGCACTGCTATTTCTCCCACCCCGGCGGGCTAGTGCCGAACCGGATCGCCATCGCCTCGGGCATCGACTTGCGCGGAGACGGCGGCGTGGCGGTGGCGCCCCCGTCGTTGCATCCGAGCGGGCGGTGCTACGCCTGGGTGCCGGGACGCAGCCCCGATGAGGTGCCTCTGGCGGCCGTACCCCCGTGGCTCCTGCGCCTGGTGCTGCCCGCGGGACCGCGGACGGGACATCCGATCGCCCATTGGCGGAGCCTCGTGCGGGAGGGCGTGGAGGAAGGGCAACGCAACAACACCATCGCTTCCCTGGCCGGACACCTCTTCTGGCGCGGCGTCGACCCGCAGGTGGTGCTCGAGCTTCTGCTCGCCTGGAACAGGGCGCGATGCCGTCCTCCCCTGGCGGACGAGGAAGTGGCCCGCGTGGTGGAGAGCATCCTGCGTCTGCACGAGCGGGAGCGGGAGGAGGCGGTTCCGTTCGATCCAAGTCAAACAGGAGGAATCCGAGATGGAACTCATCACCGTGAAGATCGATAAACCGGAAGCGGTCAATTTCATCCTAGGGCAGACCCACTTCATTAAATCGGTGGAAGACATCCACGAGGCTCTGGTCGCCGCGGTTCCCGGCATCAAGTTCGGCCTGGCTTTTTGCGAAGCTTCCGGCAAATGCCTCGTCCGCTGGTCGGGCACCGATCCCGCCATGGTGGAGCTCGCCCGGAAGAACGCCATGGCCATCGCCGCCGGCCATTGCTTCATCGTTTTCCTGGGCGAGGGCTTCTACCCGCTCAACGTCCTCAATACGCTCAAGGCGGTGCCGGAGGTGTGCCGCATCTTCTGTGCCACGGCCAATCCGACCGAAATCGTCCTTGCCGAAACGGCGCAGGGGCGCGCCATCCTGGGCGTGGTGGACGGCTTTCGCACCAAGGACATCGAGGGCGAAGAGGACATCCAGTGGCGGAAGGATCTGCTGCGGAAGATCGGCTATAAGCTTTGAGGCAGACGCGTGGCTGTCCGAGCTCCCATTATCGCCCGCTTTCCGGTCGATCCTGAAAGGATCCGCCGTCTCCAGGCCCACGTAGCGTTCGCCGGGAAGCTTGGGGCCGTCGCGCAAAAGGGCGAAGCGCAGGCGCTCCCGGATGGACGGGGGCGCAGGCTTAGGGGATCTCAACGGGGAAGCGCCGCCTTCACCGTCCCCGCACCAGCATCACGGGGATCGGGCTTCGCCGGGCGACGCCTTCCGCCACGCTGCCCAGCAGAAGGTGCTCGAAGCCGTGCCGCCCGTGGGTCCCCATGACGATGAGATCGGCAGGCCACCGGGCGGCTTCTTCCACGATGGCCCCCGGGATGCGCCGTCCGCCGGCGTCGATCAGTTCGGTCGCGGCCGGCACGCCCGCCTCGCGCGCCCGGTTCTCCGCCCGCGCCAACGCCGTCTCCCCCTCCCGCTTGAACGCCTCGGTGAGGTCGATGGGTCCCCCGCCGGAGGAGGCCACGAAGTGCTTGAAGACGTGGACGATCCGTACCTCGGCGCCCTGCTCCTTCGCCAGTTGGAGCGCCGTTTCCAGCGCGACTTGCGATGTGGCGCTTCCGTCGATGGGAACAAAGATGTGCTTGAACATCGCGGTCCTTTCCTTGGTTCGACCCAGGCATCTTTCGCCAGTTTAGGCGCGCCGAAAAGGCGCCGGTTTGATGCAAGTCAAACCGGCCGACCCCCGCTCGTGCTGTAATCGGCCTGGGCATTCCGGTGGCGCCGTCGAGATGCCGGGCGGTGCCCGCCCTCGCCGGCCCCTCTCCCTCTGGGGAGGAGATCGCCCAGTCCCTCTCTCCTTCCGGGAGGAAGGGCGGGACGACGGGAACTGGTTCATCGACCATTTGCTGCAGACGCAGAAAGGAGTAGCGCCATGTCCGTCGCGAAAATCATCGAAATCAGCGCCGAATCCACCCAGAGTTTCGAGGACGCGATCCGCCAGGGGATCGAGACCGCGTCCAAGACGGTGCGCAACATTCGCGCCGCCTGGGTCAAGGAGCAGCAGGTGGTGGTCGAGGGCGGAAACATCGCCAAGTACCGAGTGGACCTGAAGGTCACCTTCGTCCTGGAATGAGCCGGCCGCCGCGCGGGCCTACCGGCCCATGGACCGAACCGCCTCTCTCCAGTCCCGCAACGCCGCCGCCGAAGCGCTCAAGCGCGTGCGGCACGCCCTGCGGGCTTCCCCGGCTACGCCCGTCCCCATGGGATCTGGCTGACCCTCGAGCCGTGGACGATCGAAACGGGCTCTTGACGCCCACCCTCAAGCTCAAGCGCCCGGAGATGGAGAAGCGCTTCGCCGCCCAGATCGAAGCGCTCTATGCCAAGCACGATCGGGACCGACCCCGTCGCCAGGTGAAATCCGGCGCCGGTTTGCGCTAGATCAAACCCGGGTGTCTCTAGAAACGGCATATTGATCCGGTCGGCTTTGGCAAGGCGGTCCAGTTTTTGGTCCGCCGCTATTGAGCCTCCGGTAAATGGTCGACGAACCATTTGCCGCCGTCCTCCTCCCGGCTGGGGGAGGAGGAAGAGGGGATGCCCTCTCCCCGAGGGAGAGGGCGGTATGATCCCGAAGGGATCGCGTGCATCGTTTCGACCAGGAGGATTCATCATGACTGAGGAAACGAAAAAGGAAGTGGCCGTCACCAAAGGAAAGGAAGTCCGACGGGTCCCGGCTAGGGCGTTGAGCCCGTTCGAGGACATCGAGCGCATGCTCGAGGATTTCTTTTCCTACCGCTGGCCGCAGCCGTTCCGGTGGGAGTGGCCGGCCGTCCCCGATGTGGCAAGGGTCGGGGCACGGATACCGAAGCTCGACGTCATCGATCGCGACGCCGAAGTGGTGGTGAGGGCTGAGGTGCCGGGGGTGAACAAGGAGGACATCGAGATTTCGCTCACCGGCAACGTGCTCACCATCAAGGGCGAGACCAAACGCGAGGAGAAGGAAGAAAAAGGCGATTACTATCGCTGCGAGATTTCCCGCGGCGCGTTCTCGCGCACCGTTTCGCTGCCGGCGGAAGTGGACGAATCGAAAGCCAAGGCGTCGTTGAAAGACGGCGTGCTGGAGATCACGCTGCCCAAGACGGAGACGGCGAAGAGGCGCACCATCAAAGTCGAATGAACCGTGCGGTTGCGCCGCCGGGCGCGGCGGCCAGGGAAGCGTCTTGGCGGGGTCTGCTCGATCGTTTACGACACGGCGGAAGGCCGGACGCTAAAGGTCGCTGAATTCACGGGCGATCGGGCGGGTATTGGGACCCGAAGCCGACCGATGGGAGCCTGCCCCGCCGCCCGTGCCTTCAGTCCGCTTCGCGCTCGATCGCGCAGCAGTGGGGGGCCGCCGTGCTCTCCTCTGCCGCCGTGACGACCACGCCCCGTACAGGGTTGGGGCGGTACGTGGTACAGCCTTTCAGCCCGCGGTCGTAGGCGAGGTCGTAGATGTTTTGGAACGCGTCGAACGGGAAATCCTCCGGGACGGCGATCGTCTTGGAGATGGAGTTGTCGACGAACGGTTGCAGGGCCGCCTGCATCGCCACATGGCCGTCCGGGGGCACGTCCGAAGCGCGGACGAAGGCCGGCGGCAAGCCCTTGCGGTCGCCCGTCAGCCGCCGCCACAAAGCCACGGCGTAATCGACCAGCTCGAAGGCGGACGTGGTGCCGTCCTCGTGCAGCATGCTGCGGCGGAATTCCGCGGCAAAAGCCGGCTCCAGGCCGCTCGACACGTTGCCGGCCAGCAGGCTGATGGTCCCGGTCGGGGCGACGGCGATCAAGTGGCTGTTGCGGATGCCGTGCCGCGCGATTCCGTCCCGGATGTCCGCCGGCAGCGATCGGATGAATTCGCCGTGGAGGTACTGGCCGCGCTCGAAGAACGGGAACGGCCCCTTCTCCTGGGCGAGTTCGATGGAGTTGCGGTAGGCGCTGTGGCAAATCAGGCGCATGACCTCGGCGGCGAGCGCGCGTGCCTCGGGCTCGGCATAGTGTAGGTTAAGCATGATCAAAGTGTCGGCGAGCCCGGTGATGCCCAGACCGATACGCCGCGTGCCGCGCGCCTGTTCTGCCTGCTGCGCGAGCGGGAACTGCGAGGCGTCGATGACGTTGTCCATGAGCCGCGCGGCGACCGTCGCCGTCTCGCGGATGCCTTCCGTGTCCAGGTGCGCCCGGTCGGTGAACGGCTCGCGCACGAAGGCGGTGAGGTTCACCGATCCCAGATCGCAGGCGCCGTACGGCGGCAGCGGCACCTCGCCGCACGGGTTCGTCGCGCTGATTCGCTCGCGGTACCGGAGATTGTTCTGCCGGTTGATGCGGTCGATGAAGAGCACGCCCGGCTCGGCGTAGTCGTAGGTCGCGCGCAGGATCATGGCCCAGAGATCGCGGGCTTTGAGCGTCCTGTGGACGCGGCAGCGCACGGGCTCGTCGTGCCCGGGCCAGTCGCGCAGGACGGTTTCCCCTCCGGGTTCGTCCGCCGCCGTGGCGGGGAAGACAAGGGGCCAATCCCGGCCCAGGCGGACTGCCTCGATAAAGGCGTCGGTTACCAGGACCGACAGGTTGAAATGCCGCAACGCGCCCGGCTTCCGCTTGGCCGAGACGAACTCTTCGATGTCGGGATGGTCGCAGCGCAGGGTCGCCATCATCGCCCCGCGCCGCGCACCGGTGGATAGAAGGGTCGCGCACATGGCGTCCCAGAGGCCCATGAAGGAGACGGGCCCGGAAGCGATGGCGCCGACGCCCTTCGCACGCGTGCCCCGCGGGCGCAAGGTGGAAAAATCGTAGCCTACGCCGCCGCCCTGCTGCATGGTGACAGCACCCTCATGGAGGGCGCGGAAGATGCCCTCCATCGAGTCCTCGATCGTCCCCATCACGAAGCAGTTGAAAAGCGTGACGTTGCGCCCGGTGCCGGCGCCGGCCAGGATGCGCCCGCCGGGCAGGAATTTGAAATCTTCCAGGATGTCGAGGAAGCGCCGCGTCCAAGCCTCCCGGTCGCGCCATTCCACGGCGCCCAGCGTCCGCGCTACCCGGCGCCAGGTGTCTTCGATGGTGTGATCCCCGCCGTTTGCCCCGTCCCGATACCGGTACTTGGTCTCCCAGACGTGCCTCGACGCTTGCGTCAAGAATCCCACTTGCCGGCCTCAGCGGCGGCGCTGCGCCTCGTTCGCCTGCTCGCGCGCGACCACTTTGACCGCCGCGTCCAGCTCCTCGGCGAGGACTTCCAGCACGTCGTCCAGCGCCAGGATGCCCGCCAGGGCGCCCTCGGCATCCACCACCGGCACGCGGCGCACGCCGCGGGCGCGCATGATCTGCAGCGTCTCGTATACGTCGTCGTGCTCAGCTGCGGTGGCGGGCTCCCCGCCCATGATGTCGCCGACGGTCAGGGCGGCCGGGTCCAGCCCTGTGGCCACCACGCCGACGACGATATCCCGGTCGGTGACGATTCCGACGGGAATACTCCGCCCGCTGGACTCGTCCACCACCACCACATCCCCGACGTGGTATTCGCGCATCAAGCGCGCTGCCTCGAGGACGGTGGTGTCGCAGGTCGCGATCACGACTTCCCGGGTGCAGATCTCGCCGACATCCATGATTTCCTCCTTGGGCGGACGGTCGACGCAGCGGGCGCGTCTGCGCCGCTTTACGCTTTTAGTATTCCGCCGCCCGTCTGGAAGCGCTTTGACCCAGATCAAAGCCGGGCCGCACCCTGCGCCTGGACCTGGGGCTCGGATAAGAGCGAAAATCTCCTCCGCGCTCCTGGAACCGGGAGTGTCCCTCGGGCCGAGCCGGCCCGAGGGAAGGCCGGCCGTTTCTCCGTCTCCCGCATGACACCGATAAGGCCAAGGAGATCTTCGATGCCCAAGCCAAGAAAATCCCTTCCCCCGGAACCTGCCGAAGCCGACCTGCAGCAGTCGAGCGCGCGCTCGATCGCGAAACAGGAACAGCTCAAGCGCATCGTCAAGCAGCATCCCCAGCGCGACATCCCCCGGGTGGAGAGCGTCGAACCGGCCGACGCGCCGCCGAAGGAATAAGCGGCGGCACCGCCCCGGCGGTTTCCCGCCGCCGGCGGTTCCCACGGAACCCGGTGGACGAGTCGCTTACCGGCGTCCGTCCGGCGAAGCCGGGCTATCCCGCGGCCGATGGCGCTCGGCTTGGAGCGCCGGGCTTCATACCGCCGCCCCCCGAAGGCGCGCACACCGGGCGGTGGCGGGTTCTGCAGCCGCCGGATCTGTCCGCCGATCGCGCGCCGGGTGAGCGGCTCGGACACCGCGCGGCCGGCTCGTGTTGATATAGATCAATTTGCAGGGCGGCGCGGACTTTAGAATGAGAATGACCGCTGCGCCCGTAGGATGCCCCCGATCCCATGAACAGGCCGGCACCGTCCGCCATTTTCCAGGCCCTGAGCCCCGAACTGCTGTGCGGCTATTGCCACCCGTCACGTTTCCCGTTTGAGACGGCCGACGAGCTCGAAGCCCTGGACGAATTCGTCGGGCAGGCGCGGGCGGCGGGGGCCGTGCGCTTCGGCATCGGCATCCGCAGGAATGGCTATAACCTCTACGTGCTCGGGCCGCCCGGGGCGGGCAAGCGCACGCTGGTCCAGGAATTCCTAGCGCGCCGGGCGAAAGGCGAAGGGCGGCCCTCCGATTGGTGCTACGTCCGCGATTTCGAACAGCCGCACAAGCCCAGGGCCTTGCGTCTGCCGCCCGGGCGCGGCGTGAGGCTGCGCAACGACATGCGGCAGCTTGTGGACGAACTGCGCGTGGCGATCCCGGCCGCGTTCGAGAGCGAGGAATACCGCGCCCGTGCCCAGCAGATCGAGGCGGAGTATGCCGAGCGCGAGGCGACGGCCCTCGAGAAGCTCGGAGAGGAGGCGGCGCGGGAGGGGATCGTGCTGTTGCGGACGCCGGTGGGCTTCTCCTTCGCTCCCGCGAAGGAGCGCGAGGTGATCGCCCCGGAGGAGTACGAGCGGCTTCCGGCGGAGGAGAAGAAGCGCATCGAAGAGGTGGTTGGCCGGTTGCACGAAAAGCTCGCCGCCATCGTTCACCAGAGCCAGCAGTGGCGCAAGGAACGGCGCGAGCGCATCCGCCAGCTCAACGGCGAAGTGGTCATGTTCGCGGTCGGCCACCTCACGGAGGAGCTGAAGGAACGTTACGGCGATCTGCCGGAGGTGCAGCGGTACATCGATGCCGTCCAGTCCAACGTGGTGGAGACGATGGACGAATTCCGCAAGCCGGAGGAGCGTCCCCCCGCCGTCCTCGGGGCGCAGGTCGTCGAGACGCCGTCCTTCCGGCGCTTCGAGGTCAACGTCCTGGTGGACCACGCCGAGCAGGACGGCGCCCCTCTCGTTTTCGAGGACCATCCCACGTACCAGAACCTGGCGGGGCGCGTGGAGCACATCGCCCACATGGGCGCCCTGGTCACGGACTTCACGCTGATCAAGCCCGGCGCGCTGCACCGCGCCACCCGGGTCCGTCGCTGCGGAGCGCTGGTGGTGCCGGGCAATGTCGTACCCGGGGAAGAGACGCTCCGGGAGCTGTTGCGGGCGATTCCGTGTCCGATGCTCATCGCGCCGTGAGGCTGCGCGATGAACGCGTACTACGAGTTCGCCCTGCTGCTCGCCGTGTCGGCCGCCGCCGGCACGCTGGCGGTGCGGCTCAAGCAGCCCCTGATCGTGGCCTTCATCCTGGTGGGGATCCTGGCGGGGCCGGCCGGGCTCCAGTGGGTGCGCAGCTACGACGAGGTCGCCCTGCTCGCCGAGATCGGCGTCACGGTCCTGCTGTTCGCGGTGGGGCTCAAGCTGGACCTGCACCTGGTGCGGCACCTGGGGCCGGTGGCCCTCGCCACCGGCCTGGGCCAGCTCGGCTTCACCATCGTGTTCGGCTACCTGATCGGCCTGGCCTTGGGAATGGGTCATCTGGAGGCGGCCTACGTGGCCGTCGCCTTGACCTTCTCCAGCACCATCATCATCGTCAAGCTCCTTTCCGACAAGCGCGAGATCGACTCGCTGCACGGGCGCATCGCCCTCGGTTTCCTCATCGTGCAGGACGTGGCGGTGGTGCTCGCCATGATGGCGATCGGCACCCACGGCGCGGCGGGGGCGGCCGCAGACGCAGCGCAGCTCCTCGCCCGGCTGGGGATCAAGGTGGGCGGGCTGGCGCTCTTCATTTTCGTGGCCATGCGCTTCCTGCTGCCGCGCCTGCTCCACGTGATGGCGCGATCCCAGGAGCTTTTGCTGCTCTTCGCCATCGCCTGGGGCGTCGCCCTGGCCTCGGCCGGGGACTGGCTCGGCTTCGGAAAGGAGGTGGGCGCTTTTCTCGCGGGCTTCTCCCTGGCCTCCACGCCCTACCGGGACGCCATGGCGACGCGGCTGGTCAGCATCCGGGACTTCCTCCTGCTGTTTTTCTTCATCGATCTCGGGGCCAAGCTGGAGCTGCCGGCCCTCGGTGAGGAGCTTCCGGCGGCGGTGGTGTTCTCCCTGTTCGTGCTGGTGGGCAATCCGCTGATCGTCATGGCCATCATGGGCTACATGGGCTACCGCAAGCGCACCGGCTTTCTCGCCGGGCTCACGGTGGCCCAGATCAGCGAGTTCTCCATCGTCTTTGTCGCCATGGGCATCTCCTTGGGCCATGTGGGATCCCAGACCCTGGGGCTCGTGACCCTGGTGGGGCTGGTGACCATCGCCCTTTCCACCTACATGATCCTGTATTCCCAGACCCTCTACGGCTGGGTGGGGCGCTGGCTGGGGGTGTTCGAGCGGCGCCATCCGTTCCGCGAGGCGGCGGTGGAGCGCGCCGGGGCGTCGGCGTATGGTGCCGACGTGATCGTGTTCGGGCTGGGCCGCTACGGGCGCCGGCTGGCCGAGCAGTTACGCGACCAAGGCGTGGCCGTGCTCGGCGTGGACTTCGACCCGGAGACGGTCCGGTCCCGGCGGCGGCAGGGGTTGCGGGTGATCTTCGGCGACGCGGAGGATCCCGAGGTGCCCTCCATGCTGCCCCTCGGCCGCGCCCGCTGGGTGGTGAGCACGCTGCCCCAGCGGGACGTGAACCTGGGGCTGCTCAAGGCCCTCAAGGCCTATGGCTTCCGCGGCACGGTGGCGATGGTGGCCCACGACGAGGAGGATGCCCGGGCGCTGCGGGCGGCGGGCGCCGACCGGGTGCTGGCGCCGTTCCGCGACGCGGCGGATTTCGCCGCCGGGGTCATCGCGAAAGAGATCGTTTGAGGAGGGATGCTATGGGCGAGCCCGAGACCTTTCTGGCGGCGACCGACTTTTCCGAACGGGCCGATGCGGCGCTCGAGCGCGCGGCGGGGCTCGCCGCGCGCCACGGCGCCCGCCTGCTGCTGCTCCACGTGGTGGAGCGCTACTCCCTGGAGACGCTGCGGCGGCTCGGGGCCGCCGCCGGGGCGGGGCCATTGCCGGAACTGGTGGAGCGGGCGCGGGAGGTCCTCGCCGAGCGCTCCGCCCGGCTGGCCCAGACCCACGGGATCGCCGTGCAGCCGGAGGTGGCGGTCGGCCGGGTGTACCGGGAAATCGTCGATCGGGCCGGCGCCCGGGGCGCGGCCCTCACGGTGATCGGCGGGCACGGAGAGCACTTTTTCCGCGACCTGGTCCTGGGGGCCACGGCCCAGAAGGTGGTGCGCCACAACGAGGGACCGACCCTGGTGGTCAAGCAAGGCGCGACCCAGCCTTATGGGCGCGTTCTGGTGCCGGTGGACTTCTCGCCCGGCTCCCGCGCGGCGCTGGAGGCCGCGCGCCGCCTGGCGCCCGATGCCGCCCTCACGATCCTCCACGCCTTCGAGCTGCCCTTCGAGGGCAAGCTCTTTTACGCCGGCGTGGACCGGGACGTGGTGGAGCAATACGTACAGGCGGCCCGGCGGGAAGCCCAGGCGGACCTGGATGCTCTCCTGCTCGAGTGGGGGGCCGAGGGCGAGCGCCCCGAGGCCAAGGTGGTTCACGGCTACGCCCCCGACGTGATCGTGAACGCCGCGCGGCACGACGCCTTCGACCTGGTGGCCCTTGGCGCCCGGGGCCGCTCGGAGCTGGCGCGCTTCGTGCTGGGCAGCGTCTCCCTGCACGTGATGATGGAGGCCCCCTGCGACGTGCTGGTGGTCAACAAGGTTCGCTGAACTCCCGTTTCCAGCCGTGGTCTGCCGTGTATCCAGCGAAGGAGACCCCGAGGGAGGAACCCTATGAATCCTTTGAAGCGACTGGAACAGTTCGGACAATCCTTCTGGATCGATTCCATTTCCCGCGAGCTCATCGCCTCCGGCCAGCTCGCCCGGCTCATCGCTGAGGACGGGCTCAAGGGGCTCACGTCCAATCCGGCTATCTTCGAGCAGGCCATCGCCCAGGGCCGCGAGTACGCCGCCGCCGTTCGGCAGGCCCTGAAGGAGGGCGATCCGCCCCCGGAGGAGCTCTACGAAGCGCTGGCCATCGCCGACATCCGGGACGCGGCCGACGTTCTGCACCCGGTGTTCGAGGCCACGGGCGGCCGCGACGGCTACGTGAGCCTGGAGGTTTCCCCGCGCCTCGCCCACGACACCCGGGCCACTGTCGAAGAAGCCCGCCGGCTGTGGCGCCGGGTGGATCGTCCCAACCTGATGCTGAAAGTGCCGGCGACGCCGGCGGGGCTGCCGGCCATCGAGACTCTCATCGCCGAGAGCATTAACGTCAACGTGACCCTGCTCTTCTCCCGGGCCGTGTACGAGAAGGTGGCCCAAGCGTACATGGCGGGCCTGGAAAAGCGCCTGGCCGCGGGCCTCAGCCTCGATTCCATCGCCAGCGTCGCCAGCTTCTTCGTGAGCCGCATCGACACGGCCGTGGACGGCCTGCTCGACGAGCGGCTGGAGGCGGGAGTGTCCGGCGCGGAGCGCGCCCGGCTCGAAGGGCTGCGGGGACGGGTGGCGATCGCCAACGCCAAGCTGGCTTACCAGTCCTACAAGGCCCTCATCGCCTCCGAGCGCTGGCGGCGGCTCGCGGCCCGGGGCGCGCGGACCCAGCGCCTGCTGTGGGGCTCCACCAGTACCAAGAACCCGGCCTACCGGGACGTGGTTTACGTGGAGGAGCTGATCGGTCCGGACACCGTCAATACCATGCCCCCCGCCACCATCGACGCCTTCCGCGACCACGGCCGGCCGCGGGCGAGCCTGGAGGAAGGGGTGGAGGAGGCGCGGCGCGTCTTGGAGCGGCTGGCGGAGGCGGGCATCGCCCTGGAAGAGGTCACCGACCGGCTGCTGGACGATGGAGTACGGCGCTTCGCCGAAGCCTACGACCGGCTGCTCGCCGCCGTGGCCCGGGCGCGCCACGCGGCGTGAGGGCTGCGCCGCTTGGGCGGAGCCGGCCCAAGCGGCGCTCCGCGTCGAAAACAAGCCCCCCGGAGGCGCGCTTCTCTCCGGGCCGTCACTTTCAAGGGGAGGACGATGTCATGAACGAGACTGCGACTGCGAGCGGGGTGACCGGCCCCCTTTCCCCCGAAGAGCTGCGGCGCATCGACGCCTACTGGCGCGCCGCCAACTACCTCTCCGTGGGCCAGATCTACCTCTACGACAACCCATTGCTGAAGGAGCCCTTGGCGCTTGCCCACGTGAAGCGCCGGCTCCTGGGCCACTGGGGCACCACGCCGGGGCTCAATTTCATCTACGCCCATCTTAACCGGGCGATCCGGGCTTATGACCTGGACATGATCTTCGTCTGCGGGCCGGGCCATGGGGGACCGGCGCTCGCCGCTAATGCCTGGCTCGAGGGCACCTACAGCGAACTCCATCCGGCGCTGTCCCGGGACGAGGAGGGCATGGGGCGGCTGTTCCGGCAGTTCTCCTTTCCCGGCGGCATCGGCAGCCACGCCACACCCGAGATCCCCGGCTCGATCCACGAGGGCGGCGAGCTGGGCTACGCCCTGGCCCACGCCTTCGGCGCCGCCTTCGACAACCCGGGGCTGATCGTGGCCTGCGTGGTGGGAGACGGAGAGGCGGAAACGGGGCCGCTGGCCACCGCCTGGCATTCCAACAAGTTCCTGAACCCGGCGCGCGACGGAGCGGTGCTGCCCATCCTGCACTTGAACGGCTACAAGATCGCCAATCCCGCGGTGCTCGCGCGCATCCCCAGGACCGAGCTGGAATCGCTCTTCGTCGGCTATGGCTACCAGCCCCACTTCGTCGAGGGACACGAGCCCGAGCCCATGCACCAGCAGATGGCGGCGACGCTCGATCGCGTTTTCGACGAGATCCGCGAGATCCAAGAGCACGCGCGGGGCGGACGGCTCGCCGCACGCCCGCGCTGGCCGATGATCGTGCTGGTAACTCCCAAGGGCTGGACCGGCCCGAAGGAGGTGGACGGGAAGAAGACCGAGGGCTTCTGGCGCTCTCACCAGGTGCCTCTGTCCGGGCTCGCCCAGAACCCGGAGCACCTGAAGCTGCTGGAGCGCTGGTTGAAGAGCTACCGGCCCGGGGAGCTGTTCGACGAGCGCGGGCGGCCCAGGCCCGAGCTGACGGCGCTGGCGCCCTCTGGGGAGCGGCGTATGGGGGCCAACCCCCACGCCAACGGCGGGCTCTTGCTGAAGGCGCTGCGACTTCCCGACTTCCGCGACTACGCGGTGGACGTGCCCAAGCCCGGGCAGGCGGTGGCGGAAGCGACCCGGGTGATGGGCCGCTACTTGCGCGACGTGATGAAGCTGAACGGCGAGGCGCGCAACTTCCGCGTGTTCGGGCCCGATGAGACCGCCTCCAACCGGCTCGATGCCCTGTTCGAGGTGACCGATCGGAGCTGGATGGCGGAAATCCTGCCCGAGGACGAGCATCTCGCCCCCGACGGGCGGGTGATGGAGATCCTCTCCGAGCACACCTGCCAGGGATGGCTGGAAGGCTATCTCCTTACCGGACGCCACGGGCTGTTCTCCAGCTACGAGGCGTTCATCCACATCGTGGACTCCATGTTCAACCAGCACGCCAAGTGGCTCAAGGTGGCCAAGGAAGTCCCCTGGCGGCGTCCCATTGCGTCGCTTAACATCCTGCTCACCTCCCACGTATGGCGCCAGGACCACAACGGCTTCTCTCACCAGGACCCGGGATTCATCGACCTGGTGGTGAACAAGAAGGCGGACATCGTGCGCGTCTATCTGCCCCCGGACGCCAACACCCTGCTCGCCGTGACCGAGCGCTGCCTGCAGAGCCGTAACTTGGTAAACGTGATCGTGGCGGGCAAGCAGCCCGCGCCCCAATGGCTGGACATGGACGCGGCGGTGAAGCACGTGGCGGGCGGGATCGGCATCTGGGCCTGGGCGAGCAACGACCAGGGGGCGGAGCCCGACGTGGTCATGGCCTGCGCCGGGGACGTGCCGACTCTGGAGACCCTGGCCGCTGTGACCCTGCTGCGCCGCTACGTGCCGGAACTCAAGGTGCGGGTGGTGAACGTGGTGGACTTGATGACGCTGCAGCCCCGGGAGGAGCATCCCCACGGCCTCTCAGACCGGGAGTTCGACGGGCTCTTCACCACCGACAAGCCCATCATCTTCGCCTACCACGGCTACCCCTGGCTCATCCACCGGCTCACCTACCGGCGCACCAACCACAAAAACCTCCACGTGCGCGGCTACAAGGAGGAGGGCACCACCACCACCCCCTTCGACATGGCGGTGTTGAACGACCTGGACCGCTTCCATCTGGCCATGGACGTGATCGACCGGGTGCCCAAGCTGGGCTACGCCGCGGCCTACGCCAAGCAGGCGCTGCGGGACAAGTTGATCGACCACCGGCACTACATCGAGCGTTACGGAGAAGACATGCCGGAGGTGCTCGACTGGAAGTGGCCGGGCTAGAACCTGTTTCAAGTCTGCCTGCGTCGCAGGGTGCCCTGTAGCGTGGGCTTCAGCGCACCGCCCCAAGGGTCCTTACCCGAGGGTGGCGCGTTTCGCCTTGTTCAACGTACACCGCAACTTGGCCGCGGATGCCCGCAGAGGAGAAACTCGTCTCGACCTTTATCCGTGAAGATCCGTGTTCATTCGTGGCTTGCCTCCAGCCCGCGCGCCGGCGTGAAAGTGCAAGGGCGTTGATCTGGATCAAGGCCGAGCCCAGGAAACGGGCTAGGCTTCCCGTCAAAAGACCGATGGACGCTCTCTCCGCCCCCTGCTCGAGGTTCTGCGGGCTTGGGGCGAACCGCACCGAGGAGGGATCGTGGCACCGTCCGTATGCTGCTATTACAGAGCCAATTCCATCACGCTGCACGTCAGGGGCGCTTTTGACCGGCAGGCAAGCGAGCAGAGTATAGGCGCCTATGAGCGTGTTCCCTGTGCCTGGCGCAAGCAGCTTATCGTGATTCTTGAAGCGTTGGACAAAGTGGAGGGCAGAGCGCTGGACACGCTGCTGTACTTCTGCGAGCGCTCCCTCAACCCGCACCGGGAAATCCACCTGGTCCGCTGCGACCCTCTGGTGGGCCAGATCTTGCGCAACGCGGGGCTAGAGGCGTATTACCACATATATGAGGAGCCGTTGCGCCGCACGGCGTGAAGACTGCGCCCGGGGTTGAGCCGGGGGCGGACGCTTAGCCCAAGGGAATGCCGGTCGCGGCCCAAGCGGGACGCAAGCGCGGAGGTGACCTATGTACCAGCGGATCTTTGTTCCCATTGACGGCAGCCCGGCCTCCAGCGCGGCGCTCGCCGAGGCGATCGGGCTCTCCAAGAAGCTCGGGGCCGCGATGAGGCTTGCCCATGTGTACGAGAGCTTGCGCCATACCGGCTCGGAGGGATTCATCGACCTCACCGAGCGGCTCAAGGAGGAGGGGAAGTTCCTCCTGGCCGAGGCGCAGAAACGGTGCGCCGAGTCGGGGGTGGAGGCGGATACCGTGCTGGTGGACGCCGCGGGCCGGCGGATCGCCACCGCCATCGTGGAGGAGGCCGCCCGCTGGGGAGCCCAGCTCATCGTCATGGGCACCCACGGCCGCCACGGGTTCGAGCACCTGATCCTGGGCAGCGTGGCAGAGGGCGTCGTCCGGCGCGCGGCCACGCCCGTGCTGCTGATCCGCGCCAGGTGAGCCCTGCTGCCTCGCTTTCCTCGCCCGGCGCCGGCGGCGCGGCCCGCTACCAGATGGAGACCGTCCTGCCCTCCGCCCGCAGCCGGTCGGCCCGGGCCTGGAGGAAGCGCTGGAAGTTGGGCTCACCCCGGTAGCCCTTGCTCGCCACGTAGTCCAGGGCGGTCTGGAAGTGGAAAGGCCTCAAGTACGCTTCCACCCGGAAGACCTCCCGGCCCCGCTCGTCGAAGAACACCACCGACGGGGCGAAGCCCACTTTGAGCTTGCGCCCCCACTCCCCTTCGGTGAGCCGCTCCCCGGTGGGCGTCACCAGGGGCTGCGTGCCCAGCAGGTTCACCCGCGCCACGTCGAAGCGCTGGAGCAGGGCCAGGGTCTCCGGCGCCTTGAAGGTGACCGTGTGCAGCTCGTCGCACGGGGCGCAGTCCGGCTGCTCGAACAGCACCGCCAGGGGCCGGCTCGCCGGCACCTTGTCCCGCTGCAGGACCAGGGGCGGCTTCATGAAAAAGGGCTGGTCGCGGAGCTTCCCGCTCTGGGCGCCAGCGGCTTTCGCCAGGTATTCGGGAAAGCTCATCCGGCTCTCCAACCGCTGACTCACGTAATCCAGGGCGGCGCGGAACTTGGGCGGCGGGTAGTAGCCGTTGGCCCGCAGCACCACGTCGCCCTTCTCGTCCAGGAACAGGAGCGTGGGGGTGAACTGCACCTTGAGGTGGGCGGCGAACTCCTTTTCGCTGCGCTCCTTGCCGTCGATCCAGGTGACCGGGCGATCCCCCCAGATGTTGATGGCGATCACGTCGAAGTGCTTGCGCGTCGCCTCGACGATGTCCTTCTGGGCGAAGTTCACTTCCATCAGGGTCTTGCAGTAGGGGCAGCCGTCCTGGCCGAAATACACCATGAGGCGCTTGCCCGCGGCCGCGGCCTCCCGGATGTCTTCCTTGAAGTCCAGGAAGCTCACCTTGAACCAGTCGGGAAGATGGATTTCGTTGGGGCTCGGGACGAGCTCGGAAGCTTTTTCCGCCGCCCAGACGCTGCCGGCCCACGCCAGGAGGGCGGCGGCGCAAAAACGTAACACTTGCCTCATCGTTTCCTCCTCTCGAAACCCTTTCAATACTCGGCTGAGGCTCGACTTATTCCCCGCCGCCGAGCGGTGGGACCGGGATCGGGCGGAGCGCCCCGTCGAGCAGGGTGCTCCGGGCGTTCATTCGTTGGACGCGCGCCCTGGGCGGCGGGTTCGGGTTTCCGAGCCCATGGGGCTATACTTCAACTTTTTTGGAGCTTTCGAGCTTGCGCCAGCGGCTCGCCACCGGAATCCTATGATGCCACAAGACCCTGCTGAGACCGATGTTTTGCCGCCGTCGCCTGCTGGGCGCTCGCCATCGCCCGAGGCGGTGGCGGCCTGGCGGCGGCAGCTTCGCCCGCTCCTGATCGCCCGGCGCGCCCGCCTGGACCCGGCGATTCGCAGCCGCTGCCAAGCCGCCATCACCCGGCTCATCGAGGAGACGTTCCCCGTCGGCCAGGGGTGGCTCGTAGGCCTGTGCTGGCCGTACAAGGGGGAGTACGACGCCCGTTTTCCGGCCCGCACTTTCCGTCGCCGGGGCGCGGTCACGGCGCTACCCGCCGTAGTGGACAAGCGGGGCCCCTTGGAATTCCGGGTCTGGTGGCCCGGGGCGCCCACCCGGGCCGAGGTGTTCGGCATTCCGGTGCCGGTGGGCACCCAGGTGGTCACCCCCCACGTGGTCTTCGTGCCTCCCGTGGCGTTCGACGACCGGGGTTATCGCCTGGGCTACGGCGGCGGCTACTTCGACCGCACTCTGGCCGCCACCCGGCCGCGGCCCATCGCCGTCGCGGTGGCCTACGAGATGCAGCGGCTGCCGGACTTGCACCCCCAGCCCCACGACATCCCCATGGATTTCATCGTGACGGAGGCGGGGGTGCGCCTGGTAGACGGGGAGGGGACCCGGTTCGTCGACGGGCCCACGGCCCGGGCCCACTTCGCGGCTTTGGCCCGGGCCCGGGGGCTGCCGCAGGTCGACCCGTCCCTCTGGGGGGAAGAGCAGGCGTCGCCGCCCTGCTACGCGCGGGATTTTCCGGGTTACTTCGGCGAGGAATAGCCCGGGCCCTGCCACTTCGCGGGGCCGCGGCCCATCAAACGCCTTCGGGCGGCGCTCCCCAGCGGGCGATCAGGGTATTCGCCACGCCCAGGTGGTCCAGCACCCGGGCCACAACGAAATCCACCAGGGCGTCCACCGTAGCGGGCCGGTGATAGAAGCCCGGGTTCGCGGGAAGGATGACCGCCCCGGCTCGGGCGAGCTTCAGCATGTTTTCCAGGTGGATCGCCGACAGGGGCGTCTCCCGGGGCACCAGGATGAGAGGGCGGCGCTCCTTGAGCATCACGTCGGCGGCGCGCTGGATCAGGTTCTCCGCCAGGCCCGCGGCGACGGCGGCAAGGGTCCCCATGGTGCAGGGGCAGATGACCATGGCATCGGCCGGGTTGGACCCGGAAGCGACGGGGGCGAACCATTCCTCCCGCCCGAACACCCGCAATTGCTCCGGCTGGGCGCGGAAGCGCTCGGAAAGCCAGGCTTGGGCTTCCGCGGCCCGGCCGGGCAGGCCGAGGTCCATCTCCTGGCGCGCCACCACCTGGGCCACCTGGGAATAGATCAAATACACCTGCACCCCGGCGCCGATCAGGCATTCCAGGAGCCTCACCCCGTAGGGCATGCCCGAGGCCCCGGTGAAGGCCAGGGTGACCGTCTTCACCGGGCCTCCGCGGCAGACGATGGGAGGACCGGGTCCGGCTCTCCGGCGCTCGCGAGCAGCCGCGCGGCCACCAATCCGTTCACGGTGCCGAAGACGAGGGCGGCCAGGGCGAACACCGGCGAGAGCTTGAGCACCGCGGTTGCTGGCAGGAGCCAGGCCGCGGCCAGGGCGAGCTGGCCCGCCACGTGGGCAAGCGCGGCGATCACGCTGTGGGACACCGGGCCGAACCAGGTCCGGGGCAGCCGGCAGGCCAGGGCCAGAGCCCCGAGGCTCGCGCCGGCGCCGGCCAGGCTCAGGAAGAAGCCCGGAGTGAAGAAGCTGCCGAAGGCGATCGCCGCCGCCACCACCCGCAGCAGGGACACCCAGGCCGCGGTGGCGAACCCGTAACGCGCCAGTACCACCAGCACCACGATGTTGGCGAGCCCCGGCTTCACGCCGGGGATCGGGGTGGGGATGGCGGCGTCCACCAGCGCCAGGCCCAGGGCCCAGGCGGCGAGCCGGGCGAGGCGGCGATCCTCCGCGGTGACCGAAAGCTCAATAGGCGAGGGAGTCATAACGTCGGGTCGCGCCCGCCAGCTCCACGCTCACCTGGTTGGGCAGGCACACCGCCACGTCGCCGGGGTGGGCCAGCCAGCCCCGCTTGACGCAAAGCTGGAGGGGGCTCGGGTCGGCTTCCACCCGCACCCGGCCTTCGGCCACCCGTATGCGGGTCTCGCCCAGGGGTCCGGGGACGCTCATTACCCGATCCCGGTGGAGATCCAGCTCGGCGAACACCTGTCCCCCCGCCCGGACCAGGGCCCGCTCGGCCGCCCCGGGCCGCCAGGCATGCAGGGCGAGGAGCGCGGTGAGGGCCGCGGCGGCGGCGAGCACCAGGACGTCGCCCGCTTTCACCGGCAGCCCGAAGGGCACGGAACGAATGCGCCGAGGCATCCGGCTACTTTAGCACGAGTCAGGAAAGCTCCCGGTGGCGCACCAGCACCTGGTATTCGGCGCGAAAATGGGCGGCGAGGCGCTCCACCATGTACACCGAACGGTGCTGGCCGCCGGTGCAGCCCAGGGCTACGGTCAGGTAGCTGCGGTTGTCCTGGATGAAGCAGGGAAGCCAGTTGGAGACGAAAGCGTGGATGTCGGCCAGCATGCGCGCCACGTTGGGGATGCTTTCGAGGAACGCGATCACTTCCGGGTCCTTGCCCGTCAGGGGCCGCAGCCGCGGATCGTAATGGGGGTTGGGCAGGCAGCGCACGTCGAACACCAGGTCCGCGTCCAGGGGGATGCCGTGCTTGAAGCCGAAGGACTGGAACAGCAGCGTCAGCCGCGAGCGGTCGATGTGGATGAAGTCCTTCACCCAACTGCGCAGCGTGTTGGGCGAAAGCTCGCTGGTGTCGATGCGGTGGGCGCCGTCGGCGATGTCGGCCAGCAGCTCCCGCTCCCGCTCGATGCACTCGGGAAGGGTGAGCTCGCCGGTGGCGAGCGGGTGGCGCCGGCGCGTCTCGGAGAAGCGCTGGACCAGGGTTTCCGTGTTCGCCTCGAGAAACAGCAGGCGCGCGTCCACCCCCCGCGCCCGCAGGGCCGCGATCTGGGCGGGCAGCAGCTCAAGGCCGTCGCCGCTCCTCGCGTCGATGGAAACGGCCGCCCGGGCGTAACCGTGGCGCTCGAAGTAGGCGGCCGTCTCGGGAAGGAGCCGCACGGGGAGGTTGTCCACGCAGTAGTAGCCGGCGTCCTCGAGCACCTTGAGGGCGATGCTCTTGCCCGATCCGGAGAGGCCACTGATGAAAATGATCTGCATGGGCCGGGCCATGGCGAAGCCGGAAGAGGGCGCTCGGCAGGCTCGGGCGTCCGCCCCTCGGCCTCAATCGTCCGCTTCCGGCGGAGCGCCCTCGTTCGTCATGTGGCGCTCGTGGCGGCGGATGAACTCCCGCGTGCTGTCGTAGCCGCGCAACTGCAGGATGGTGTTGCGCACTGCCGCCTCCACCAGCACGGCGAGGTTCCTCCCGGCGGCGACGGGGATGTTCACCCGCCGCACGGGAACGCCCAGCACCTCCTCGAAGCTCGCCTCCAAGGGCAGCCGCTCCATGGAGGCGAGGTCGGTGCCGGCGGGCCGTTCCAGGTGGACGATGAGCTTCAGGTTCATTTTCGGGCGCACCGAGGTCTCGCCGAAGATGGTGCGGATGTTGAGGACCCCGAGGCCGCGCACCTCGAGAAAGTCCCGCAGCAGGGGCGGGCAGCGCCCCTCTAGCGTCTCGGGCGCCACCCGGTAGATCTCCACGATATCGTCGGCCACCAGCCCGCTGCCGCGGGAGATGAGCTCCAGGCCCAGCTCGCTCTTGCCCACGCCCGAGTCTCCCGTGATCAGCACCCCCATGCCCAGCACGTCGAGGAACACGCCGTGCATGGACACGGACGGGGCGAGGGCCTTGTGCAGGTAATGCCGCAGCAGCCACATGAGCTCCAGGCTCGCCTGGGGCGAGGCGAGGAGCGGCGTGGCGGTCTCGTCGGCGAGCCTCTTCAAGATCTCCGGCGGCTTTTCGTCGCCTGCCACGATGAAGCACACCGTTCCCGTCTCGAACAACTGGTGCAGGGGCGCCGCGTCCAGGTGGGAGATGTAGTCCGTCTCCGAGGTGGAGAGCACCTGGATCCAGTTGGGATGGATGAAGTTGAGGTGGCCGATCAGGCCTTTGGTGGAATGCAGGATCGCCTCCGAGTCGAGGAACTTGGACGCGCCTTCCCGTCCCGCGACCCAGCGCAGGGCCAGTTTTTCCCGGTTGTCCTCAAACAGCCGCGCTACGCTGACTCGGGGCATGCGGCTCCCAGTTTTCGAACAGCAGATGCACGTCGTGGGGGGTCTTGGCCGCGAGCAGCCTCTCCCGGAACGACTTGTCGCTGAACATCTGCGCCAGCTCGGAGAGGATCTGCAGGTGCTGGTCGGTGGCCCGCTCCGGCACCAGCAGCACGAAGATGAGCTGCACGGGCTTGTTGTCCGGGGCATCGAAGGCGATGGGATCGCGCACGCGCACGAACGCGCCCACCGCCTCCTTGAGGCCCTTGATGCGCCCGTGGGGGATGGCCACCCCCTGGCCCAAGCCGGTGGAGCCGAGCTTCTCGCGCGCGAACAGGCAGTCGAAACAGAGGCTGCGGGCGATGTGCATCTGGTTCTCGAACAGCAGCCCCACCTGCTCGAAGACGCGCTTCTTGCTGGCGCACTCCAGGTCGAGGAGGATGTGGGATTCGGGAAGCAGCTTGGCGATCAGGTTCATGGTGCGTCGTCAGAAAAAGATCGCGGCCCGGCGGACGCGGGGGCCTGCCGGCGCCCGGGTAGCGCGGGCCCCTTTCCGCGGGCCGTCCAGGACGGTCTCCACGGCTTCCTATTCACTGGACATTTGCTTCAGGCTCGCGCCGTTGCGCCGGTCGACCTGCTTCTCCTTGTGCCGCAGCACGGTGCGGTCGAGCTTGTCCGCTAGGCTGTCGATGGCGGCGTACATGTCCGCGTCGTCGGCCTCGGCGAAGAGGTCCTTGCCGCGCACGCGCACGGTGGCCTCCGCCTTGTGGCTCGCTTTTTCCACCGAGAGGATCACGGTCACGTCGATCACGTGGTCGAAGTGCCGGGTGACCCGCGCGAGCTTGGAGGTCAGGTAATCGCGGATCGCCGGCGTCACGTCGATGTGATGTCCGGTCACGGTGAGGTTCATGGCGTCTCCTCTGTCAAAGGGATTTGCGCAGGTTCGCCGGAAGGATCTGCATGGATTCGCGGTACTTGGCGACGGTGCGGCGCGCCACCATGATGCCCTGCTGGCCGAGAATCTCGGAAATCTGGCTGTCGGAGAGGGGGCGCCGGGAATCCTCCGCGCTCACCAGTTGCTTGATGAGGGCGCGGATGGCGGTGGCGGAACAGGCGCCGCCCGCTTCCGTCTGTACGTGGCTGCCGAAGAAGTACTTGAGCTCGAAGGTGCCCCGCGGGGTGAGCATGTACTTCTGGGAGGTCACCCGCGACACGGTGGACTCGTGCAGCCCCAGCGTCTCGGCGATCTCCCGCAGTACCAGCGGGCGCATGGCCACCTCGCCGTGCTCGAAGAAGTGCCGCTGGCGGTCCACGATGGCCTGGGAGACCCGCAGGATGGTGTCGAAGCGCTGCTGCACATTCTTGATCAGCCACTTCGCCTCCTGGAGCTGGGCCGCGAGCTGCTGGTGGCTCGCGTCCCGGTTGCGGCTCAGGATGTCGGCGTACATGCGGTTGATGCGCAGCTTCGGCATCGCCTCGGGGTTCAAGCTCGCGACCCAGACCCCTTTCACCTTCTTGACGATCACGTCCGGCACCACGTAGCGGGTCTCGACCTGGGCGAAGTCCGAGCCCGGCCGCGGGTTGAGCCGCGTGATCAGGGTCTGCACCTGCTTGAGGCAGGCGTCGTCGCAGCCTAGGAGGCGCTTCAGCTTGTTGTAGTCCCGGGCCGCCAGCGTTTCCAGGTGGTTTTCCACCACCGCGAGCGCCTCTTTCAAGCGGGGCGTGTCCTCCGGGAGGGCCTTCAACTGCAGCAACAGGCACTCCTTGAGGTTGCGCGCGCCGACGCCCGGGGGGTCTAGGCTCTGCAGGTGTCGGAGGGCGATCGCCAGCTCGTCCCGTTCCACGCCCAGCTCCGGGGGCAGCAGCGCCAGGAGCTCGTCCAGGTCCTGGGTGAGGTAGCCGTCGTCGTCCAGGGCGTCCACCAGGAGCTGGGTGAGCCTGCGGTCGCGCTCGGAAAGCTGGGTGAGGCTCAACTGCCAGTACAAGTGCTCACGCAGGGTGGGGGTGTCGGCGGCGAGCTGGGGATAGCCCATGTCCTCGCCGTCGTCCCGGGAACCGTGGTAGGAGCCCTCGTCCTCGATCCAGCCCGAATCCGGGGCGCTGCCCGCCTCCGGCGCCTCCGCCCCCGCGCCGGGCGCCGGCGCGTCCAGGGACTCGATACGGGGCTCCGCGCGCTCGGAAGAAAACGCGGGCGGCGACTCTTCGTCCTCCTCCCGTTCGAGCAAGGGGTTTTCCTGCAGGATGCGCTCCACCTCCTGGTTCAGCTCCAGAGTGGAGAGCTGGAGGAGCCGAATGGACTGCTGCAACTGGGGCGTCAGCGCGAGGTGCTGCGTCAGCTTAAGCTGCAGGGAAGGCTTCATGGGGCCGGGACGGGGTGCGGAATGAAAGTTGCTCTATTGGCTTAACGCCATGATTTATAGTCTGAAATTCTCGCCCAGATAGACCTTGCGAACGCTCTCATTATAAATGATTTCCTCCGGTTTGCCGTTGGCCAGGACCAGCCCCTCGTTGATGATGTAGGCCCGGTCGCAGATCCCCAGGGTTTCGCGCACGTTGTGGTCGGTGATCAGGATGCCGATGCTTCGCTCCTTCAGGAAGCCCACGATCTTCTGGATGTCGAGCACGGCGATGGGATCGACGCCGGCGAAGGGCTCGTCGAGCAGGATGAAGCGCGGGCGGCTGGCCAGCGCCCGGGCGATCTCCACGCGCCGGCGCTCGCCGCCGGAGAGGCTTACGGCGGGGCTTTCGCGCAGGTGGGTGATGTGCAGCTCGTGGAGCAGGTCCTCCAGCTCGTTTTCCACCTCGTCGGGATCGTCGGTGTGCAGCTCCAGCACCGCCCGGATGTTGTCGGCCACGTTGAGGCGCCGGAAGATGGAGGCCTCCTGGGGGAGGTAGGAGAGCCCCAGCCGGGCGCGGCGGTGGATCGGCATGTGGCTGAGCTCCCGGTCGTCCAGGAAGATGCGGCCTCGGGTGAGGGGCACCAGCCCCACCATCATGTAGAAGCAGGTGGTCTTCCCCGCCCCGTTGGGTCCCAGCAGGCCCACCACCTCGCCGCTCGCCACCTCCAGGGAGACGTCCTTGACCACCGTGCGGGAGCGGTAGCGTTTTTCCAGTCGCTCGACCCTGAGGGTGCTCATGGCGTATCCCATCGAGATCGTATGTTGCGGCGGGCGGAGGGGAACGGGCTTCAGCGCGGGCGGCCGCCGGCAGAGCCTTGCGCGCGCTCCTGGGGGTCGCGGCTCTTCGGCTGGATCACGGCGCGCACCCGGCCCGACGAGCCGCTCGCCTTGTTCTCCCCCTTGGCGGATCCCAGCACGCGGAACAGCTCGGTCTGGGCGCTGTAGGAGATGTAGCTTCCCCGCACCTCGTCCTGGCCGCGGCGCATGCGCGCGTCCTCGAACAGCTCCAGGGTCTCGGTGCGGCTGTCGTACTCCATGCGCTTGGCCCAGCCTTCGATCCACTCGTCGGTGCCCTCCCGCTTTTGGCGGAAAGACGCGGGATCGCCGTAGGCCACACCGCGCTGGAAACCGTCCGCGCTCTGAGTCACCACCAGGCGGTCGGCCCGGATGGTGAGGGTGCCCTGGGTAAGCACCACGTTGCCGGTGAACACCGCCGTCTTCTTGGCGTCGTCGAAGGTGCCGCTGTCCGCCTCCAGGTAGACCGGCTGCTCCCGGTCGGGTTTCGGCGCCTGGGCAAGAGCGGTTCCCCAGGCGAGCGCCGCCGCGGCGAGCAACGGGGCGAGCCACGTCCCGGCCCGATCAACGCCCGTTCGCCAGCGCATAGCGGCCTTTGATCCTCTGGATCGTCACGGTCTGCGTCTTCCGGTCGAATTCTAAGCCAACGCCGTGGATCACGGTATTCGCGTCCTCCAGCGTCACGGGCTGATCGGTCCTCGCCAGCTCCTGGCCGGGGAGGATGTGGAGGTAGCTGGTGGTGAGCACCGCCCCGCCTTCCTCGATGCCGCCGCCCCGTTCGATGCGAACCTCGTCCATCAGGTGCACGTGCTCGCCGTCGGCGGTGATCGTTCCCCGGCGGGCGGAGACGTGCACCGGGGGCTTCTCCGGCTCGGTGATCAGCACCCGCGGCTCCTCCACGTGGGCCGTGTCGTCGTCCGGGTAATGGATGAGCCGCCGGCCCGTGATCACGTAGCGGGAGCGGCCGTCTGGGCCGAGCTGCACCGCGGAGAAGCCCTCGGCGATGAAGTCCGGGTCGTGGCGCAGGGTGGCGGTGAGGTCCGGCGCCGGCGGCTGCACCGCGCGGTCCAGCCAGTAGGTGAGGGCCGCCAGCGCCGCGAGGAGCAGCAGGGGAAAAAAGGAAGCCAGGCGATCCAGGGCGCGAAGGTGATCCACAGCGAGAGTTGCGGCGCTCAACGCAGGTAAGGCGCGAGAGCGCCGTCCAAGGTTCCTTGGGCCCACATGATCAGCTCGCAGGCCTCGCGCACCGCGCCGCGACCGCCCTTCGCCCGGGTGACGAAGTGGGCGTGCCGCCTGACCAGGGCCGGCGCGTCGGGCACGGTGATGGCCAGTCCGCAACGGCGCATCACCGGCAGGTCCACCACGTCGTCGCCCATGTAAGCCGCTTCCCGCCCTTCCAGTCCCATTTCCCCCAGCAGCTTTTCCAGCACCGAGGCCTTGTCGTCGACGCCCTGGAACAGGAATTCCACCCCCAGGTTGCGTGCCCGTTGCTCCACCAGCCGGGAACTGCGGGCAGTGATGACGGCGAGATGCACTCCCGTGGCGGCCAGCATCTTGAGCCCGTGGCCGTCCAGGGTGCCGAACGCCTTCAGCGCGTCGCCGGCCTCCGCGTAGTAGAGCCGCCCGTCGCTCAGCACCCCGTCCACATCGAAGGCGGCGAGGCGGATCAAGCGGGCGCGGGCGAGAAGCGGATTCATGGAGCGGGCGCTGGCGGCGCAGAGGAGCCCGTGGAAGGGGGCGAACCCTCGGTGCGTAACGGTGGGCAAGTATAGCAGAGCCCGGCCGGAGTCCGTCCGGCCGCTGTCCCAAATTCCGGCCGGTAGGGCATGATTACGGCCCATGCTCCACGACACCCTCCAGATCGCCCTCATCGTCCTCGCCGCCGCGGTGACGGTGGTGGTGGCGTTCCGCCGGCTCGGCCTGCCGCCCCTCCTGGGCTACCTGCTGGTGGGCATCCTGGTGGGGCCCCACACCCTGGGCTGGGTGGCGGAGAGCGCCGAGGCGAGCTACCTGGCGGAGTTCGGCGTGGTGTTCCTCATGTTCACCATCGGGCTGGAGTTCAGCCTGCCGCGCCTGCGCACCATGCGGCGGGAGGTGTTCGGCTTCGGCGCCGCTCAGGTGGTTTCCACCATCGTGCTCGTCATGCTGCTCGCCGCCGCCCTCGGGGCCTCGTGGCAGGCAGGCTTCGCCATGGGCGCGGTGCTCGCCATGTCCTCCACCGCCATCCTGGGCAAGATGCTGGCTGAGCGCCTCGAGCTCAACGCCCCCCACGGGCGGGCCATCATCGGCGCCGCCCTGTTCCAGGACCTGGCGGTGGTGCCCCTCCTGATCGCGATCCCTGCCCTGGCCCGTCCGGGGGAGGAGCTCGCTTGGGCGCTCGGCCTGGCAGTCATCAAGGCGGCGCTGGTGCTGTTCGTTATCCTGGTGCTGGGGCAGCGGCTGATGCGGCCCTGGTTCCACCTGGTGGCGCGGCAGAAGTCTTCCGAGCTTTTCATCCTCAACGTGCTGCTCACCGTTTTGGGGCTCGCCTTCCTTACCCAGCAGGCGGGGTTGTCGCTCGCGCTGGGCGCGTTTCTCGCCGGCGTGCTCATCTCCGAGACCGAGTACCGCTACCAGGTGGAGGAGGACATCCGGCCGTTCCGCGAGGTGCTGCTGGGCTTCTTCTTCGTCACCATCGGCATGCTCCTCGACTGGCGGGCGGTGGTCGCCAACTGGGCCTGGGTGGCGGCCACCTTCGCTCTGCTGGTGGCGGCCAAGGGGGCCCTCATCGCGGCTCTCTCCCGGCTGGTGGGCACCGATCCCGGCGTGGCGCTGCGCACCGGGCTGGCGCTCGCCCACGCCGGGGAGTTCGGCTTCGTGCTGCTGCAGCTCGCGGGCCGCCACGCCGTGGTCGATCCCGCGGTCATGCAGTCCCTGCTGGCCGGCATGGTGCTGTCCATGCTGGCGGCGCCGTTCCTGATCCAGTACAGCGAGCCCCTGGTGCGCCGCTTCGCTTCCGGAGAGTGGATGGCGCGCGCCCTGGAGCTGCACCGCATCGCGGTGCAGACCATGAGCGCAGAGGGGCACGTGATCATCTGCGGCTACGGCCGCAGCGGCCAGAACCTGGCGCGGATGCTGGAGCGCGAAGGAGTGCCTTTCATCGCCCTCGACCTGGACCCCCGGCGCATCCAGGAGGCCGCCGCCGCCGGCGAGAGCGTGGTCTACGGGGACGCGGCGCGGCGCGAGGTGCTGATCGCTGCGGGCCTGAAGCGGGCCAAGGCCCTGGTGGTCACCTACGCTAACACGCCTTCCGCGCTGCGGGTCCTGTCGGCGGTGCACCGGGAGCGGCCCGATCTTCCCGTGCTGGTGCGCACCGTCGATGACAGCGACATCGATGTGCTGCTCGAGGCCGGGGCGGCCGAGGTGGTGTCCGAGATCATGGAAGGGAGCTTGATGCTGGGTTCCCAGGCCCTGTTGCTGCTGGGGGTGCCCCTCAACCGGGTGCTCAAGCGCATCCGCGAAGCGCGCCGCGAGCGCTACGCCCTGTTCCGGGGATTTTTCCGCGGCGAGAGCGACGAGCTCCTGGAATCGCCCGAGAAGCCGCAGCCGCGGCTGCACGGCGTGCTGGTAGCCCCGGGCGCAGCGGCCATCGGCCGCACGCTAGAAGAATTGCGGCTCGGGGAATTGCAGGTGGAAGTCACCGCCATCCGCCGACGCGGTATCCGCGCCCTGGCGCCGACGCCGCAAACGCGGTTGGAGGAGGGCGACGTGGTGGTGCTGCTGGGAACGCCCGAGGCGCTCGCCGCCGCCGAGATGCGGCTGTTGCAAGGGTGAGACACCGCGGGTTCGTCGCTCCGCAGGGTGTGCGGAGCGCAGCCTGCCTGCTCGCACGGATCCCGGCAGGCAGGCGAAACGCACCGCAAGCGCGCCGGTGAGCGGTGCGCCAACGCGTACCCTACAAGTTCTGCGAGCGAGATGCCCTAAATGTTCTTGCAGATCGTGTACTGGGTCGCCCCGTCGTCCACGTAGCTGGTGTCTGTAGGGGCGGTGGCGGGCAGAGGCGAGGTTGTGGTGCCGCGCAGGGAACCCGTATTGGGCTTGCCGTCGTCCAGTTGACTGTCCACGGCGTTGGCGATCTTGCCGGGTAGGTTGGAGGTGCACACCACCAGCCCGCTCAACCCTAGGGCGCCGTTTTGCACCCCGGTTACCCCCCCGACGGCGTTCTGGGGCGGGTTGGCGCTGCCCGCCCCGGTGCTCGGACCCGCCACCAGCCCGGCGAGCCGCAGGTGCTGCCAGAAAAGATTGGACTCTTCCCCGGCTGGCGGGGGATTGGCCGACGGCGTGGCATTGAAATTTCCGCTTACTTGATTATTTCCGTCTCCGGAAGTCGTACCGCTCCAGCGACCGCTGGCATTGGGATCATCCCCCGGAATGGCCCGGTACCGATCCTGGTAGGCATAGTAGGCCACCGAGACGCTGTTCAGGTCGTTCACCACGTTGCGAATCCTCGCCTGGGTGATCATCTCCTGCCCCTTCAGGATCCCTCCCAGGAGCAGCCCGATGATGACCAGCACGATGGCGATCTCGATCAGGGTAAAGCCACGCTCACGTTTCATTTCCGTCTCCGGACACGGCATTGCCCCGGCCGCTGCAAGAACGATGCCACCGGATTCCACCGGGGCTGGTGGGCTTTTTGCTGGCCTCTGCGGGCGTGAATTGGGCTTTTCCAGGGCTTGGGGGATGGATTTCCCGGATGACCGGGTTTCCGGCTGTCGCCGGCCCGACGCCGGTCTGTCGGAAATCCGACGCGACCGACGGGATTCCGACGCTTTCCCGCCAGGGAAGCGCCCAAGCCGCTGGTTATAATGGGTCCGCCACCCCTTGAGAGAGGGCATGTTTGATTCTCCGCCGGACGCTTCCTCCGCGACCCCCGGGCCGGCCATGACGGCGGCCCTTTCCCGTCCTGCCTGGGTCAGGCGCCTGCTCCAGCGGCGCGAAAAACTGCTGGCGGTCATGTTGCTGCTGCTCCACGGGGCGGTGCTCTCCGACCTGCAGGGCCCGTGGGCCCGGGCGCTGCTTCTTACTCATCTGGGCCTGTTTCTCCTGTGGCAGCCCCTGTGGGGCTACGAGCGGCGGCTCGGCACGCCGGCGCTCGTCTTCGTCGGCGCGGCTTCCGCCCTGGTGCTCTTCTGGCTCAACTGGTGGCTGGTAGCCGCCTGGTTCGCGTTCCTCGTCAGCCTGATCGGCGCGCGGGGGTTTGCTGGGCCGTCGCGCGCTTCCCGCCTCTTCGGCCTGGCGGTGCTGGCCTACCTCATGCTGACCCTGCTGCTCTGGGTGGTGCCGAAGCTCTTCATCGCCGGGGCGACCCCTTTCTTCGCCGACGAGCTCGTGCGCTACGCCGCGCCGGTCGGCCTCCTCCTGCTGCTCGCGCTTCCCGTGGGCCGGCCGCCGGAGGCCGGGCGCGAGCCGGTGGATTTCTTGTACGGGCTGCTCCTGTTCCTGGTGGTGATCCTGGTGGTGCTGGGAAGCTTCGCCTTCATGACTCTGAGCCAGGTCGCCTACGTGGAGGCGCTGATCCGCACCCTCCTGGTGGTGGGTTTCCTGTTGAGCCTGCTGGGTCTCCTGTGGAATCCGGCCCACGGCTTGAGCCTGCTGCAGCCGGTTCTGTTCCGCTACCTGCTCAACGTGGGCACGCCTTTCGAGCAGTGGCTCGCCCAGATCGCCGAAGCGGCGGAGCGGGAAACCGACCCAGCGGGGTTCCTGCACACCGCCGCCGAGCGGCTCGCGACGCTTCCCTGGGTGGCGAGCGTAGCCTGGGATTCGCCGGACGGGCAGGGCCGGGTGGGCGAGGAAGCCTCCTCGGTGTGGACCTTCAGCGCCGGGCCGCTCACGCTCCAGGTCTCTTCCCGCTTCACCGTGGGGCCGGCCCTGGTCCTGCACCTGAAGCTGCTCACCGAGATCGTCGCTCGCTTCTACGAGGGAAAGCGCCGGGAGCAGGCCCTCGCCCAGATGGCCCGCATGCAGGCCATCCACGAGACCGGCGCCCGACTTACTCACGACATCAAAAACCTGCTCCAATCCCTCTACGCCCTGGCCTCGGCCTCCCAGCAGGCGGGCGACGCCGAAGGCTTCCAGCGGCTCATGCGGCGCCAGCTCCCCGATCTGGCCCGGCGGCTGGAGCTCACTTTGAGCAAGCTCAAGGACCCCCTCGCCCAGCGCGACGCGGAGGACCCGCCGGTTGCAGCGCGCGCCTGGTGGGAAGCCCTCGAGTCCCGCTACGAGCCCCGCGGGGTGCGCTTCCGGGCGAGCCTCGCCGCAGACGCCCGGATTCCCGGAGCCCTCTTCGACAGCGTTGCGGAGAACCTGCTGGAAAACGCCTTGAAGAAACGCCAACGCTCGCCGGGGCTGGAAATCGACGTGGAGCTCGCCACGGCGAACGGCGGGGCGGTGCTGCGGGTCACCGACACGGGGGAGCCGGTGCCGGCCCGGGTGGCGGGCGCGCTGTTCGAGAAGCCCGTGGCCTCGGAAACCGGGCTGGGGGTCGGCCTCTACCAGGTTTCCCGGGAGGCCGCGCGCCGGGGCTACGCCCTGCGCCTCAAGGAGAACCAGCCGGGCCGGGTGTGCTTCGAGCTGGCGCCGCGGGGAAACGCTTGACGGAACGAGGCCCCGAGTCCTCGCGGGTCAGGGCAGCTTGCCGGCTTGGACCATGCGGTTTTTGAGAATGGACGGGGAGATCCAGACGACCTGGTCGTCGTAAGGGTCGTCAGGATATTTGCCCGGCGAGCGGCTCACGAAGGTCGCATCGTTGTCTGTGTTTTCCTGTTCGTCGCTGTCCCCACTCAAAGGAAGGCGAGTGCCGTTGGGCAGGTAGGCGCCGTAGCCGTTTTTTCCGTGGGAGGCGATGAGAGCGGGAACGTTCGTCGCCACGTTTTTTCCCGAGGGTCCGCTGCCATCCTTGACAGTGATGTTGCCCTCTGAGCACAAGGCAAAAGAGGCGTTGGCGGCCACCTCCGTACAATCCGCCGTGGCGGAGGCGGCGGGATTGACCTGATCGGCCCAATCCTGGCGGACGCGGTAGGTGAAGCGTCGCCCCCAGGCATCCGTCTCAGGAAGTGCCAACGTGGCCCACGGCACGACGCCGTCGGTCGTGATGTTGCACTGGCCCGTCGTTGAGTTGTAGCTTTCTTCGCCACTTCCCGAGCTGCCGCTCGGAGTCGCCCCGTCCGCCGGACACGGCAGCCGTCCGTTCGCCAGGGAGAAGCCGATTAAAGCCTCTTTGATTTCATCTAACTTACGCTGAGTGTCCTTGATCGATTGCTGTTCGAGCTGGGCGCTGATGGGCGCCAGAAGGCCGCCCAAGAGCAATCCTAGAATGAGGAGAACCACCGCCAGCTCCACCAGAGTAAAACCTGCGGCATGCCGAATCGTGATGCCGTTTACTCCAGGTTTAGGGTTGGCCCCTTTGTTTACGATTCTCATGGGCACTGGACGACATTCCCGTTCTCGAGGCAGACGCTGACGAAGGGATTCTGAATCGTAATGGTTGCGCTGGATCGGTCAGGGGCCACCGTGTAAACCGTAATGCTCGGGTCGAACCACCCGTTGTCTTTGAGAACTTCTTTTATGGTGGGGTTGAAAGGTAACTCCTCGTATGGTACCGAGCCGGTCTTCTCGCCGGGGATCTGGTAACCCGTCCCGTTACTCGCCCAGGGATAATGCTTAGGGCTCTGCTGCTCGTAATAGCCTTGTACGCCGCTGGCAGGCGTTGCAGTGCCGCGGATTTCTCCGGCGATTCGTTTGTTGGCCGCCACGAACAGCTCGTCGTGGCCGATGGCCAGCAGCCTGTCGTTGAAGGAAGCGCTGGGGTGGGCCGCAACGAAGATGGCATCACCGTCGGCGTTGTCCTCCACCGCATTCACGACATCCAGGTAATTCTTCGAATTGCATTTGGGCGTACTGGATGCTGGGCTAGCGGTGCAAATACCAGCGTCGTCACAATCGGTGCCAACGATACATCCGCGAGTCTGGATTGTGCTGGCATCCTCCCGTTGCAACGGCGTGCCAGGAGCGAATACAACCGCCACGACATCTGATTGGGGACTGGTCCCGACGATAGAGAGGTCTCCAGGGCTATAGGAATTGATGACAATTGAATCATCATCCCTAAAATTTCTGGATAAAGAATACCAAAGGCGCTCTCCAGACCCATCTCTCAAGTCAGGCAAGCGTAATGTGCGCCAAGGCAGGCGCCCAATGTAACTTGGGCATTCATTGCCTGAAAGTATTTCCGCCGAGCCGTCGTCATCCAGGTCAGGGCAGGGCAGGCTGCCCGGCCGATTGTTATCGACCAGAGCGCGGCCGATCAACGCCTCCTTCGCCTGCGCCAGCGCCTGTTGAGTAATGCGGTCCCGCTCGGTGGCGATCGAGCCGGCGTTGAGCGATTGCACCAGCAGGTAAGCGGCGCCCGTGATGAGCACGAGAAGCATGAGGAGCAGCACCTGGCCGCGCTGGCGACCGGACGTGACGGGAGCGCCCCGCATGCCGCGGGCATGGCCGAGCGTTGTGGCGGTCACCGGGCGGCCTCCGGGGACGCGCCGGCGCCGGGCGGGGACGTTTCTCTCCCGCGCTCCCTGCCCTCGCCGGGGGCGAGCCATACCGTCTCCCCCACCTTCACCTGCACCTTGCCCTCGGGCGTGGTCACCACCACGGTCGCCGCGTCCAGGGGCCGGGCGGCGAGGCCGTCCTCCGCCGCGGGCGCCGAAGCCGGCCGGGGAACCCCGTTCACCCACACGACCGCTTTCCCGTCCGAGCGCTGCACCAGCCCGTTGACGGTGACGCCGGAGAGCGACGGCGCGGCCTCGGCCGAGGGCCTCACCCGCTGCCGTTCCAGTTGCTCCCGCTCCTCCGGGGTGAAGAACAGCCGTCCCAGAGGATCGGCGGCCCAGGCGGCGGCGGCAAGCCCGCCCAGGACGAGAAAGAGCGCCGGTTGTAGGAAGCGAGTCATGGCTGGGGGCGGTCCTTCAAGGAAATCCAGGTGAGCTGGCAGTCGGCTTCCAGTTGGGGACCGAAACGCGAGGGGGCTGCGGCCGCCGCACGCCTGACCTGGCAGCCCCGCAGGAGGAACAGGCCCTTGGCTTCCTCGCGCAATGCTTCGAAAAAGCGGGCGAGTTCTCCCTCGTGCAAAAGGGAGAGTTGCAGCCTCATGTCCGAGGCCAGCAGGTCGATCGGGCCGCCCGGCAACGGAATGTCCGGCTGATAGGGGCGCTGGGGCGAGATGGCGTAGCGGGCGCCGAAGAGGCGCTGCCGCCCGCGCAGCCGGTCGATGGCTTCGATCCAGTCGAGCCGCTGCTCTTCGCCGATCACTCCCCGAGCGACGAGGCGCTGGTATTCCTCGTAATACTCGTCCAGGTTTTTGCGCTCCTCCTGGACCCGGGCGAGCTGGGCGTGGGCCTGGGCCACCTGGGATTGCAGGGCGGCGTGGGTTCGCTGCATCCGGGCCTTGAACTCATGGGCGGCGCCGATGGCCACGAGGGCGAGGGCGAGGACCGCGGCGGCGAAGAACACGGTGCCGCGCAGAAGAGGCCAGTCCTGGCGCGTGAGTCTCATGTCGCCGCCCGCACGATCTTGAGGGCGAAAGCGGCGCGCTGCTCGGCCTCGGGCGCGTCCGATTGCCCCGCGAGGCTCGCCTGGGGGCGGAGATCGAGGGGCAGTTCGAGCCGCTCCACGCTGAATCCCCGCCGGGTGAGCTCGGCGGCGAGGGCTTCCACTTGTTCCAGCGCCTCCCGGTAGTTGTGCCGGAACGGGTGCACTTCCCCTTGCAGCAGCACAACCCGGTAGAGGGTGGGGCCGGGACTGGCCGGCTGAGGAGAAGCAGCCCGAGGCCTCCCGGGCGCGCTTTTCTCGATGCTCTCTGGATGGGTCGTGATTTGCCAGGAAAGCTGGGTGAGGCGCAGCCCGGGGAAGGCTTCGAGGACCTGGCCGATGCCGGAGAGCGCTTCCGCCGGCGAAGGGGAGGATTGGGCCAGGGCCCGGGTCGCCAGCACCACCCGGCGCATTTCCGAGGCCGACCGGGGAGTGGGCGGAAAGGTCGCGCGGATGGCCTGGTGCTGGCGCTCCAGGCTTTGCAGCTCCCTCGTCAATTGCTCGGCGCGGCGGGAGAAATTCATCCCTTGCCACACGTCCAGACCCGCCCAGAGCAGGAGCCCCAGCCCGGTGGCCAGCACCGCCGCCCGGGCGAGCCGGCGCGCTTCCCCCAGGGTGTGATAATGGGTGTGCTGGGCGGGGGCGTACTGGTTGGGGGGACGGCTCTTCACCAGCGCGTGCAGCAGCAGGCCGGTGGCGTCCGAATCGGGCAGGGAGTCGCGGTAACCCAGCCGCGCGGCGAGTTCCCCGATGTCCAGGTACGCGTAGCGCACCCGGGGCGAGTCCTGGAGCCGCGCCGCCAGCGCTTCCCGGTCCTCCCGCGAGCACACGATGGCGACCTGCATCGGCCGCTCGGAGGGCAGAAGGCTCAAGCTCTGCAGGTACTGGACGGTGCGGGCGGCCTCGTGGATCACCGTGGCGGTGAACTGGGCGCCGACCGCCGGTTGCAGGCCTGCGTCGGCGTGAGGGCCCGTGGCCAGGGGACTCAAGCGGGAGAAGCTCACGTGACCGTTCTTGAAATAGGTCTGGCGTACGCCGGCGTCCCGCTCCCAGGTGATGAGCAGCAGGTCGTGGCCGGAAATCAGCCGGGCGATGTGCCGGCTCAGGAGGGGCACCGAGTACAGGCCCCGCAGGGGGATCTCGTAATGGACCAGGAGCTCGACCCAAAGCGCGATCCACCCCGGATTGGTCAGGGCGGAAAACAACACCCGGTCATCGCGCCGGCCCTCCCGCATCCGCTCCCGGATCTCGGCGTGGCGGAAGGGCGTGGAGCGGTAGAACTGCTCCAGCTTGCGCGCGAGCAGCGTCGAGCGCTCCGGGCCGATCAGGTGGGGGACGGTTTCGAAGCGAAAATCCTCTTCCACCAGGTCGGCGAGCATCCACGCCGTGCGGCGGCGCTGGGCCACTTCGGCCGCGTAGGCGGCAAACGCCCGCCGGCCCGCTTCGTCGGCGGTGAAGGCCCCCTCCAGGGAAACATGGCCCCCATGCCAGCGGTAGGCGGTGAGGCGCTCAGCGGTGAGGAACAGCAGGGCGGGCTCGGCCATCAGAACCGGGTCCTGCTGATGACGTCGTACACGGGCATGAGCACCGAGAACATGACCCAGCCCAAGAGCGCTCCCAGCACCAGGGTGAGGAGGGGGCCGATCATGGTCTGGATCCGTTTCACCGATTCGCGCACGTCCCGGTCGTAGAAGTAGGTGACGTTGAGCAGCGCCTTGTCCAAAGCGCCAGTCGCCTCGCCCACCCGCAGCATGCGCAGTACCAGGGGCGGAAAGAGGCCCACCTCGGCGAAGCTCTGGGTCAGGTTCTTGCCTTCTTCGATGCGCCGGCCGACCTGCTCCAGGCTCGCCGCCACCACCCGGTTGCCGGCGATGTCCCGGGCGGCGGCGATGCACTCCAGGATCGAGATGCCCGAGGCATACATCATGGCGAAGGTGTTGGCGAAGCGGGCCAGGATGATCTTGTGCAGGATCGGCCCCACGACCCAGAGCCTGAGCTTCAAGCGGTCGATGCGGCTCTCCAGACCGGGCATGAAGCGCCCGCCCAGCCAGATCCCGGCGGCCGCCCCCGCCAGCAGTCCGGCGATGAGGTACCAATAGCCCACGACGGCGTTCGATAACGCGATCAGGAGCCTGGTCTGGGGCGGGATTGCCTGGCCGATGTTTTGCATGAAGCCGGCAAGCTGGGGCACCAGGTACATCATCAGAAACAGGAACACGGCGAGCACCACCGCCAAGACCATGGCCGGGTAGAGCATGACCTGCCTGGTCTGGGCGGCCAGCTCGTCCTGCCACTTGAGGCTTTCGGTGATATGGCCGAACACCTCGGAGAGCCGGCCGCTCTGCTCGCCCGCGCGCACCAGGCTCACGTGGACCGGCTCGAACACCCGGGGATACGGGGCCATGGCCTGGGACAGGCGCTGTCCTCCCTCCACGCCCTCGATCATGTTGGCGATGATCTGGCGAAACGCCGGGTCGTTCATCGTGTCGCGCAGGTCGGCCAGGCTCTCCAGCAGAGGCACACCGGCCCGGGTGAGGCTCTCCAGGTTGAAGAAGAAGGTGATGAGCTCCTGGCGCCGCACCCGGCGCCCGAGGGCGAGCTGGTTCGCCCGGGCCGGCCGTGCGGAGATGAGGTCGAGCCCCCCGCGCTTGAGCCGCAGCTCCAGATCCACCGGGTTGGCGGCGTCCTGCATGCCGCGGACGCGTTTGCCGACGGGATCGACGGCGACGTACTGGTAGAGGGCCATGGCGGTTTTAACGCGGGTTTTACGCGAGCCGGTTGGTGAGGTCGATCACCCGCAGCACCTCGTCTAGAGAGGTCACGCCCTCCAGCACCCGCTGGATCGCATCCTCGGCCAAGGGGCGGAATCCCTTGGTGAGAGCCATGGTGCGGATCTCCCGGGCCGTGGCCCGGCGCGCCACCAGCTCGTCCAGATCCTCGTCCATCTTGAGCAGCTCCATCACCGCGATGCGGCCGCTGTAGCCCTGGTGGTCGCACAGCTCGCAGCCCGCTGCCCGGTAGATGGTGGGCGGCGCCTCGTCGCGCTCGAAACCGAGCAGGCGCCGCTCCAGCTCGCCCGGCCGGTGGGGTTTCTTGCAGTGATGGCACAGCACCCGCACCAGCCGCTGGGCGATGACTCCGATGATGTTGCCCGCCATGATGTCGGGCAGTATGCCGATGTCCAGCAGGCGCGGCACGACGCCGATGGCGGAGTTGGTGTGCAGGGTGGAGTACACCTGGTGGCCGGTCATGGCGGCGCGGAAGGCCATCTCCGCAGTGGGATGGTCGCGGATCTCGCCCACCAGGATCACGTCCGGGTCCTGGCGCAGCATGGAGCGAATGCCGCTGGCGAAGTCGAGCTTGGCCGTCTCGTTGACCGAGGTCTGGCGAATGAGGGGCATGGGGTATTCCACCGGATCCTCCAGGGTCATGATGTTGACCCCGTCGGTGTTGATGTGGTTGAGGATGGAATAGAGGGTCGTGGTCTTGCCGCTGCCGGTGGGGCCGGTCACCAAGATGATGCCCTCGGGGCGGGCGATCATGATCTTCAAGGTGGCCAGGGCCTGTTCGTGCAGGCCCAGCATGTCCAGCGGCACGATGCCCTTCTGCCGGTCCAGCACCCGCAACACCATGTTCTCGCCGTAGGTGGTAGGGTGGGAGGCGACGCGGAAATCGATCAACCGGCCCGACAGCCTCAGGGAAATATGGCCGTCCTGGGGCGCCCGCGTCTCGGCGATGTTCATGCCGCTCATCACCTTGAGCCGCACCACCATGGCCGGCCAGTAGGACTTGTGCAGGCTTCTCACCTGGCGCAACACCCCGTCGATGCGGTAGCGGATGCGAAGGAAACTGTGCTCCGGCTCGAAGTGGATGTCGGAGGCGCCCCGCTGCACGGCGTCCGAGAGCAGGGCGTCGATCAGGCGCACCACCGGCTGGCTGAACTCGTTGACTCCGACGAGCGGGGTCTGGTAGTCCATCTCGCCGGGCTCGATCTCGTGCAGGATGCCGTCGATGGAGAGCTCGAAGCCGTAGTACTGGTCGATCGCCCGCAGGATGTCGGATTCGGCGGCGAGAAGCTGCTGGATGCGGTAGTCCTCCTTGACCAGGGCACGCACCTGGTCCAGGGCGATGATGTTGTCCGGGTCGGCGATGGCGATGGTGAGCTGGCGCCGGTTGTGGTCCACGGCGATGGGCAGGATCGCGTAGCGCCGGGCCACCTCTTTGGGGATCAGCTTGATCGCCTGGGCGTCGACGATCACCTTGGCGAGGTCGACGCTCTCCTGCCCCAGGCTCTCCGACAGCACGTCCCGGATGGTGGCTTCCGAGAGGAAGCCGAGGGCCACCATCAGCCGCCCCAGGGGCAGGTGGTTCTTGTTTTGTTCCTGGAGGGCGATGCGAAGCTGGTCTTCGCTGATGACGCCCTTCTCCACCAGAAGCTGGCCGAGGGGGCGTTGGCTCAGGGTTTGTTCCAGGGCGGACATGCCAGAAAAGTTCGCAAAAACCGTGCCTTTTGCGAGGGTGGGAAGCCCGCCGCCCCGTCCGGATCCCGGGCGGGGGCGAGGTCTATTCTTTCGACTTCCCGAGTTCTCGGAGCCGCGCCTCCACCCGAGAGGGATCGAAGGCGGCCACGCTGCTCCCGACCAGAGCCAGGGCGCGTTGGTAGTATTGTCCCGCCAGCGCCGCCTCGTTCAAGTGGTCCAGGCTGACGGCCAGGTTATAGGCGTAATCGGCGTTACCGGGTTCCAGCTTAAACGCCTGGAAATAGGCCTGCTGGGCTTCGCTCCAACGGGACTGGGCAGCGTAGAGGTTGCCCAGGGCGAAATGAAGGGCGGCGGCCTCAGGCTGTCCCGCCAGCAGGATCTTCAGCCGACTTTCCAGGGCGGCGGGATCCAGGGCCGGCCCGTCCAGCGCCGCGAGCCCTGCCGTGGCCAGGGGATCCCGGGGGTCCAGGGCGAGCGCCTGGCGGTAATAGCGCCGGGCCGCGTCGGGATCGCCCCGCTTCACGGCGATGGCCGCGAGTCCCAGAAGGGCGTCCCGGTTGCGCCGTTCCCTGACCAGGAGCGACCGATAGTGCCCTTCCGCGGCGCTCAAGTCTCCCGCCTGGAGGGCCTGGTACGCTTGGGCGAGGGCCGGGTCCACTTCGGACGGGGCGGAGGCGCGCTCGATGCGGATGCGGGGATCGGCGGCGGCCGGCTCGCTTTCCACCCCAGGCCCGGCGGCCCGGGCCGGCGGAGGCTTAAGCGCCGCCTGGCCTTCGGCTTTGCCCGGTGGGGGCGGGTTGGAAGAAGGCTTACTCGGCGCGTCCCTAGGCTCGGGCGGCGGCGCTAGACGCGGAGCGGCGGATTCGGGGCCGGCCGGGCTCCTTTCCGGCACCGGGTTCCGGTCGGTGGGGGCGGTCGCGGGCGTCTGCGCGACGGGCGCTTGGGAGGGAGGAACCGCTGCGGGGGCTATCCGGGCGGGCGGCGGGTCGCTCGCCGGTGCGGCGGCGAGGAGGGGCGGCCGGGACATCTCCCGCCAGATGTATAGCCCTCCCCCCAGGGCGGAGGCCAGGGCGATGGCGGCGAACCCCAGCAGCCAGGCTTTGGAGGCGCCCGGAAGGGCCTTGGCTTCGAACAACCGCTCGGCGCCGGCCCGCTCGGCCGCTCCCGCGCCGGGCAGGACGGCTCCGCCGGCGCCGGGGAGCGGTCCCGTCCGTGGGGGCGGTTCCTCCAGGCTAAGCTCCAGCCGGGGAGCGGGCGAGGCCGGGGAAGGGGACTTCCCCCCGCCCGGGTCCCCGGCGCCGGCGGTCCCCGCGCCCCCTTGCGGGGCGGACGCAGGGCCGTCATTTTTCCGCTTTTCCAGTTCGGCCCGCTTGAGGGCGTCCAGGAGCAGGCTCATGGCTCAATCAGGGGCAGCCGCGCCCGCCCCGAACCGAAGAAATTGTCGAAGCGCGGCGAGTCCAGGAAGTTGTCCCCGGGCAGCAGGGGCCGCAAATGGGCGTAGTCCCCGTCCAGGCTGGCGTTGCGGATCACGGTGGGCCGCAGGAACACCACCAGCTCGGTCTTGGTCCGGGTGTCGTTGCGGGCGGTGAAGATCTCCCCCAGCAAGGGAATCTGGGCCAGGCCGGGCACCGTGTCGTCCTTGTTCTCGATGCCGTCCTGCATGAGCCCGCCCATGACCGCCACGTCGCCGCTGGCGACCCGGATCACCGACTCCATCTCCCGGGTCTGGATCTCCGGGATCCGGTTGGGAATCAGGAGGCTCGGATTGGGATCGTTGACGAACCCGGTGATGCGGGAGACCGTGGGGCGCACGTTGAGGGTGACCGTGTCGGCTGCCGAGATCTGGGGGGTGACGCTCATCACGAAGCCCACCGACACCGTGTTGGGCGTGGTGGTGAAGGTGGTGACGGTGCCCACGTTGGCGGTGGTGACCGTATCCGCCTTCACGGTGAAATAGACCCGGTTCTCCACCACCTTGAGCAGCGCCGTCTGGTTGTTGATGACCGACAGCTTGGGGCTGGAGAGCACCTTCACCGTGCCGAAGGACTCCAGCAGCTTCAGGGTGGCCGAGAAGTCGTCGCTGCCCGAATAGGTGCCGGTGAAGAGGGTCGAGCCGATCGCACTCGGCAGGGTGGAGAGAGTCTGCTGCTGGAGCGTCCATTGGCCCCCCGCCTTGACGAAGGCGCGCCAGTCGATGCCCTGCTGGTAGTTGTCCGACAGGTTCACTTCCACCACCGTGGCCTCGATCAGCACCTGCCGCCGGGCGCTTGCCATTACCTGGTCCAGGAACTCCTGGATCTTCTCGTGCTGGCGGGCGGTGGCGCGGATGGAAAGGACCCCGGTCTCCGGGTTGGCGATGACGGAGGCCGCCTCGCGGAACGTGGCGCGGCGGATCACCGTGGTGCCTTCGCTCTGCACCGCGGCGGGGTTGGGGCTGGAATAAATCCCCGGCTCCCGGCTGCCGCGGGTGGTGGGGGGCGGTGCCCCGGTGCCGGTGGTGGACTGGACGCTGCCCTGTTCCACCGCGGTTTCGTAGGAGCCTTCCGGCAGTAGCTTGTCGGTCTCCCGCAGCAGGTCCTTCACGTTCTGCACCAGGGTCTCCCAGAAGCGGTTCTTGGCCGTGTTGTTGAGGGAGGTGTTGGAGATGTTGCCTTGGCCCAGTCCGCCCACGGGGCCCGTGCCGGTCGTGCCGGTGGCGGCCGCGCCCCCCTGGATCTGGGTGGCGATGGCCACGGTGGCGGTGGCGTCCCGGGCCATGTTCACGTAATCGACCTTGTAGTTGCGCAGGAAAGGGGTGTCGGGCATGACCACCAGGGTGGAGTCCTGCACCTCGTAGCGCATGTCCACCTGCTTGGCGATCCGCTCCAGGATCTGGGGCAGGGTCTGCTGGATGGCGTTCAGGGTGACCGTGCCCTGGATGCTAGGATGCACGTCGATATTGAGCCGCGCGTCCCGGGCCAGGGCGAAGAGCAGCTCCTGCACCGGGACGTTCACTACGGAGACGCTGAAGGTCTCCGGCTTCGGGGACGGTCTGGGCGCCGGCACCGGGGGAGCCTGGGTGACCGGCGGGGGCAGGGTGCCGGTTCTGGGGGGGACCGTGGCGGCGGTGACGTGGGCCGTCGGGGAGGGTTTGCTGGGCTGGGTACCGCAGCCCGCCATGACCAGGACAAGGCCTACGGCCAGGAGCCCCGCCGCCGGGAACCGGCTCGCCCTAGGCGCGAGCCCGAAGCAACACTGCCCGCAACGCCTCACCCCCTTTTCTCCCTGAAGCCCATGAATGCGATTTTCAGCCTAGCATGAAAATCTTTTTTATTCAAACCAATATTAAGGATTATCTGAAGTGGTTTATCACGTTGTCGCCCTCCGATTCTTCACCGCATGGCCTTGACTTCTTCCAGCCGGCGCACGATGGGCGCGAACTCGCTCCGATAGCCGGGCGGCAGCCGGTCCAGGGCCGCCAGGCCTTCCTCCCGGGAGTCGAAGCTGCCGTACATGACGGTGAAGTTGGGCTGGCCGCCGGTGCGGGTGGGGTACACGTAGATCCTGTCCAGGTCAATGAGCTGCCGGGCTCGCTGCAAGAACCGTTCCATGCGCGCCGGCCGGATGTCGTTGGTCAGGAAAAGCTGCACGCTGTAGCTTTCCCCGGGACGGGTTTCCAGGAGCTCCCGCGCCGCCGCCACCCGTTGACCCAGCAGGGCGTATCCTTCGAGGGCAAGCTCTGAAAAGGAGGCCCCGGAAGCCGGCGACTCCGGTCGGGCATCCTGGACCCGCCCGGGGGCGGGCTCCGTCGGAGCGGAAGGCGATTCTCCTTGGCGCGAAGGCGGCCCTCCTGGGGCGGAGGGGGATTGTTGGGTCGTGGGGGAAGCTACCGCCTGGGGCGCTTCTATCGGATCGGCGCCGGGAAGGGGTTGGCCTTGGTAGAGCCAGCCGACGCCCGCTGCGAACCCCACCGCCAGGACGGAGAGGGTCAGGGCGGTAACGGGCGGGCGGCGCCGAGGCGCCAGCGCCGAATCCCGGATGGCCATTTTCACGTGGCGGGGCTCGATCCGATGGGAGTCCTCCACGAAGGCCGCAAGCAACGCCTTGTCGGCGAGGACGTTGATCCGCCGGGTGAGACCCTGGGACGCCCGGGCGATTGCCCGCACGGCCGCCGGGCTGAAGAGGTCCGGTCCCCGGTAGCCGGCCGCCCGCAGGCGAAACATGAGGTATTCGCCCACGGCGGGTCCGTCCAGGGGCGGCATCTGGAAGCTGTGGGTGATGCGGTCCCGGAGCTGGCGCATCTCCGGCCGGGCCAGGAGGGCGTCCAGCTCCGGCTGGCCGAACAGCACGAGGCGCAGGAGCTTGTGGCGGCCCGTCTCCAGGTTGGCGAGCAGCCGCAGCGCTTCCAGCGTCTCCGGGGACATGGCGTGGGCCTCGTCCACCAGCACCACCACGTACTTGCCCGCGGCGTGCTTGTCGATGAGGGCCTGGGAAAGGGCCTTGAGGGCCTGGGTCTGGCGCTCGCCCGCGAGATGGAGGCCCAGCTCGTCGGCCACGGCGTACAGGAGCTCGTCCGGGCTCAAGGCGGGGTGGCCCAGGTAGACCGTTTCCACCTCCGGCGGCAGCCGCTCCATCAGCACCCGGCATAGCATGGTCTTTCCGCTGCCCACTTCGCCCACCACCTTGACAATGCCCTCCACGTGGGTAAGGGCGTAAATGAGCGCCTCCAGCGTCGTGCCCCGGCGGGCGCCAGCGTAGAAGAAATCGGTGAGGGGGGTGATGCTGAAGGGCGGCTCGCTGAGCCCGAAGTGATCTAAATACACGCGAGGCGACTTGAATGCACGATTGCGCGGCTCAGGCGTTCTTGTCGCTCGACTCGCCCCGCGCCTCCATGCGGCTGTAGAGGGTGGTGCGGTTGATCCCCAGGAGCTTCGCCGCCTGGCTCACGTTTCCGTGGGTGAGCTGGAGAGCGGCCCGGATGTAGCTCTGCTCCCAGAGCTTCAGGGTCTGGTCCAGGCTGAATTCCCGCTCCCGCTGGAGTTGGCGGGTGGCGAGGGCCAGCAAGGCCTCCGGATCCCGCTGCAGCATGGCTTCGTCGGGGGAGGCGGCGGGCAGGTTCACGTCTAGCTCCGCCTCGAGCTGGCGGGCGTCCACCTGGCGTCCGGCGTACTTGGTGACCAGGCGGATGACGATGTTGCGTAGCTCCCGCACGTTGCCAGGAAAGGCATAGCGTTTCCACAGCTCCAAGGCGTCCGGGGCCAGCTCGAAGGGCTGGGCGTCCCCCTGGTCGGAGTAGAAGCGGCGGAAATGCTCCAGCAGCAGGAGCTTATCGCCGTCGAGTTCCCGCAGGGGCGGCACCTGGATGGTGAAGACGGAAAGCCGGTGGTAGAGGTCGGCGCGGAAGCGGCCCGAGCGCACCTCCTGGCGCAGGTCCCGGTTGGTGGCGGCGATTACCCGGGCGCTGCTCTTGCGCGTCTGGGTCTCGCCGACCCGCTGGAACTCGCCGTTCTCCAGCACCCGCAGCAGCTTGGGCTGTAGGTCTAACGGCAGCTCCCCGATCTCGTCCAGGAACAGGGTGCCGCCGCTCGCGTCCTCGAAGTAGCCGGACTTGGCGCCGGTCGCGCCGGTGAACGAGCCCTTGGCGTAGCCGAACAGGGTGGGCTCCACCAGGTTGGGGGAGATGGCGGCGCAATTGAGGGCGAGATAAGGGGCGCTCGGGTTGGCGGAGAGCTTGTGCAACGCCGCCGCCACCATCTCCTTGCCGCTGCCCGATTCCCCCTCGATCAGCACCGGGAACGGGGCCCGCGCGTACTGGCGGATCTGCTCTCGCATTTTCTGGATCGGCTCGCTCGAGCCGATGATGCCGTATTCCCCGGGCAGGGTTTCCTCTTCCCGCTTCAGCTCCCGGGCCCGGGCGTTGAGCGCCGCCATCAGGTGGGCCTTGATGTCCTCGGGCTCGCACGGCTTGGCGATGAAGTCCACCGCGCCGAGGGCCCGGGCATGCCGGGCGTTGGCCTCGTCGTTCTGCCCCGAGAGCACCAGGATCTTCATCTGCTCGGAATGGGCGAGGAGCTCCGAGATCAGGCGGAAGCCCTCGTCCGGCTGGTGGGGGATGGGGGGCAGCCCCAGGTCCACCAGGGCGAGATCGGGGGGCGGATCCAGTTGCCGCACCAGGCTGATGGCATGGGGCCGGGTCTCGGCCACGTGCACCTCGAAGTCCCGTCCTAGGACGAAGGCCAGGGTGTCGGTGATGAGGTTGTCATCGTCCACCACCAGCAGGACGGGCTTCCCGTCCGGCTGGCCTGGGACGCCGATGACGCCGGTGGCCGGTTGGCGGCGGTTGGGGGGACTCATGCGCATAAGTATACGGGTACGGTCCGTTGGGCGGGTACGGCCTGTCAACCTTGAGCCCCGTCCCGCTTGCTTCCCCCGGCTACCTGGGCGCTCGCCGCCGCGAACGGGGGATTCCCATGGGCCGGGACCACAGGAAAGGTTGAGAAGCTATCCACGCCTCGGATAGGATGGAAGCATCCCGCCGGTACGACGGGCAGCGAGAGTGCCCGGCGCACGTGCCGGCAAGGCGGGTCGGGTCGTGATGCGGGCGCAGGTTCGTTGGACACTTCTTGCGCGTCCATTTGCCCGCTACCTCCCTAAGGCGACTGTAGACAGGCTATCTTAACCCGGATATTTCATGAAGACGCCCCAGAAATGGAAGCCGCGATGGACAAGGTTATCGGGTCAGGGTCAAAACGCTTGAGTACCCCTTGCACCGCCGGGTTGTTCGGGACCTCCATCCTCCCGAGCCCCGTGTGAAATCCCCGACTTGAGCCGCTCTCCGCCATGACCCACGATTTCCTGGTGCACCTGGCCCTGGAGGCGCGGAGCCCCCGCGTTCGGGTTGACCCCGCCCTGGATGAAGCCCTGGCGCGGCTCGACGCCCTGCTGGAACGTCTTTGCCGGGACTTGCAGGTGGAATACGTGGGTCCTGCCGTCGGAGTGGAGGCTCGGGAGGTGCACCGGCTGGTGGTGGCGGCCCATGCCTGGACGGCGGGAGCGCCTTCCTGGGGCGTACGGGTCTGCTCCGCCCGGTCGCCTTCCGGTTGGCGCGCCGAGTGGACCCTCGCCAGTGCCGGGCGGCTGCGCAAGCGGCTGATCGTGAAGGCGCTGCCCGAGTTTTTGGAGGGTTTTGTCCAGGCGGTGACGGCGGCAGGCAAGGCCGGCACCCCCGCCGGCCGCCAACTCGCCCGTCTGTGGGAAGCCTTCTCCAGAAGCGGCCCGTCGGTGCTATGATCGGCGCCTGCTTCGAAACCGCCATTCCCATCCGCCCCCAACCGTGAGCTGGTTGCCCGACCTTTCCCTGGTGCGTCATCTGAGCGCCGCCGCCGAGCCCTATCGGGACCCGGTGGCCCGGGTGCGATGGGACGCCCTCTCCCTGGAAGACTTCTGGCTCCCCCGGGAAGCCCTGTCCCTCCACGGCCTGGCCCCCTTCGATGCCCTGGACGAGACCGCCCAGCGGCGGCTTTCCCAGTATGAATTCCTGGGCATCATCCGCGCCGGGCTCTGGTTCGAAGGCTTGTTCATGGCCCGGCTCGCCCGGCGGCTGCGGCGGCCCCTACCTTTGGCGAACCACGTGTACCTGCTGCGGGAACTGCAGGAGGAGGCGGGCCACAGCCTCATGTTCCTCACCCTTATGGACAAAAGCGGGCTCGCCCTGCCGGGAGGGTACCAGCCCCTCCCACCGAGCGCCGGGTGGCTCGGCCAGTGGCTCCCGGTAGACGGCCCCCTATTCTGGCTTGCCGTGCTGATCGGCGAGGACGTGCCGGACAAGCTGAACCGTTATTTGCGACAGCAGCCCGAGGGGGCGGTGAACCCCGCGGTGCGGGATATCTGCCTCATGCACATGATGGACGAGGCCCGCCACCTGGCCTTCGCCCGTCGGACCCTCGAGGCGGGGCTAACTGGACTCGGGCCGGCGAGCCGCCGGTGGATGGGCTGGGTTCTGGGCCGCCTGCTCAGGATCATGGCAGAGGCCATGTTCTTTCCCCAACCCGCCCTCTACGAGGCGGCGGGCTTGACGCCAGGCCGCCGCTGGCTGGCCCTCGCCCGCTCGAACCCCCATCGATGGGAATTCGTCCGGCGCCTGCTCAGCCCCACCGTGCGACTGCTCCAGGGCTACGGCTTCAACGTGTCCATGGGCTGACGGGAACGGTCGCCTCCAGGGCCGCCCGGCAGTCATACCGAGGCCGCCAGGCCAGCTCAGTGCGCGCCCGGGCGCAGTCCAGGGTCAAGGGGCGGGCAAGTCCCTCCACCCAGCCGGGCTCGCCGAAAAGCCCGGTCAGACGCCAGCCCCAACCCACGAGGCGCCGGGCGGCGGCGAGGCTCAACGGGATCGCCCGGCGGTGGCGCTCGCAAACGGCGTCGCGAAAGGAGAAACTCCCTTCCCCGGCCAGGTTGAACGGCCCGCGGGCGTCGCCCGTCAGGCCCGCGACCACGGCCTGGGCCACGTCTTCTTCGTGCACGCACTGGAGCCGGGGCTGGGGCTCGGGAAGGCGCACGTAGAACGGCTGGGCGAGGAGGGCCTTGAGGAGGGGTTGGCAGCGGGGCCCCACGATGGCGTGGGGGCGCAGCCGCACCGCCTCCGGGTCGCAAGCCTCGAGCGCCCGCTCTACCTCCGCCTTATGGCAGGCGTATGCAAACCCGGGCAGCGGCGCGAAGGGCGCCGCTTCGTCGAGGGCCTCGCCGGCGCCGTAGACCGCCGCGCTGGAGAGGAAAATCCGCCGCCTCACGCCTAGGCTCCTGGCCCGCTCGAACAGGGACAGGGTCCCCTCCACGTTGACGGCACCCATGGCGGACAAGGCCGTGCGGCCCCGCAGGACCACGAAGGCGAGGTGCACCAAGGCATCTACCCCGGCGAGCCATCGATCCAGGCCGGGCGCGCCCAGGTCCACCCGGCGGCCTTGGAACTTGGGATGGGCGAAGGGGGCGGGACGCAAGTCGATGCCCCGCACTTCCTCCACTCGGGCGTGCCGGCACAGGGCCGGCAGCACCGCCCGGGCGAGGCGCCCCGCAGCCCCAGTCACCACCACCTTCATGGCGTCGCCCGGGAGAAGCGAGGAAGCACATGGGTGGCGAGGCAGGCGAGGGATTCCTGCGCCACCTCGGTGGGCACCGCCCCCGCCCCGACGGCGAGGAGCAGGTGGGTGACGCCCGCCGCCTCGTAGGCCCGCAGCCGCTCCGCGCACTCGTCCGGGTCGCCCACCACCACCATGCCGAACCGCTCCAGGAACGGAAGGTGGATGCCCAGGCGGGCGAGGGCCCGGAAGCGGCCCAGCTCGCGAAAGTGTTCGTAGCCTGGATACAGGCTTTCCAGGACCGGGAGGGTGGTGCGATACAGGGCCCGGTAGAACCAGGTGAAGGCTTCCGCCGCGAGCCGCCGCGCCCGCTCCCCGTCCTCCAGGCACAGGACCCCTACCGTCATGGCCGCCCGGGGAGGCGCCGGGCTGTTCCAGGCCCGACGGTAGCGTTCCAAATCGTGGCGCACCATGAACCAGGGCTTGAACGGGCCGGCCAGCACCCCGAGCCCCCGCTGCGCCGCCCACTCGAAGGTGTCGGGGCTCACCGCCGCGGTCCATAGGGGCGGGTGGGGCGTCTGAGTCCCACGGGGCACCAGTTCGAGGCCGTCGAGCCGCCAGAAGGTCCCCTGGTAGGTGAGGGGAACGGGCTCGAAGGAGCGGCGCAGGATCGCCAGCGCTTCCTCTACCCGCGCCCGGCTCTCCCCCATGGGAACGCCGAACACCTCGAACTCCTTGGGGGAGAAACCCCGACCCACCCCCACTTCCACCCGGCCGCCGGAAAGCAGATCCAGGGTGGCCACCCGCTCGGCCACGTGCACCGGGTGGTGCAGGGGGAGGGGGATCACGCCGAAGCCGAGCCGAAGATTGCGGGTGCGGCTAGCCGCGGCGGCGAGGAACAGCTCCGGCTTGGAGCAATGGGAGTATTGGGGCATGAAGTGATGCTCCACCACCCAGGCGCAGCGGAAGCCCAGCCGGTCCGCCAAGGCGATCTCCTCCAGCGCGTCCTGGTAGGTGGCGAGCTCGCTGCGAGCGAGCTGGGGCGGGACCGCCAGCTCGTAGAACAGATCGAAGTGCACGGAAAGCCGCGGGATTCGAAGGCGTAGCGGCCTATAATGCCAGTCCATGGACGCCGCTCCAACGTATCGCGTTCACGTGGGCGCCGTCGGCTGGGAGCATCCCCACTGGGTCGGGTCCTTCTACCCCGAAGACCTGCCGGCCGAGTGGCGCCTCGCCTTCTACAACCAGTGGTTCGACTGCGTGCTGGTGCCCGAGAGCCGCTGGATCGCCGCCACCGAAGAGGAGCTGATCGGCTGGCGGGAGGACACGCTCGCGCGCTTTCGCTTCGTCCTGGAGTCGGGCTCCGCGTCTCCGCAGGCCCGGGCCCGGGCCGCCTGCCTTGGGCCGAAACTAGGGATGTGGTATCCGGAGGGAGCCCGGGCGGAAGGGGGCCCGCGGCTCGAGTGGCTCACTCCGGACGAGGACTTGAAGGAGCTCGCCGCGCGCATCCAGACGCTCACCCGGGAGCCGGGGGAGCTCTACCTCATCGGCCGCCGCGCCGACGCGGCGTATTTGAACCGGGTGGTGACCCTGCTAGAGCTCCTGCGACTCTGAGGCCCGAAGGAGCGGCCGGTGTGGCGAGGCCCATGGCGGCCTGGGACCTGTCCGGCGGCTCGCCAGCCAGGGTATGACGGGCGAAAAGGACGTTCTTGGGGCCGGCTTCGCGGGTTTGTCCCGCCCCCCGTCCAACGGCTAAAATTCGGTTTTTTTACGTTCTTGGCCCATGGCGCCCGAAAACGTGGTGGAGATCCGCGATCTCGCCTTCAGCTACGATCGGCGGCCCATCTTCCGGGGCCTGAGCCTTTCCTTGCCCCGGGGGCGCGTGGTGGCGATCATGGGCGGCTCGGGCTCGGGCAAGACCACCCTGCTGCGCCTGATCGGCGGGCAGTTGAAGCCCCAGCGGGGGGAAGTGCGGGTGAACGGCCAGGCGGTGCACCGGCTGTCCACCGAGGAGCTGTACCGGCTGCGGCGGCGCATGGGCATGTTGTTCCAGTTCGGCGCCCTGTTCACCGATTTGACGGTGTTCGAAAACGTGGCTTTCCCCCTGAGGGAGCACACCGCCCTGCCCGAGTCCATGATCCGGGACCTGGTGCTCATGAAGCTCCACGCGGTGGGCTTGAGGGGCGCGCGCAGCCTCATGCCCTCGGAGCTCTCCGGCGGCATGGCGCGGCGGGTGGCCCTCGCCCGGGCGATCGCCCTGGACCCCATGCTGATCTTGTACGACGAGCCGTTCACCGGCCTCGACCCGATCTCCCTGGGGATCATCGGCGACCTGATCCGGCGCCTGAACGATGCCCTGGGGGCCACCTCCGTGGTGGTGACCCACGACATCCAGGAGTCCCTGCACATCGTCGATTACATCTATCTCCTGTCGGAAGGGCGGGTGATCGCCCAGGGCACGCCCGAGGAAATCCGCGCCTCCTCCGACCCCTACGTGGACCAGTTCATCCACGCCAAGAAGGACGGGCCCGTGGCGTTCCATTACCCGGCCCCCGACTACGACCGGGACCTGATGGGGAGCGGGGCGTGACGGGCGGGCTTCTGGACACGCTGGCCGGCCTCGGCACCCGGGTGGCGCAGGGGGTCAAGCGGCTCGGTTACGCGGCGCGCTTCGTGGGTGCGATCCTGCGCTATTCGGGGCCTTCTTTTCGGCGCTTCCGCCTGGTGATCAAGGAAATGTTCGCGGCGGGGGTGCTGTCCCTGGTGATCGTCGTGGTCTCGGGCCTGTTCGTCGGCATGGTGCTGGGCCTGCAAGGCTTCGACACCCTGGTCGACTACGCTTCCGAAGAGAGGCTGGGGGTGCTGGTGGCCCTGTCCCTGCTGCGGGAGCTGGGGCCGGTGGTGACGGCGCTGCTCTTCGCCGGCCGGGCGGGGACCTCCATCACCGCCGAGATCGGCCTGATGAAGGCTACGGAGCAGCTCACCGCCATGGACATGATGGCGGTGAATCCCGTCGGGCGGGTGGTGGCGCCCCGGTTCTGGGGCGGTTTTCTCGCCATGCCGCTGCTCGCCGCCATCTTCAGCGCCGTGGGCATCTTCGGCGGCTACCTGATCGGCGTGGTGTTCCTGGGGGTGGACGACGGGGCGTTCTGGTCCCAGATGCAGGAAGGCGTCGACCTGCGCGAGGACGTGCTGAACGGGGCGATCAAGAGCCTGGTGTTCGGCGCGGCGGTCTCCGCCATCGCGGTGTTCGAGGGTTTCGACGCGGAGCCCACGGCGGAGGGCGTGGCCCGCGCCACCACCCGCACGGTGGTCACCTCCTCCCTGGCGGTGCTGGGCCTGGACTACGTCTTGACCTCCTTCATGTTCAGAGGAGTCTGAATCGTGGAACGGCGCGCGATCGACATTTGGGTAGGGCTGTTCGTGCTGGCGGGCATCGGGGCGCTCCTGATCCTGGCGCTCAAGGTGGGCAACGCCAGCACCTTCTTCGCCGGCGACACCTACCGGGTGGTGGCCGAGTTCGACAACATCGGGGGGCTGAAGGTGCGGGCCCCGGTGCGCAGCGCCGGCGTGCTGGTGGGACGGGTGGAGAGCATCACCTTCGACAACGAACGCTACGTGGCCCGGGTCACCCTGGCGATCGACAAGCGCTACCGGTTCCCCAAGGATACGACGGCGTCCATCCTCACCTCGGGACTGCTCGGGGAGCAGTACATCGGGCTGGACGCCGGCGGCGACGAGCAGATGCTCGCCGACGGGGACACGATCAAGCTCACCCAGTCGGCCGTGGTCCTGGAAAAGTTGATCGGCCAGTTCCTCTACGGCCGGGCCGCCGAAGGCGGCGCCCAATGAACGCGGTTTTCCCATGATCGGGAGGCAGACATGCGATTGATCCATTTGGTGCTGGCCCTGGGCCTGCTGGCGGCGGCCCCGGCGCGGGCGGAGCTGGCGCCCGACGAGCTGGTGAAGAAGACGGCCGACGAGGTGCTCGCCATCGTGCGCGCCGACCAGGCATTGCAGGCCGGCGATCCCAAGAAAGTGCTCGCCCTGGTGGAGGAGAAGGTGCTCCCCCACTTCGACTTCACCCGCATGACCCGGCTCGCCATGGGCCGGCACTGGCGGGAAGCCACGCCCGAGCAGCAGCAGCAGATCGTTCGGGAGTTCCGCGAGCTGCTGGTGCGCACCTACACCGCGGCCTTCACCTCCTACAAGGGCCAGAGCGTCGCCTATAAGCCCTTCCGGATGGAGCCCGGCGCCACCGACGTCACCGTGCGTACCGAGATCGTCAATCCCGACGGGCGCCCGCCGATTCCGGTGGACTACAGCATGGTCAAGACGCCCAACGGCTGGAAGGTCTACGACGTGGCCATCGAGAACGTGAGCCTGGTGGCCACCTACCGTGGCACCTTCACCGAGGAAATCCGCCGCGGCGGGATCGACGGCCTGATCAAGAGCCTGCGGGACAAGAACCAGAGCCTGGCCCAACAGGGGCCGAAGAGGGGCTGAGGCGGGCGTGGAGGCCAGCGTCCGACGGGAAGGGGAAACCCTCCTGGTGGAGGGACCGGTCACCTTCGCGAGCGTCCCCGCCCTCTTCGCGGCGGGGCGCGAGGCGATGGCTCGGGACGACGGGGAGGTGCGGGTGGACCTGTCCCGAGTCACGGAGGCGGACTCCGCCGCGGTGAGCCTGCTCGTCCACTGGTGGCGGGATGCCCGCCGCCGGGGGCTCGCCTTCGCCGTCCTCCATCCGCCTAAGAGCGTGACAGGGCTCGCCCAGGTGTACGGGGTGGACCGGCTCCTCGGCCTGCCCGGCTCCGACGCTTAAATCCGGGTCTTTCACGAGTTCGGCCAGAAGGAATGGGCGCCGTCATCGACTTGCGGGCGGTTCACAAGGCCTTCGGGGCGATCAAGGCCCTGGACGGGGTGAGCCTATCCGTCGAGCAGGGGGAATTTTTCGCCCTCCTCGGCCCCAACGGGGCCGGCAAGACCACCCTCATCAACATCATTGCAGGCCTCACCCGCGCCACCTCGGGAAGCGTCCGGGTGATGGGCTTCGACGTGGTGGCGGATTACCGGCTCGCGCGGCGCGCTCTGGGGGTGGTGCCCCAGGAGCTGGTGTTCGATCCCTTTTTCACCGTGCGGGAGACTCTGCGGATCCAGTCGGGCTACTACGGCCTCGCCCGCAACGACGACTGGATCGACGAGGTGATGCATCACCTGGACCTGGCGGACAAGGCGGATCGCAACATGCGGGCCCTCTCCGGCGGCATGAAGCGGCGGGTCCTGGTGGCCCAGGCCCTGGTGCACAAGCCCCCGGTCATCGTGCTGGACGAGCCCACCGCCGGGGTGGACGTGGAGCTGCGCCAGGGGCTGTGGAACTTCGTGCGCAGGCTCAACCGGGACGGCCACACTATCGTGCTCACCACCCACTACCTGGAGGAAGCGGAGACCTTGTGCTCCCGCATCGCCATGCTCAAGCAGGGACGCATCGTGGCCCTGGACACCACCGCCAACCTGCTCTCCACCGTGTCCGGCCGCTATCTCAAGCTCAAGCTTGCGCCGGATCAGCTTCCGGCGAGCCTCCATGCGCTGCTAGCCGGCGAAGAACAGGGCCGCTTCGTGCTGGCGCTTCCCGACTACGGCAGCCTGGAGACGGTGCTTGCCACCCTGCGGGAAGCGCGGATCCAGATCCTGGACCTGGAGCTGGCCCAGCCGGACCTGGAAGAAGTCTTCGTGAGCATCATGAACCGTGAATAACTGGATCGGCTTCAAGACCCTGTTCTACAAGGAGTGGCTGCGCTTCTGGAAGGTGGCGTTCCAGACCGTCGCCGCGCCCCTGCTCACCACGCTCCTTTATCTTCTCATCTTCTCCCACGTGCTGGAGAGTCACGTGGAAGCCTTCCCCGGCGTGCCGTACACGGCTTTCCTGGTGCCGGGCCTGGCCATGATGGCGGTGCTGCAGAACGCCTTCGCCAACAGCTCCTCCAGCCTGATCCAGTCCAAGATCACCGGCAACATCGTGTTCGTGCTGCTGCCGCCCCTGTCCCACCGGGACATGCTGCTCGCCTACGTGCTGGCGGCCATGGCTCGGGGGCTCATCGTCGGACTAGGGGTGTTGCTCCTCTCCGCAGCCTTCGTCGCGCTACCGGTGCGCCACGCCCCGTGGGTGCTCGCCTTCGCCGTCCTGGGCAGCGCCATCGCCGGCAGCCTGGGGCTCGTCGCCGGCATTTGGGCGGAGAAGTTCGATCAGCTCGCCGCCTTCCAGAACTTCATTATCATGCCCCTCACCTTTCTCGCCGGGGTGTTCTACTCGGTGCACTCCCTGCCGGGCTTCTGGCAGGCGGTTTCCCACTTGAACCCGTTCTTCTACATGATCGACGGGTTCCGCTACGGCTTTTTCGGCGTCTCCGACGTCCCGCCCCCCGTGAGCCTGGCGATTGTGGGGGCGTGTTTTTTGGCGATATCATTGGGCGCGCTCTGGCTGCTCAAAATGGGCTATAAGCTGCGCCAGTAGCGGCGGGGAAACGACCATGGTATTCGCCGAAGACATCAAGCGCATCATTGAACAGGGCCTCGCTTGCGATTACGTGGAAGTGGAGGGCGACGGCCAGCACTTCGAGGCGATCGTGGTGAGCCCCGAGTTCCGGGGCAAGACCATGGTCCAGCAACATCAGCTCGTTTACCGGGCGCTGGGCAGCCGCATGCGCGGGGAGATCCACGCCCTGTCCATGAAGACCTACACGCCCGAGCAGTGGGCGCAGGCGCGCCCCTAGCGGCCCAGCCCCCATGCAGAAGCTGAGGATCGAGGGGGGAGCGCCGCTCTCCGGGGAGGTGCGGATCTCCGGGGCCAAGAACGCCGCGCTCCCCATCCTGTGCGCCTCGCTCCTCACCCCAGAGCCCCTGTTCGTCGAGAACATTCCCCACCTGCGGGACGTGACCACTACCCTGGGGCTGCTGGCCCAGATGGGGGTCTCCGTGTCCCTGGACGAGAAGCTTGGGGTAGAGCTTTGCGCCCGGGAGCTCACCCGCCTGGTGGCGCCCTACGAGTTGGTGAAAACCATGCGCGCGTCGATCCTGGTGCTGGGCCCCTTGCTCGCCCGCAAGGGCTACGCGGAGGTGTCCCTGCCTGGCGGCTGCGCCATCGGCCTGCGGCCGGTGGACCAGCACATCAAGGGGCTGCAGGCGATGGGCGCGGAGATCGCCATCGAGCACGGCTTCATCGTGGCCAAGGCGGCTCGGCTTCGGGGAACGCGAATCGTCATGGATCTCGTCACGGTGACCGGGACGGAGAACCTAATGATGGCCGCGACCCTGGCGGAGGGCGTCACGATACTGGAAAATGCCGCCCGAGAACCGGAAGTGGTAGATCTCGCCCGTTGCCTGAACGCCATGGGTGCGCGCATCGCCGGTGCGGGCTCGGACGTGATCACCGTCGAGGGGGTGCCCAGGCTTCACGGCGCCCGTCACCGGGTCATGCCCGACCGGATCGAGACCGGCACCTATCTGGCGGCGGCGGCGGTCACCGGCGGGCGCGTGCGGCTCAGGGAAACCCGCGGCGACATCCTGGACGCGGTGCTCGCCAAGTTTGCCGAGGCGGGGGCCCGAATCGACCAGGGGGCGGACTGGATCGAACTCGCCATGCCCGGGAGGCTCCGGGCGGTGAGCGTGCGCACGGCTCCCTATCCCGGCTTTCCCACCGACATGCAGGCCCAGTTCATGCTGCTCAACGCGGTGGCCGAGGGCACCGCGGTGGTCACCGAAACCGTGTTCGAAAACCGTTTCATGCACGTGCAGGAGCTCAAACGCATGGGCGCCGACATCGAGGTGGAGGGCAATACCGCGGTGGTGCGAGGCGTGCCGCGTCTCTCGGGGGCCAACGTGATGGCCACGGACCTGCGCGCCTCCGCCTGCCTGGTGCTGGCGGGGCTGGTGGCCGAGGGGGAGACGGTGGTGGACCGCATCTACCACATCGACCGTGGCTACGAGTGCATCGAGGAGAAGCTCACCCAGCTCGGGGCACGCATCCGGCGGGTGAATTGACCATGGCGGAGCGCAAATTCGGCTTCGGCACCCTGTGCCTGCACGCCGGCGCCATCCCGGATCCCGCGACCGGCGCCCGTGCCGTGCCCATCTACCAGACCACCTCCTTCGTGTTTGACAGCGCCGACCATGCCGCCTCCCTCTTCAACCTGCAGACCTTCGGCAACGTCTACACGCGGATCATGAACCCCACCACCGCCGTGTTCGAGGAGCGCATGGCGGCGCTGGAGAGCGGGCGCGCGGCGGTGGCCACGGCCACCGGCCAGGCGGCGGAGATGACCGCGCTCCTCACCCTATGCAACGCGGGCGACGAGATCGTGTCCGCTTCCACCTTGTACGGGGGCACCTACACCCTGTTCGGCTTCAACTTCGAGAAGCTGGGCATCAAAGTACGCTTCGTCGATCCGGACGATCCGGAAAACTTCCGCCGCGCCATCACGGAGAAGACCCGCTGCCTCTACGCCGAGACCGTCGGCAACCCCCTCATGAACGTGGCGGACATCGAGGCCATCGCGGGAATCGCCCACGAAGCGGGGATCCCTCTGGTTGTCGACAACACGGTGGCCACTCCGTACCTCTGCCGTCCCATCGAGTGGGGCGCGGACATCGTAGTGCACTCGGCCACCAAGTACATCGGCGGCCACGGCACCACCATGGGGGGCGTGCTGGTCGAGTCGGGCAAGTTCCCGTGGGGCAACGGCAAGTTTCCGGAGATGGTGACCCCGTCCAAGGGCTACCACGGGGTGATCTTCCATGAGACCTTCGGCGACTTCGGGTTCGCCATGCGGGCGCGGATGGAGACCTTGCGCACCCTGGGACCCGCGCTCTCGCCCTTGAACGCCTGGCTGCTGCTGCAGGGGCTGGAAACGCTGCACCTGCGCATGGAGCGCCACTGCGCTAACGCCCTGGCGGTGGCGCAGTTCCTCCAGGACCATCCGCTGGTTTCCTGGGTGAGCTATCCGGGGCTGCCCGGCGACAAGTACCACGCCCTGGCAAAGAAGTACCTGCCCAAGGGGACAAGCGGGTTACTCGCTTTCGGCGTGAAGGGCGGCATGGAGGCGGGTGTCAAGTTCATCGAGGCGGCCCAGCTCATGTCCCACCTCGCCAACATCGGCGACGCCAAGACTCTAGTGATCCATCCCGCTTCCACTACCCACCGCCAGCTCACCGAGGAAGAGCAGGCCAAGGCCGGCGTGACTCCGGACATGGTCCGCATCTCCGTGGGCATCGAGGACCTGGACGACATCCTGTGGGACATCGACCAGGCCCTCGCCCGGTCCCAGCGGGGCTAGCGAGCAGCTTACTCATCGCGACGGATGGGCAATAGCTCCTGCAACACCCTCGCCGCCTCCTGAATGCCGGTGGGGCGGGCTGCCGCCGGGCGGGGCAGCGCCAGCAGCCGCTCCACCGTGGTCTGGAGTTCCCGTGACGCGAGATCCTCGGGCGGCAGCACTTCGCATCGGGCGTGGGACCGTAGCCACTCCACGAGATGGGGCGTCTCCGGCCAGTCGGGCCGCGCCAGCGTCACCACCGCGGCGCCGGCGCAGGCGGCTTCCACGAAGGTGCCGTAACCGGGCTTGGTGAGCACCAGGTCGGAGGAGGCGATCAGGTCGCCGAAAGGGAGGTCCAGCCGGTCGAATGGGGTCGCATCCTCCCGTTCGGGGGCCGCATCCCCTGGCGTCAGCCAGTGGAGGCCAGGGATACGGGGAAGGCTGTCCAGGGGCAAGAGGGCGGGAATTCCGCCCAGGGCTACCAGGGCGAGGCGCGTCGTCCCTTCGAGGTGGAGCCGGGCGCGGATTTCCGCCGAGCGGCTGCGTCCCAGCCGGGCCACGGGTCCCACCAGGATCGGCTCCAGCTCCGGCATGGGCATGCCCGGCGTAAGCGCGATGAAGCGGGTCGCATCCCGGTAGGCGGCGAGCATCCGGGCAGCGATTTCCCCGGCCCCTTCGAAAGTTCCGCAATAGGATTGGAACATGGCGGCCCAATGGAACGAACCGATGCCCACCGCCGGAACGCCGGCCCGGCGCGCGGCGGCTAGCGGCAGGCAGCTCACGGCCGAGAGCACCAGGTCGACCCGGAGCGTCTTGAGGGCCCGGGCAGCTTCCGCCACCTCTGCGTCCCAGCGGGTATGAAGCGCCCGATAGGTGTCGTAGGAAGCCCTGGGCAGCACCGTCATGGCATCGGCCATGACAAGTCCCGGCTCCGGTCCCGGCGCCAGCACTTGCAGCTCCCCTTGGAAATGGGACGCTAGCACCGGGCGGGGCGCCGCGGAGCGCACCGTCACACGCAACCGGGGAAGGCGCTCCCCCAGGGCGTTCACCACGGGGGCGCACTGGGCGATATGCCCGTAGCCGTGGGGCGAGATGTCGACCAGCAGGTGCATGGAGGCGAGCGGGATTTTACGCCTAAAATGGAAGCGAGCCCGGAGCCACGGGCCGCCGCCCGCTGGCACCATCGCGCCGCCGCCATGGATTTGGAGATCGTTCCTCCCTTGGAGACCCCGCCGCCGCGGGCGGCCATTCGCGCCGCCTATCTGGCCGACGAGGGGGAGACGGTGGAGGGCCTCGCCCGCCGCGCCCGGCTGGCCCCCGCCGGCGCCTCGCGGGTGCGCGCGGCTGCAGAAAACCTGGTAAAGGGGGTGCGTTCGCGCCAGGCCGCCTCTCCCCTGGACGCCTTCCTGCGCGAGTACGACCTTTCGTCCCATGAGGGGGTCGTGCTCATGTGCCTGGCAGAAGCGCTGCTGCGCATCCCTGATGCCGCCACCGCGGACCGCCTGATCCGCGACCAGTTGCCCCGGGGAGACTGGGAAAAACACCTGGGCCGTTCCGCCTCGTTTTTCGTCAACGCTTCCACCTTCGGGCTGCTCCTGACCGGACGGGTGGTGGCGCTGGAAGAGGCACCCGGCGAGACGTTGACCGCGGCGTTGAAGCGCCTCGCCGCCCGGGGCGGCGAGGCCGTGGTGCGGGCGGTATTGAAGAGCGCCATGAGCATCCTTGCCCGCCAGTTCGTGGCGGGCGAGACCATCGAGGAGGCACTGCAGGCGCGCGACCCATCGCCCCTCACCCGCTATTCCTTCGACATGCTGGGGGAAGCGGCTCTCACCGCGCGGGACGCAGAGCGCTATTTCCAGGCCTACGCCCACGCCATCGAGGCGCTGGCAGACCAAGCGGAAGGGACCGATCCCTGGGCGGCCCCCGGCGTCTCCATCAAGCTCTCGGCGCTGCATCCCCGCTACGAGTACAGCCAGCGCCGGCGGGTCATGGAGGAGCTGGTGCCGCGCTTGAAGGCCCTCGTCCGCCGCGCCCGGGACGCCCGGCTGGTGGTGACCCTGGACGCGGAGGAGAGCGAGCGGCTGGAGCTCATGCTGGACGTCTTCGCCGCGGTGTATGAATCCGGCGAGTGCGCGGGCTGGGAGGGTTTTGGCCTTGCGGTGCAGGCCTACCAGAAGCGGGCGGCCCCGGTGATCGAATGGCTAGCAGCGCTCTCCCGCGCCCAGCGCCGCCGGATCCCCTTGCGGCTGGTCAAGGGTGCCTACTGGGACACCGAGATCAAGCGCGCCCAGGTCCAGGGGCTCGAAGGCTATCCCGTCTTCACCCGCAAGCGCCACACCGACGTTTCCTATTTGGCCTGCGCGCGGGCGATGCTTTCGGCCGAGGACGCCTTTTTCTGCCAGTTCGCCACCCACAATGCCCAGACCATCGCCTACGTGCTGGAGTGCGCGGGCGACGGGCGGGCTTTCGAGTTCCAGCGGCTCCACGGCATGGGGGAAGCGCTCTACCGCGAAGTGCAGACGGTAGCGCCGGTGCCGTGCCGGGTATACGCGCCGGTGGGAAGCTTCGATGCCCTGCTTCCTTATCTGGTGCGGCGGCTGCTGGAGAACGGGGCCAACACGTCCTTCGTGAACCGGGTGGGGCATCCGGAGGTGCCCATCGAGCGGCTGGTGGAGGATCCGGTGGCCACGGTGGAACGGGAGGGGGCGGTACCTCATCCTCGAATTCCTCTCCCGGTGGACCTGTTCGGGCCCGAGCGGAAGAACTCCCTGGGTTTTTCCTTCGCCGATCCCGTCGCGTTGCAGGCGATGGCGGAGGGCCTGGAGCGGGCCTTCTCCCGGCCCTGGTCCGCCGCGCCCCTCGTCTCCGGCCGGCGGCTGCCGGGCAGGCCCGCGCCGGTGCGGGATCCTTCCGACCGCCGGCGGCAAGTGGGGGAGGTGATCGAGGCGACCCCGGAGCAGGGCGGAGAGGCCATCGAACGGGCCCGGGCCGCCGCGCCCGCATGGGACCGGACGCCCGTGGAGGAGCGGGCTTCCATCCTGGAGCGGGCGGCCGGCCTCCTGGAAGCCCACCGGGACGAGCTCATGGCCCGCATCGTGCGGGAGGCCGGGCGCACCCTGCCCAACGCCCTGGCGGAAGTACGGGAGGCGGCCGACTTCTGCCGCTACTACGCAGCTCAAGCGCGAAAACAATTCGCCGACCTGGCGCTTCCCGGCCCGACGGGGGAGGAGAACCGGCTGCGCCTGCGGGGCCGGGGCGTGTTCGTGTGCGTGAGCCCTTGGAACTTCCCCCTCTCCATCTTCGTGGGCCAGGTCGCCGCCGCCCTGGCGGCGGGCAACGGCGTGGTGGCCAAGCCCGCGCCCCAGACGCCGCTGACCGCCATGGGGGCGGTGGAGCTCCTCCTGGAAGCGGGCGTTCCCGAGGACGTGCTGCATCTCGTGCCCGGCGGGCGGGCGCTGGGGGCGGCCCTCACGGCGCATCCCGCCATCGCCGGGGTGGCGTTTACCGGCTCTTTCGAGACCGCCCGGGCCATCGACGCCGTCCTCGGGCGACGGGAAGGCCCCATGGTGCCCCTCATCGCCGAAACCGGTGGGCTCAACGCCATGGTGGTGGACAGCTCCGCCTTGACCGAGCAGGTGGTGACCGACGCGATCCAGTCCGCCTTCGACAGCGCTGGCCAGCGCTGCTCGGCCCTGCGGCTCCTGTTCCTCCAGGAGGAAGTGGCGGAGCGCACCCTGGAAATGCTCGCCGGGGCGGTGGATGAGCTCAAGCTGGGCGATCCGCTTCGCCTCGACACCGACGTGGGGCCCCTGATCGACGAGGCGGCCCGGGAGCGGCTGCTGGCCCATGTCCGCTCGATCGAGCGCCAGGCGCGGCTGGTGTGCATGGCGAGACTTCCGGGGGAGGAGGACACGGGCTGCTTCTTTGCTCCCCGGGTGCTCGAGATCGAGAACCCGGACCTCCTGCGGCGGGAGGTATTCGGGCCCATCCTGCACGTCGTGCGCTGGAAGGCGTCCGAGCTGGACCGGGTGGTGGGGGCCATCAACGCCACGGGCTACGGACTAACCCTGGGCGTGCACAGCCGGGTGGAGTCCACCATCCGGCGGGTGGTGGAGGGGGCTCGGGTGGGCAACATGTACGTTAACCGCAACATGATCGGTGCGGTGGTGGGCTCGCAGCCCTTCGGCGGCGAGGGGCTCTCGGGCACCGGGCCCAAGGCGGGCAGTCCCCACACGCTCCCCCGCTTCGCCGTGGAGCGCTCGGTTTGTGTGAATACCGCCGCGGCCGGGGGCAACGCGGCGTTGCTCGCCTCGCTGGGCGACTGATCGATCCACGCTAAACTATCGCCCTTCGTTCGACGGAGATCGCGCATGCGTCAGCCTGTGCCCCTTGCCGGAATCAAGGTCATCGAGCTCGGCACCCTCATCGCCGGGCCGTTCTGCGCCCGGCTGCTCGCCGAATTCGGCGCTGAGGTGATCAAGATCGAGCCGCCTGGCGAGGGCGATCCCCTGCGCAAGTGGCGCATGCTGTACAAGGAGACGTCCCTGTGGTGGTACGTGCAGGGGCGCAACAAGAAATCGGTCACGGTGAATCTGCGCGCGCCTGAAGGGCAGGAGATCGTGCGCCGGCTCGCCCGGGACGCAGACATCGTGGTGGAGAACTTCCGCCCCGGCGCCATGGAGAAATGGAACCTGGGCTGGGAGCAGCTCTCCGCCATCAACCCCGGGCTCGTCATGGTGCGCATCTCCGGTTACGGCCAGACGGGTCCGTACCGGGACCGGCCTGGCTTCGGCGCCATCGGCGAATCCATGGGGGGCTTGCGCCATCTCACCGGTTTTCCGGACCAGCCCCCGGTACGGGTCGGGGTGTCCATCGGCGACTCCATCGCCGCTCTGCACGGGGTGATCGGCGCCCTCATGGCGCTGCGCCACCGGGAGGTGAAGGGCGGGCGGGGCCAGGTGGTGGACGTGGCCCTCTACGAATCGGTGTTCAACCTGATGGAGAGCCTGCTGCCCGAGTACGACATGTACGGATTCGTGCGGCAGCGCAGCGGCTCCTCGCTCCCCGGCATCGTTCCCTCCAACACCTATCCCTGCAAGGACGGCAAATACGTGGTGATCGGCGCCAACGCCGATTCCATCTTCAGGCGCATGATGACTGCCATCGGGCGCGAGGACCTGGCGAACGACCCGGAGCTCGCCCGCAACGACGGGCGGGTCAAGCACACCGAGCGCATCGAGACCGCCATCCGCGACTGGACCCGGGTCCACTCCCTAGAGGAAGTGCTCGAAACCCTGGAGCGGGCGGAGGTGCCCGCGGGCCGCATCTACGACATCGCCGACATCGTGGCCGACCCCCACTACCAAGCGCGGGAAATGATCCGCGAGTATCGCCTGCCCGACGGGCACCCCCTCAAGCTGCCCGGCATCGTGCCCAAGCTCTCGGAGACGCCGGGGGACACCCGCTGGCTCGGGCCGGCGCTGGGGGAGCATACCGACGAGGTGCTGGAGCGGCTGGGCTACGACGCCCCAGCGCGGGAGCGGCTGCGGAAGGCCGGGGTGATTTGATGGCCTGCTCGCGCAAGTCGGCTAGGCCGGGTCCGTTACGCCGCTGGGCAGCCGCTGCGCTTCTGCTGTCGCTGGCCGGCCAGGGTGTCGCGGCGGAGAGTTTCCGCCTGGATCCCCAGCACACCTATGTGTACTTCGCCGTCACCCACGTCGGGGTATCCACCTTGCGGGGCCGGTTCAATATCGACAAGGGCCGCGCGATCCTGGACACCCGGGCGCAGACGGCCGAGGTGGACGCGCTAATCGATACGGGAAGCGTTTCCACCGGCGCGGAGGCGCTGGACCGCCTGTTGCGGGATCCCGATTTCTTCGACGCCGCCTCGTTTCCGGTGGCGCGCTTCGTGGCGAAGGCCACGCGCTTCGAGGAGGGGCTGCCCCGGGAGTTCGAGGGCTGGCTCACGGTGCGGGGCCGGACCCGCAAGCTCACCCTCACCGTCGAGCGCTTTGCCTGCCGGGTCGTGAAAATCCTTCTGGTGCGACGCTACATCTGCGGCGGGGACTTGAGCGCCGTGGTGCGCCGCTCGGACTTCGGCATGGACCGGTTCCTCGACCTGGTGAGCGACGAAGTGCGTCTCAGCATCTCCGTCGAGGGGATTCGCGAAGGCGGTTAGGAGCGCACGGCCGCGGGATTGACACCGCCGAGGCCGCCGTGTGAGCATCCTCGCGCCGTCGTTCGGTCCGAAACAAACGAGGAGGAAGAAGATGAAACGCGCGCGACCTATCCGATGGATCCTCGCCATGGCGGCGCTGGCGTTCGCGCCCGCCGGCTTAGCCCAGGGCAAGCTCGAAAAACCGGATCTCACCATCGCGGTGGGGGGCAAGAGCCTTTTTTACTACCTGCCCCTCACCATCGCCGAGCAAAAGGGTTTCTTCAAGGACGAGGGGCTCAATGTCCAGATCGTGGACTTCCCCGGGGGCGCCAAGGCGCTGCAAGCCCTGGTGGGCGGCAGCGCGGACATGGTCTCCGGGGCCTACGAGCACACCATCAACATGCAGGCCAAGGGCATCCCCATCAAGGCGGTGGTGCTGCAGGGCCGCTACTCGGGCATCGTGCTGGGGGTGCATAGATCCAGGACGGAGCAATGGCGCTCCCCCGCGGATATGAAAGGGTGGAAAGTGGGCGTCACGGCGCCCGGCTCCTCCACCCACATGTTCGTGTCCAACCTGCTGGTGAAGCACGGTCTCAAGCCCGCCGACGTGGCCATCATCGGGGTGGGCGCCACCGGCGGGGCGGTGGCGGCGATGAAGCGGAACGAAATCGACGCCATTTCCAACCTGGACCCGGTGATTACGCGCCTGGAAGCGGCGGGCGACATCGTGATCAAGGTGGACACCCGTACCGAGGAGGGCATGCGGCAGGCCTACGGCAGCGCCGCCTACCATGCCGGCTGCATCTACGTGAAAGAAGACTTCGTGAAAAAATACCCCAACACGGTGCAGGCAGTGGTGAACGCCATGGTGCGCGCTAACCGCTGGCTGCAGAAGGCTACCGACAAGGAGATCATCGCCACGGTACCGCCGGAATATTACGGCGGCGACGTGGGCTTGTACCGGGTGGGCCTGATCAAGAACCTGCCGACCCTGTCCCCGGACGGCCAGCTCACGATGGAAGGCGCCAGGAGCGTGTACGCGGTGCTCAAGCAGTTCGAACCTTCCGTGCAGAAGGCGGCCCACATTGATCTCGCCGCCACTTTCGACAACGGCTTCGTCCGGAAGGCCCTGCAGAAATACAAGTAGCCGTGGTCCGCCGGGGAGTATGCGGGAGGGGCGGGAAAATCCGAGCATGAGCCCGTCTCAAGGGGGTTTCGCCGCAAGCGCATTCCACGAGGTCGCGCTGGCCCTCGTCGATATCACCGTGACGTTCCCCTCCCGTAGCGGCCCGGGGGAATCTTACACCGCGGTGCGCGACACGACGCTGCGGGTCGCCCGCGGGGAATTCGTATCGGTGGTGGGGCCCACCGGCTGCGGTAAGTCCACTTTGCTCAACGTGGCGGCGGGGCTGCTCGTGCCCACGGGCGGGCACGTGGAAGTCTTCGGCGAGCGGCTCCAAGGGATCAACCGCCAAGCCGGCTACATGTTCCAGGCCGACGCCCTCATGCCCTGGCGCAGCGCCCTGGAGAACGTGGCCGCCGGGCTCATCTTCCGCGGCGTCCCGAAGCCGGAAGCCCTGGAGCGGGCCGCCGAGTGGTTGAAACGGGTGGGGCTCGCCGGCCACGGGCACAGCTTCCCCCACCAGCTCTCGGGCGGCATGCGCAAGCGTACCGCGCTGGCCCAGATGCTCATCCTGGACCCGCAGATCCTGCTCATGGACGAGCCTTTCTCGGCCCTCGACGTCCAGACCCGCCAGCTCATGGAGAACGAGCTGCTGGAGCTGTGGTCTGCGGATCGCAAGTCGGTGGTGTTCATCACCCACGACCTGGAGGAGGCCATCGCCCTCTCCGACCGGGTGGTGGTGCTCTCGGCGGGTCCCGGCACCCATCCCATTGGCGAGTACCCGATCGACCTGCCCCGCCCGCGGGACGTGGCGGAGATCCGACTCGCTCCCCATTTCGTCGACCTGCACAGCCGGATCTGGCACACCATGAAGGCCGAGGTGCTGAAGGGCTATGCCCAGACCATGGAAGGCTGACCGGGCCGGGGAGCGCGAGGGATGAAAGGCAAGCCAAGCGCCCGCACCCTGTGGATCTACCAGCTCCTGGTGCTGGTGGGCGTGTTCTTCGCCTGGTGGGTCCTCACCGAGACGGAGATCCTGCCGCCCTTCTTCTTCGGCCGGCCCCTGGTGGTGCTGGCCAAGGTGTGGGAGTGGTTCGCGGGCGGGGAGATCTACCGGCACCTGGCGGTCACCCTCGTGGAGACGCTCCTCGCCTTCGCCGTGGGCACCGTGTTCGGCCTGGTGATCGGCATGTGGCTCGCCCTGTCCCCCGTCGCTTCCGCCATTCTCGATCCGTACATCAAGGCCTTGAACGCCATGCCGCGAGTGATCCTCGCCCCTATCTTCGCCGTGTGGTTCGGGCTGGGCATCTGGTCCAAGGTGGCCCTCGGGGTGACGCTGGTATACTTCATCGTGTTCTTCAACGTGTACCAGGGGGTGAGGGAGGTGAGCCCCGTGGTGCTCGCCAACGCCCGCATGCTGGGCGCCAGCCGACGGCATCTCCTGCGCTACGTGTATCTGCCCTCGGCCACGAGCTGGGTGTTCTCCAGCCTGCACACCTCGGTGGGCATGGCCTTCGTGGGCGCCGTGGTGGGCGAGTACCTGGGCTCGGCCCAGGGCGTGGGCTACCTGATCCTCCAGGCCGAGGGCACCTTCGACATCAACACCGTGTTCGCCGGGATCCTGGTGCTCACGGGCTTCGCCCTGCTGCTGGACGCGGTGGTGACCTTCGCCGAGCGGCGGCTCCTGGTATGGCGGCCCACCGCGGCGGGGAGCGAGACCCTTTAGCGTCGCGCGACACCGAACCGGGGTGCAGTGCTCCCCCGCTTCCGTCGGGCGCGGACCTATAATGAAGAATGGATCAAGAAAGGTCCGAAACGATGCCCGAGCAACCCTCCGCCTGCGCCGAGGCCCTGTCCGAGATCGAGCGGCTGCAGCGGGCGCTCAGGACGCTGTCCGCGTGCAACCGGGCCCTGGTACGGGCGGAAGACGAGGCGGCGCTGCTCCGGGACATCTGCCGGGTCATCGTGGAGGAGGGCGGCTACCGCCTGGCCTGGGTGAGCCGGGCCGAGCACGACGAGGAGAAGACCGTCACGCCCGTCGCCTGTTGGGGCGTGGACGAGGGCTTCCTCGCCATCAAGCGCACCTGGCGGGAGGATTCCGAGCGGGGCAAGGGCCCGAACCCCGTCGCCATCCGCACCGGGGAGCCCTGCATCGTGCGGGACATCCGTACCGATCCCAACTATCCCTTCTGGCGGGATGAGGCCGCCCGGCGGGGCTATGTCTCGGTGATCGCGCTGCCGCTGCGGATCGAAGGGGCCGTGGGGGGAGCGCTCAGCATCTACGCGCCAGAGCCCGACGCCTTCGATCCCGAGGAGGTCAAGCTCTTGACCGAGCTGGCCGATGACCTGGCCTACGGCATCGAGACGCTGCGGGAACGGGCCCGGCGCCGGCGGGCGGAGGAGGAGCTCCACCGGCTCAACCGCGCCCACCGCACCCTCGCGGCGTCGAACCACGCCCTGCTCCACGCCCAGGACGAGGAAAGCCTCCTCAAGGAGATCTGCCGGGTGGTGGTGGAGGAAGCGGGTTACCGCTCCGCGTACGTGACCCGGGCGGAAGACGACGAGGCGTGCACCTTGCGGCCGGTGGCCTGGGCGGGAGTGGACCAAGATTTCCTGGACGCCCTCCGGCTCTCCTGGGCGGACGAGGAGCGGGGCCGGGGGGCGAGCGGCACGGCGGTGCGCACCGGCGAGCCCGCCGTCATCCGCAATGTGGCGACCGATCCCAATGTCATGGTGTGGAAGGAGGAGTTCCTGGCTCGGGGCTACGCCTCGCTGATCGCGCTGCCCCTGCGGGTGGACGGGCGGATTTTCGGGGCGCTCGCCATCTGCGCGCCGGAGCCGGACGCGTTCGACGCAGCCGAGGTAGAGCTGCTCAAGAAAACGGCGCAGGACCTGAGTTACGGGCTGTCCGCCCTGCTCGCCCGGGCCCGGGCGCGGGAGGCGGAGGAGACCATCCGCCGCATGGCCTACTTCGACCCGCTCACCGGGCTGCTCAACCGGGTGAGCCTAGGGGAGCGGCTGGAGCAGGTCGTCGCCGAGTCCCGGGCGCAGAACCGCTCCTTCGCCCTGCTGCACCTCGAGGTGGGCCGCTTTCGCGAGATAAACGAGACCCTGGGCTACCGGGAGGGCGATGCGCTGCTCAAGGAGATCGGCTCGCGGCTTTCCGGCGTCGTGGGAGAAGGGGGCATCGTGGCACGGGTGGGGGAGGGCGAGTTCGCGCTGCTCCTGCCCCGGGTGAACGCCGAGAAGGCGATCCAGTTCGCCCAGCGCCTGCTGGTGGCCCTTTACGATCCGGTGGAGCTTTCCGGGCTGCAGGTGGATGCCCGGGCCCATATCGGCATCGCCCTTTTCCCCGGCCACGGCACGGAGCCGGACGTGCTCATGCGCCGGGCCAGCATGGCGGCCTACCAGGCCAGGCGCCGGGGCAGCGGGTTCGCCGTCTACGCCGGGGCCCTCGACAGCGACAGCACCCGGCGCCTCGAGCTCATGGGCGACCTGCGCCGGGCCATCGAGCACCACGAGCTCCTGCTCTACTGCCAGCCTAAGGTGCGCATGGCCTCGCGCCGCGTCTGCGGCGCGGAAGCCCTGGTGCGCTGGCGGCATACGCGCCACGGCATGATCAACCCGGGCGAGTTCATCAAGCTGGCCGAAGGCACGGGGCTCATCACGCCCCTCACCTACTGGGTCCTGGAGGCCGCTTTGCGCCAGCGCTACGCCTGGCGGGAGCGAGGCGTCGAGAGCCCGCTGGCGGTCAACCTGTCGGCCCGGGACCTGCACGATCCCCAGTTGCTCGACCGGGTAAACGGGCTGTTCGCCACCTGGGGCGCCCGGCCCGACTGGATCCAGTTCGAGCTTACCGAGAGCGCCCTCATGGACGACCCGGCCGGATCCCTGGAGACCCTGCGGCGGCTGAAGGACCTGGGGGTGGAGCTGCTCATCGACGACTTCGGCACCGGCTACTCGTCCCTGGCCTATCTGCAGAGGCTGCCGGTGGACACCATCAAGATCGACCAGTCCTTCGTCGGGCGGATGGTGGACAGCGCCGACTCCGCCGTGATCGTGCGCTCCACCATCGAGCTGGCCCATAGCCTGGACCTGGAGGTGGTGGCCGAAGGGGTGGAGAACCAGGCGATCTGGGGACGCCTGGCGGAGCTGGGGTGCGACATAGCCCAGGGCTATTGCATCAGCGCGCCGATTCCCGCGGACGAGTTTCCCGCCTGGGAGGCCCGCTCCCCGTGGATTGCGGGCTAGGTGCTAGCCCGGATATTTCCCGAGTTTTCCCCATGAACGACTCGCCCGAGCTTTCCTCCTCGCCCATAACGCTTCCCTTCGATTGGGACTTCCCCTATCCCTCTCAGCGCATGCCGGTGCTGGCGGCGAACGTGGTGGCCACTTCCCAGCCCCTGGCGGCCCAGGCGGGGCTCGCCATGCTCCAGCGGGGCGGCAACGCGGTGGACGCGGCCCTCGCCTGCGCCATCGCCCTCACCGTGGTGGAGCCCACCGGCAACGGCCTCGGCTCGGACGCCTTCGCCCTGGTGTGGGACGGCACGCGCCTGCACGGCCTCAACGCCTCGGGCCGGGCGCCGAAGGCGTGGAGCCCGGAGCGCTTCCAGGGCATGACGGCGATGCCCGTCCTCGGCTGGGAGGCGGTGACCGTGCCGGGGGCGGTGGCGGGCTGGCTGGCCCTTTCCCGGCGCTTCGGGAAGCTGCCCTTCGCCGACCTGTTCGAGCTGGCGATCCGCTACGCCGCCGACGGCTTCCTGGTGTCGCCCACCATCGCCCGGCTGTGGGCCGCCATGGCGCCCGTCCTCGCCTCCCAGCCGGGTTTTGCCCAAGCCTATCTGCCCAAGGGGCGTCCGCCGCTCCCCGGCGAGCGCTTCGCCTTTCCAGATCTGGCGAAGAGCCTGGCCATGATCGCCGCCTCGGAAGGGGAAGCGTTCTACCGAGGCGAGCTGGCGGAGAGAATCGCCGCCCATGCCCGGGCCCACGGCGCGGCGCTGACCCTGGAGGATCTGGCGAGCCACGCGGTGGACTGGGTGGAGCCCGTCGCCCAGCGCTACCGCGGCTTTACGCTGCACGAGATACCGCCCAACACCCAGGGCATCGCGGCGCTCGAGGCCCTCGGGATCCTCTCCCACTTCGATCTCGCCTCGTGTCCGGCGGATTCCGCCGACAGCGTGCACCTGCAGGTGGAGGCCATGAAGCTCGCCTTCGCCGACCTCTATCGTTATGTGGGGGATCCGGCTTCCATGACCGTGACTCCCGCCGAGCTTCTCGACCCGGCCTATCTCCGGGAGCGGGTGACGCGCATCGACAGGAAGAAAGCTTCCCGCCCCGCCCACAGGCACCCGGGCGGCGGCACCGTGTACCTTACCGCCGCCGACGCCTCTGGAATGATGGTGTCATTGATCCAGTCCAACTACATGGGCTTCGGCTCGGGCGTGGTGGTGCCGGGCACCGGTGTGAGCCTGCAGAACCGCGGCGCGGGCTTCGTCCTGGCCGAGGGACACCCCAACCAGGTGGCCGGCGGCAAACGGCCGTTGCACACCATCATTCCCGGCTTCGTTACCCGGGACGGCGCGCCGCTGATGAGCTTCGGCGTGATGGGAGGCGCCATGCAGGCCCAGGGCCACGTGCAGATACTGGTGCGACTCGCCGACTACCGCCAGAACCCCCAGGCGGCGGCCGACGGGCCCCGCTGGCGGATCGATCCCGGCGATATCCTGGCGGTGGAGCATTCCATGCCGGCGGCCACCGTGGAGGCGCTCCGGCGCCGGGGCCACGTCGTGCGGGTCGCGCCCCGCTTCGCCACGGAATTCGGGCGCGCCCAGGCTATCTACCGCCTGGAGGGCGGCTACCTGGGGGCGTCCGAGCCCCGGGCCGATGGCCAGGCGGTGGGATACTGAAAATGTCCGCGGCTGACGTGCTGATGGAGCAGCTCGGCCGCTATCCCAAGGTGTCGCTGGCGGTCAAGCCCACGCCCCTGGAGCCGCTCTCGCGGCTGGGGCGGGCCCTCGGCGGGTTGCGGTTGTGGGTCAAGCGCGACGACTTGACGGGGCTCGGGGGCGGCGGCAACAAGGTCCGCAAGCTGGAATACCTGTTGGGCGAGGCCCTCGCCCGCGGGGCGGACACCCTCATCACCACCGGCGCGTGGCAGTCGAACCACGCCCGCCAGACCGCCGCCGCGGCCGCCCGGCTTGGGCTCGCCTGCCATCTGCTGCTCTCGCCCTCCCGCCCGGACGCGGGCATCGAATACACCCGGGGCGGCAACCTGCTGCTCGATCGGCTGCTGGGCGCCCGCCTCCATGCCCTCGAACCGGGCGAGGAGCCGACGGCGGCGATGGAGCGGTTGGCGGCGAAGCTTGCCTCCCAAGGGGCGAAACCTTACGTCATCCCTCGCGGCGGCACGTGCCTTCTCGGCGATCTCGGCTACGCCGAATGCGCCGTTGAGCTTCTGGCCCAGGCGCGGGCCCAGGGCGTCCACCTCGACCGGGTGGTGCTCGCCAGCGGCAGCGGCGGCAGCCACGCGGGGCTCGTGGCCGGTTTCCACGTGATGGGTGCAGCGGTCCGGGTGACGGGCATCGCCGTGCGCGCGAGCGCGTCCGAGCAGCGGCCGCTGGTCACCCGGCTTGCCGCTCAAGCCGCGGGGGCCCTTGGTTCCGAGTCGGCGCCGCCGGACGAGGCGGTGGAGGTGACCGACGCCTACCTCGGGGCGGGCTACGGTGAACCGACGCAGCCGATGAAGGAGGCGCTCGCCCTGGCCGCGGGCACCGAAGGCCTGCTCCTCGATCCGGTGTACACCGGCAAGGCCATGGCGGGGCTCGTGGACCTCGCGCGCAAGGGCGGGATCGGCCGCGACGAGACGGTGGCGTTTCTGCACACCGGCGGGCTGCCGGGTCTGTTTGCCTACGCGGATGTGTTTGCTTGAATCGGGCTTCCGCGGAGAGAGGGGAAGTCGATCGAAAGGAGGATGACCATGACCGACCATGTGTACAAGCTAATCGAGCTGACCGGCTCGTCGAGCACCAGCATCGAGGATGCGGTGCAGAACGCGATCGCCAAGGCGTCGAAGACGCTGCGCAACCTTCACTGGTTCCAGATCGTGGAAACCCGGGGCGCCATCGCCGAGGGCAAGGTGGCCCATTGGCAGGTGACCCTCAAGGTGGGTTTCACCCTCGAAGACTGAATAGACGGTCCTGGGGAGTGTCGTTCTCCTCGCCCTCCTGGTGGCGGGGCTGGGGTGACTGTCGACCCTGGTCTGGCCCGTGATCAAGGCTGCAGGCTGGCGCCGGCTGACGGCCCCGCGGGCTTCAGTGATGAAGGATCTTGGACAGGAACTGCTGGGCCCGGTCGGAGCGGGGCTTGCCGAAGAAATCCTCCTTGAGGGCGTCCTCCACAATCTCGCCCTCGTCCATGAAGACCACCCGGTGGGCCACCTTGCGCGCGAAGCCCATCTCGTGGGTGACCACCATCATGGTCATGCCTTCCCGGGCGAGCTCCACCATCACGTCCAGCACCTCGTTGATCATCTCCGGGTCGAGGGCGGAGGTAGGCTCGTCGAACAGCATGCACACCGGGTCCATAGCCAGCGCCCGGGCGATGGCCACCCGCTGCTGCTGGCCGCCGGAGAGCTGCCCGGGGTACTTGTACGCCTGATCCTTGAGGCCGACCCGGTCCAGGAGCTTCAACGACTTCTCGGTGGCTTCCTCCTTGGACCGGCCCAGCACCTTGACCTGAGCCAGGTTGACGTTGTCGATGACCTTCATGTGGGGGAACAGCTCGAAGTGCTGGAACACCATGCCCACCTGGGAGCGCAGCTTGGTGAGGTTGGTCTTCGGGTCCCCCACCGACACGCCATTGACAATGATCTCTCCCTCCTGGAACGGTTCCAGCCCGTTCACGCACTTGATCAGGGTCGACTTTCCCGAGCCGGATGGGCCGCACACCACCACCTGGCCCTTGTCCACGTAGGTGGAGCAGTTCTTGAGCACCTGGAAGTTCCCGTACCACTTGGAGACGTTCTTGATCGTGATCATACGGAGAACCTCTGTTGCAAGCGCTTCACCAAGTAGGAGGCGGCGTAGCACATGACGAAATACACGAGGGCGGCGAAGAGATAGAGCTCCACCAGGCGGCCGTCCCGCTGGGCCACCTTGCTCGCCACCCCCATGAAGTCGGACAGGCCCACCACGTACACGAGGGAGGTGTCCTGGAACAGGATGATGTCCTGGGTGAGCAGGATCGGGACCATGTTGCGGAACGCCTGGGGCAGTACCACGTGGCGCATCGCCTGGCCATAGGAGAGCCCGAGGGCGTAGGCGGCGTTGACCTGGCCCTTGGGCACGCTTTGGATGCCGGCGCGGATGATCTCGCAATAGTAGGCGGCCTCGAACAGGGTGAAGGCGATGAGGGCGGAGTAGAACGGGCCGATGCCCGCGGCGTACTCGGTGCCCTGGATGGCGCGCATGACGATGGGCACCAGGAAGTAGAACCAGAAGATCACCAGGATGAGGGGAATGGAGCGCAGCAGGTTGACGTAGGCGCCCGCGGGCAGGTTGAGGAGCTTGAAGCGGGAGAGCCGCATGAGGGCGAGCAGCGTGCCCAGCACGATGCCTCCCGCCATGGCGAGGGCCGTGAGGTAGAGGGAGAACTGCATGCCCCGCCACAGGAAAGGCAGCGCCCGCACGATCACATTGAAGTCGAATTCCCCGAACATGGGCTACCGTCCGCCGCTGCCGATGTAGCCCGGGACCCGCACCCGGGCTTCCAGGATCCGCATGCCAACCATGACGATCATGGTGATCATCACGTACAGGAGCGTGGCCACGGTGAAGGCCTCGAAGCCGTGGAAGGTGAAGTCGGTGATCTGGCGGCTCTGGGCGGTGAGCTCCAGGAGCCCAATGGTGAGGGCCACGGAGGAGTTCTTGAAAATGGTCAGGAACTCGGAGGTCAAGGGCGGGATGATGATCCGGTAGGCCATGGGGAGCAGCACGTGGCGGTACACCTGGGGCAGCGACAGCCCCATGGCGAGCCCCGCGTAGGTCTGCCCTTTGGGGATCGACTGGATGCCGGAGCGCACCTGCTCGGCGACCCGGGAAGCGGTGTAGGTGCCCAGGCTCACCACCGCGGTCCAGAAGGCGGGCAGGGGTAGTTCCTGCTTGAGCCAATCGCCCCAGGCCTTGGGCAGGAGCTCCGGCACTACGAAGAACCACAGGAACATCTGCACCAGCAGCGGCACGTTGCGGAACAGCTCCACGTACCAGGTGGCAATCGCGCGCAGCGGCTTGACGGGTGTCGTGCGCAGGACGCCGATGACCGAGCCCAGGCTGAAGGCGATCGCCCAGGCCGCCAGGGACACCAGGACGGTCCACTTGAGCCCGGAAAGGATCCAGTCCAGGTAGGTTCCGCCCCCGGAAAAGGCGGGCTGGAAGAAAATGCCCCAGTTCCAGTTGTACTGCATTGCGCGGGCTTGAAACGACGGGGAGGGGCCGGATGCCCCTCCCCAGGCTGACTGCGCGCTTTACGCGCCCTTGTCGTTGGGGTTCTTGAACTGCTCCACGAGCTGCGGGGTCATGGGCACGTTGAGCGTCACGTTCTTGGGCGGAATCGGCGACAGGAACCACTTATTGTAGAGCTTCTCCAGCTCGCCGCTCTTCATCAGGCCGATGATCACGGCGTCGACGAACTTCTTCCACTGGGGGTCGTCCTTGCGTAGCATGACGGCGTAGGGATCGAAGGACAGGAAGTCGCCCACCACGTCCCACTCGGCCGGGTTCTTGGAGTTGGCGATCAGACCGTAGAGCAGAATGTGATCCATGGGGAAGGCCACCGCCCGGCCCGTCTCCACGGTCAGGAACGACTCGGCGTGGTCCTTGGCGTGAAGAAAGCGGATGCCCAGATTCTTCTCGTCGTTGATCTGCTTCACCGCCCGCTCGTTGGTGGTCCCCTGGGTCACCACCACGGTCTTGCCCTTCAGGTCGTCGATGCTCTTGATCCCGGAGTCCTTCTTCACCAGCAGCTTGGTGCCGGTGATGAAGGTGGTCACGGCGAAGCCCACCTGTTTCTGGCGCTCCACGGTGTTGGTGGTGGAGCCGCACTCCAGGTCGATGGTGCCGTTGGCCATGAGGGGGATGCGCGTCTGGGGCGTCACCGGGTTGTACCGCACCTGGAGATTGGGCATGTTGAGCTCTTTCTTCACCGCCTCCACGATGCGAGCGCAGATGTCCATGGAGTAGCCGATGGGCCGCTGCTGGTCGTCCAGATAGGAGAACGGGATTGACGCCTCCCGGTGGCCGATCACGATGGCGCCGGTGTCCTTGATCTTCTTCATCGTGCCGGTGAGCTCGGCGGCCAGGGCCGGCGCCGCGACGAGGGCGACGACGACGGCGGCCGCGGTGGCGATGCGGCTTCTGAGTTTCATGTTGTTCTCTCCTCTCGATGGCGTTTGGGATGGAAAACGTTAGGCCTTGTAATCGTTGTGATTCCTTCCGGGCCGCAGAGGAATCTAGCCCAAGCGCCCCCCTTTGTCCAGAAGGCGTGCCCCGGGCGCCCAGGCCCGGCAAGGCCGCCGGGACGGCAGCCTCATGGGTGGCCCTTGCGCTGGGTGGCGGCGGGAAGGCTGGAGACGCGGGCCAGCTCGCCTTCGCGCAAGAGACCCGGGTTCTCCAGGAAGGTGAGCAGGAAATCGGTGGCGTCGAAGCCCCAGAACAACTCTGCCTCGACCCAGAAGGTGGGCACGCCGAAAACGCCGCGGCCGACGGCCTCCTCGCCGTTCGCTTTCAGCCGCTCCTTGACCCAGGGCTGGGCGATCTTCGCGTCCGCGTCCGGCGCGCCCAGCTCCGCGGCGAGCCGCGCCCACTCCTTGGGATCTTCCACCAGCCGGCCTTCCCGCCAGATGAAGCGGAAGATGTGGCGGACCACTGCCGGCTGGTCGCCGAGGGCCACCGTGAGGCGCAGGGGCTTGAGGGGGTTGAACGGGTGGGCCGGCGGAAACTTCAAGGGGATGCCGTACTTGTCCGCGGTCCATACCGCGAAGCGGTAGGTGAACTTGCGCTTCTCCGGGATCTCGGCCGGCCCCTTGTGCCCCCATGCGTCCAGGAGCCCGGCGAAGAGGATCGGCCGCGGCCGCACGGTCACGCCGGCAGGCAGGCGGTGGAACGCTTCGAGCTGCAGGTAGGAAAAGGGCGAGACGTAGTCGAAGTACCAGTCCAGGACCCTCGGCGTCGCAACGGCCATATCAGGACTCCATTAAAAACGCTTCGACCAGCCGCGCCAGGGCGCGGGGCTGGTCATGGTGCATCATATGGCCGGCACCCGCCAGGGTCTCCACCCGCAGCCGGCGGATGGCGGCGCTGCGCTGGTCGAACTCTTCCGGGGCTTCCCGGCGCCGGCGGGCGAGGGCGGACTCCTCCCCCAGCACCCACAGCACCGGCGCCTCGATCCCGCGCCAGCAGGCCATCGCCTCCTCCAGCCGGTAGAGGACCGGGTTCACCCGCTTATGCTGGGGGTCGCTGCGCAGCCGCGCCCGGCCGTCGGGGCCGGGCGCGGCCCAGTGGGGGGCGAGGAACCGGGCCTGGTCTTCGGTGAGGCGCGGATTGTTTTTCCGCAGCCGCGCGGCCACCGCCTCCAGCGAAGGATAGTCGGAGAAGGCCGCAGGGGTCTTCAGCTCATCCAGCCAGCGCCGGTAGCGTTCGGGGGCCTCTTCCGGGCGGGTGGCGGGGAGCCCGAAGCCTTCCAGGGACACCACGCGGCTCACCCGTTCGGGCCGCACCCCGGCGTAGAGACAGGCGATGTTGCCGCCCATGCTGTGGCCTACCAGCGGAACGAGCCCCCGGCCGGGGCAAAGATCGAGCAGGGCGTCCAGGTCCGCCAGGTAATCGGGGAACCAGTAGCCCTCTTCGTTCCAGCCGGAGAGCCCGAAGCCGCGCCAGTCGGGGGCGATGCACTGCCAGGGCCCTTCGAGGGCATCCACCAGAAACTGGAAGGAGGCCGAGACGTCCATCCAGCCGTGCAACAGAAAGAGCGGGGGCCCATCGGGCGGCCCCCAACGGCGCACGTGGTAGCGCACGCCGCGGATCGTCAGGAAGCTGGACCGGCTCGGTTTACCGGAGCGCATCGCCCTCAGCGCAGCGCCTCCAGCGCCTGGCGGGCCCGGGCGAGCTGCGCCTCGGCAGCGGAGACGGCTTCCTCCAGGGCCCGCTGTCGGGCCTGGTAGACCTCGGTGGGACGCATTCCGCCACCCGCCGTGCCCAGGTACTCCCCTGGGAGCGGCGCACGCCCCGCCTCCCGGGCCTGCCGCGCCTCCTCGAGGGCCGCTTCCGCCCGGCGCACTTCTTCCTCGGCGGCCGCCCGCTCACGCTCTCGCTCGCGCAGCCGCGCGGCGGTCTGCTCGGCCCGCTCCAGGGCCTTTTGCCGCTGCGCTTCGCCAGCTTGCCGTTCCGCTTCCGAAGGCTGGGGCGCCGGCGCCATCTGCTCCACCTTCCGCGCCCCCGGCGCGGGCTTGTCCCCGTAGACCACCCGGCCGTCGGGCAGGGTGGACTTGTAGACCTGGGCCGCGGCGGGGGTGAACGCGAGGGCGGCCAGGAGCAGGAGGCGGGCGGATCCCATCGGGGAAGGAGCAGCAGGGTCGTTGGGGAGCATTATAGGGCAGCGCCTGCCGCAAGAACGGGGACCGCCGGCGCGTCGCACCAGGGAACCGGGGCAAGGCGGGCAGCGCGTTGACCCGGAATATTTCGTATTACATTCCGTATTACAAAGACGCGCATCGGCGGGCAAGACCAATGGGCACCCGCACGGTAAGGCTCGACGAAGACGCCGAGAGAACCCTCTCCAGACTGCGCAAGGCGACCGGCCTCTCCATCTCCGAAGTGCTCAAGCGCGGTTTGGAGGCATACGAGAAACACGCTCGGCACGAGGGCTCCCTCCGGCCCTACGAAGTCTACCGGCGCTTGGACCTAGGCGCCGGCGGCTGGTCCCGGGCCGCCGCCGCGGACGCGAAGCACGCCGTCGCGGAGGTGATCCGGCGCAAACATCGCAAGAAGCTATCCGGGCAACGGGGCGCGTTCCATCCCGAGCCCCCCGGTTTGGCCAACACCCGGACCAGAAAGACCCTTGACCCGCGGTTGCCGGGTGATCCTCGTCGATATAGGCCCGCTGGTTGCGTTGTTCGATCCGGCCGACGAGTGGCACGGCAGGTGCGTGGATCGGCTCAAGCGCGTGAACGAGCCGCTTTGCACCACGACGCCGGTCTCGCGGAGGCGTTCCATTTGCTCGCTCCGGGGAGCAATGGAGCGCAACGCCTGATGGATTTCGTCGCCGGCGGGGGCTTAAGCGTCTGGTTCCTCGACGAGCCCACGCTCGGGCGCGCGTTCGAGCTGATGATCCGCTACCGCGACGTGCCGATGGACCTGGCCGACGCGTCCCTGGTCGTTGCTGCCGAGCAGCTCCGGTTACAGAGGATTTTCACCATCGATCGCAAGGACTTCGGCGTGTACCGCCTCCGGCGCGGCCACCGCCACGTTGCCTTCGAAATGCTGGCGTAAGGAACCTTCAGGAACCCCGGCGCGCGTGTCCAGATCGATTCGGTTCAAGGGGTGTTGCCGCCTGAGGTAGAATTTCACCGCGTGCTGCCGTTGGGGGCACGCACCCGACTTCGAAGCGCGCGCCATTGTAGCGCCATGCCCGATCCCGCTTTCGTCCACCTGAGGCTCCACAGCGAATACTCCATCGTGGACGGCATCGTGCGGATCGAGGACGCGGTGCGCCGGGCCCGGGAAGATCGCATGCCGGCGCTGGCCCTCACCGATCTCGCCAACGTGTTCGGCATGGTGAAGTTCTACGAGGCCGCCCGCGGCCAGGGGGTGAAGCCGGTCATCGGCTGCGACCTGTGGCTCACCAACGAGGCCGACCGGGCCAACGCCCACCGGATCCTGCTCCTGTGTCAGTCCCGGGAAGGCTACCTGCGGCTGTCGCGGCTGTTGACCCGGGCCTACCTGGAAAACCAGCACCGGGGTCGGCCCGAGATCAGGAAAGGGTGGTTCGAAGAGGAGGGCACCGAAGGGCTGATCCTGCTCTCCGGCGCTCACCACGGCGATGTGGGCGCGGCCCTGGCCCGGGGTGACGCCGAGCGGGCCCGCTCGCTTTGCCTGGACTACGCCCGGCTTTTCCCCGCCCGCTTCTACCTGGAGCTCCAGCGGGACGGCACGCCCAACGCCGAAAGCTGCACCAGGGCCGCCGCGGCCCTAGCCGCCCGCCTGGGACTGCCGGTCGTGGCGACCCACCCGGTCCAGTTCTTGGCGCCCGGGGACTTCCGCGCCCACGAGGCGCGGGTGTGCATCGCCGGTGGCTACATCCTGTCCGACCAGCGCCGGCCCAAGGCCTTCACCCCCGAACAGTACTTCAAGACCCAGGCGGAGATGGGGGCCCTCTTCGCCGACCTGCCGGAAGCGCTCGCCAACAGCGTGGAAATCGCCCGGCGCTGCAACCTGGAAATCGAGCTGGGCAAGGCGAAACTCCCCCGCTTCCCCACGCCCGAGGGTGCGTCCCTGGACGAATACCTGGAGCGGGAGGCGCGGGCGGGCCTCGAGCGCCGGCTCACCCGGCTTTTCCCCGACGCGGAAGAGCGCGAACGGGCGGCGCCCCGCTACCGGGAGCGGCTCGCCTTTGAGATCGAGACCATCCAGCAGATGGGCTTCTCCGGCTACTTCCTGATCGTGGCCGACTTCATCAACTGGGCGAAGTCGAACGGCGTGCCGGTGGGGCCGGGGCGTGGCTCCGGCGCGGGCTCTCTCGTGGCCTACTCCCTGGGCATCACCGACCTGGATCCCATCCGCTACGACCTGCTGTTCGAGCGCTTCCTGAACCCGGAACGGGTGTCCATGCCCGACTTCGACATCGACTTCTGCCAGGACGGGCGCGACCGGGTGATCGAGTACGTGCGGGAGAAATACGGTCACGAGAGCGTCTCCCAGATCGCCACTTTCGGCACCATGGCGGCGCGGGCCGTGGTGCGGGACGTGGGGCGGGTGCTGGACCTGGGGTACAACTTTTGCGACCAGTTAGCGAAGCTGATCCCTTTCCAGCCGGGCAAGCACATCACCCTTGCCGAGGCGCGGCAGGCGGAGCCCCTGCTTGCCGAGCGGGAGAAGAACGAGGAAGAGGTGCAGGAGTTGCTCGCGCTGGCCGAGCGGCTGGAGGGCCTGACACGCAACGTGGGCATGCACGCGGGGGGCGTGCTGATCGCCCCGGGGCGGCTCACCGATTTCTGCCCCCTGTACGCGGCTCAGGGCTCCCAGAGCGTGGTCTCTCAGCTGGACAAGGACGACGTGGAGAAGATCGGGCTGGTGAAGTTCGACTTCCTCGGCCTGACCACCCTCACCATTCTCGACTGGACGCTGCGCTACGTGCGCGAGCTCGACCCCGCCTCCCCCCTGTCCCTGGAGTCCCTGCCCCTGGGCGACCCGGACACCTACAGGATCTTCTCCAGCGCCAACACCACCGCGGTGTTCCAGTTCGAATCCCGTGGCATGCGGGATCTGTTGAAGCGGGCCCGGCCCGACCGCTTCGAGGACTTGATCGCCCTAGTGGCGCTCTACCGCCCGGGTCCCATGGATCTCATCCCGGAGTTTATCGAGCGCAAGCACGGGCGCAAGGCGGTGGAATACCTGGACCCGAGGCTGGAGCCGATCCTAGGCCCCACCTACGGGATCATGGTGTACCAGGAGCAGGTGATGCAGATCGCCCAGGTGATCGGCGGCTACACCCTGGGCGGCGCGGATCTGCTGCGGCGGGCCATGGGCAAGAAGAAGCCCGAGGAGATGGCGAGGCACCGGGAGATCTTCGTCGCCGGCGCGCAGAAGAACGGAGTGCGCCGGGACAAGGCGACCCAGCTCTTCGATCTCATGGAGAAGTTCGCGGGCTACGGCTTCAACAAGTCCCACGCCGCCGCCTACGCCCTGGTGGCCTACCAGACGGCGTACATGAAGGCTCACCATCCGGCGGCTTTCATGGCGGCGAACCTCTCCGCGGTGATGGATGACACCGACAAGGTGGAGCAGCTCTACGAGGACGCCAGGCAGAACGGACTCACCGTGCTCGCGCCGGACGTGAACCAGAGCGGCTACCGCTTCGTCCCGGTGGACGAGCGCACCCTCCGCTACGGCCTCGGCGCCATCAAGGGCACGGGCCAGGCGGCCATCGAGTGCATCCTCGCCGCCCGGGCCGAGGGCGGGCCGTTCCGCAGCCTGTTCGACTTCTGCCGGCGGGTGGACAAGCGCCTGGTGAACCGGCGCGTGGTGGAATCGCTGGTGCGCGCCGGCGCCTTCGACTCGGTGAACGAGCATCGGGCGAGCCTGCTCGCCTCGGTGGGCATTGCCCTAGAAGAGGCGGAGCGGCGGGACCTCGCTTCCTCCCAGGTGAGCCTCTTCGACGCGGGGGAGGGGGCCGAGCACCCGCCGGAGCTGATCGACTGCCCCCGGTGGAGCGAGGCCGAGCGGCTGCAAAACGAAAAGCTCGCTCTGGGCTTCTACCTCTCGGGCCATCCGTTTAACGCCTACGCCCGGGAAGTCTCCGCCTTCGTGAAGACCCGCCTGGCCGAGCTGCAACCCTCCCAGAGTAGCGTGCTGGTGGCCGGCATGATCTACAGCCTGCGCATCCAGCCCACCCGGCGCGGCCGCATGGGGGTCATCGTGCTGGACGACGGCAGCGCCAAGGTGGAGGTGGTGGCGTTTTCGGAGCTCTTCGAGCAGCACCGCGCCTGGCTGCGGGAAGAGGCCCTGGCGGTGGTGGAAGCCAAGGTAGTCTACGACGAGTTCAGCGGGGGCGTACGCCTGACGGCGGAAAAGCTCATGAGCCTGGCCCAGGCCCGCAGCCGCTACGCCAAGGCGGTGCGGCTTGTGTGCAATGGCGCTTCCGACCCGGTCAAGCTGCGGGATCTGCTGGAGCCTTATCGCAACGGCACCTGCCCGGTGGTAGTGCACTACGTGAACGGGGTGGCCGAGTGCGACCTTCCCTTGGGAGACGGGTGGCGGGTGCGGCTGGAGGACGATCTCATCGCCGGGCTTGAAGCGTGGCTTGCGCCCGAGAACGTGCAAGTCCTCTACTGAGCCGGCGGAAGACAGGCGCGGCGACGCGACGATGGGCGAAATGCGCTTGATCGAATCGGTCCTTCCGGGCCGGTTGAGCGCGGAGGCAGGGGCTCGCCCGCGCCGGCGAAAGAACGGCAACCCCCGCCGCCGAACGGCTGCGGAACCATCTCGACGAGGAGGATCGGCCCATCGCCGCATCGGCCTATCCGGAGACTCCGGCCCGAGCCGGCCGGCGCGACCGCACCCTCTCCGGGGCGGCCTGTTTTGGCGTGGCGGCCGTCCTGGGGCTCTTCGTGGTGGCCGTGGCCCTGCTCGCGCCCGCATATCCCCAGCCCCAGGCGTATCACGCCTTCGCGGATGCCCGCGCGTTTCTCGGCGTTTCCAACTTCGCCAACGTGGTCTCCAACGCGGGCTTCCTGGCGGTGGGATGGCTCGGGTTGCGCTTCCTTCGTGGCCCGGGCCGCCTGGCCTTCCTGGAGGAGCGGGGCCATTGGCCTTATCTCGCCTTCTTTGCCGGTGCCGTGCTCACGGGGCTGGGCTCGGCGTATTATCACTGGGCGCCGACGGATGACGCCCTGGCATGGGACCGCGCCGCCATGACGCTTGTCTTCTCGGCCCTCGTGGCCGCCGCCCTGGCGGATCGCAGCGATTCGAAGGCGGTGCTGCCGGCCTTTCTACTCATCGTCGCCCTCGGGGTAGGAACGGTCGCCTACTGGCGCGCGAGCGCCGCGCTGGGGGCCGAGAACGTGCTTCCTTACCTGGCGTTCCAGGCCGCCGCGTGCGCGGCGACGCTCACCCTTACCGCGTTGCCGTCGCGCTACACGAGGCGCGGGGACCTATGGGCGGCGTTCCTGCTGTACGCGGCCGCGCTGGCGGCGGAGTGGCATGATCATGCTATCTTCGCCCTGGGCTATGGGGTGAGCGGCCACACCCTGAAGCATCTGCTGGCGGCCGCGGCCATGTATTGGGTGCTGCGCATGTTGATGCGGCGCGCGCCCCGTGGCTTGCCGCGAAAAAGTCCGGCGAGGAGGATCGAATGAGCGCGAAAACCGTGACTACGCCCACCCTTCGAATCGCCTATGAAGAGCGGGGCGTGCGGGACGCCGCCACTTTCCTGCTGCTCCATGGCTGGCCGGACGATGTCCGCACCTGGGGCTACGTGGCCGACCGGCTGGCGGAGGAGGGCTACCGGGTCCTGTGCCCCTATTTGCGTGGCTTCGGGCCCACCCGCTTCCGCAATGCCTCTGTCATGCGCAGCGGCCAGATCTCGGCTCTGGGGCAGGACGTGGTGGACTTCGCCGAGACCTTGGAGCTGCGCGATTTCGTGCTGGTAGGCCACGACTGGGGCGCCCGCGCCGCCTATGTGGCGGCGGTATTGATCCCCGAGCGCATCCGCGCCCTGGTGACTCTTTCCGTGGGCTACGGCACCAATACGCCCGATCAAGTCCTGTCCTTCGACCAGGCACGCCAGTACTGGTATCACTGGTACTTCGCCCTGGAGCGGGGGCGGGAGGCGCTGGAGCGGGACCGCCAGGACTTCACCCGCCGCCTGTGGCGCCTGTGGTCGCCTTCCTGGCGATTCACCGACGAAGAATTCGAGGCGACGGCGGTTTCCTTCGACAACCCGGACTGGATCGACGTCACCCTCCACTCCTACCGCCATCGCTGGGGCTATGCCCCGGGGGATCCCCACCATGAGGCGCTGGAGCGGCGGCTCGCGACGCCGGAAAAAGTGCAGGTCCCCACCTTCATGCTCCACGGGGCCGAGGACGGGGCGACCCTGCTGGAAACCTCGGCGGGTAAGGAGGGGTTCTTCACCGCCGGCTATCGCCGGGAAGTGCTGCCCGGCGTGGGGCATTTTCCCCAGCGCGAGCGCCCGCAGGCCGTGATCGAGGCCTGCCTGCAGGCGGCGCGGGGCGCGATCGGCTGAGTTCCATGCAGCTCGCGGAACTGGTGGCCGCCTCGAACCGGGTGGCCGCGACCTCCAGCCGCAGCGCCAAGGTGCAGGCGCTCGCCGAGTGCTTGAAGTGCCTTGCGCCCGAGGAGGTGCCGATCGGCGTGGCCTTTCTCTCCGGCGAGCCGCGCCAGAAAAAGCTCGGCATCGGCCCGGCGGCGCTGCGCCAGGCCCTCGGCCCTTCGGCGCCCTCGCCCACCTTGACCCTCACTGATGTGGACCGGGCCCTGGCCGGGATCGCCGGCCTTTTCGGCCCGAGCTCGGCGGCCAAGCGAAGCGAGCGGCTGCGCACCCTGCTTCGGCAGGCCACCGGGGATGAGCAAGCGTTCCTGCTCCGGTTGCTTGCCGGCGAGCTGCGCCAGGGCGCCCTGGAAGGGGTCATGATGGATGCGGTGGCCCAGGCGGCGGGGCTTCCGCCGGCGGGGGTGCGCCGCGCTGCGATGCTTGCTGGCGATCTCGGCGCGGTAGCCGTGGCCGCCCTCGTCCAGGGCGCGGCGGGACTCGAGCGGTTCTCCCTGCGCCTGTTTCATCCTGTCCTGCCCATGTTGGCGGGGAGCGCCGAGGACGCGGGCGACGCCCTGGCCCAGTTGGGCCAGGCGGCCCTGGAGTGGAAGCTGGACGGCGCCCGGGTCCAGGTGCACAAGCAGGGCGCGGACGTGGCGGTCTTCACGCGGCGCCTCAACGAGGTGACCTGCTCCGTGCCCGAAGTGGCGGAAGCGGTGGCGGCGCTTCCCGCCCGCGAGCTGATCCTGGACGGGGAAGCCATTGCCTTGCGGCGCGACGGCACCCCCGAGCCCTTCCAGGTGACCATGCGCCGCTTTGGGCGCAAGCTGGACGTGGCGGCCATGCGCCGGCAGCTTCCCCTATCGGTTTTTTTCTTCGACTGCCTCTATCTCGACGGGGAGAGCCTTCTCGACCAGCCGGCCCGCAGCCGCTTCGAGGCCCTGGCGGAAGCCGTTTCCGCCGGGCTGGTGGTACCCCGGATTATCACGAACGACCTGTCCGAGGCCCAGGCGTTTTTCGACGCCGCGGTGGCGCGTGGCCATGAAGGAGTCATGGCCAAGGCGCTGGATGCGCCCTACGCGGCCGGCAGCCGGGGCGCCGCCTGGCTCAAGGTGAAGCGGGCCCATACCCTGGACCTGGTGGTGATTGCCGCCGAGTGGGGGCACGGACGGCGCCAGGGCTGGCTCTCCAACCTGCACCTCGCCGCCCGGGACCCGGAGACGGGCACCTTCGTCATGCTGGGCAAGACCTTCAAGGGCCTGAGCGACGAGATGCTGCACTGGCAGACGGAGAAGCTCCTCGCCCTGGAGCTCTCCCGGGACGACTGGACCGTGTACGTGAAGCCGGAGCTGGTGGTGGAAATCGAATGCAACGAGGTCCAGGCGAGCCCCCAGTACCCGACCGGGATGGCGCTGCGCTTCGCCCGAGTGAAGCGGCTGCGGCCCGACAAGCGGCCGGAGGAGGCAGACACCGTGGAGACCGTGCGGCGGCTGTTCGCCCGGGCGCTCGCGGCGGGCTCGACGACCGCTTGAAGGCGTTTGCCGCCGCCCGTAAAAAAACATTTGACTCCGGCCCGGAAACCGCGTACAAAGGCGGCTCGTTGTCGGATTCCAAGTTGTGCGATACCCGTTTGGCGGTTTGCAGTCTTGCGATTCAGGCATCGAGGGTGCGGGAATCGCCCGCTTTCGTTTGATTTGTTGAAAAGGACTGTAAATGGCAACCGGTATCGTCAAGTGGTTCAACGACGCTAAAGGCTTCGGCTTCATCACCCCCGACGGCGGCGGCGAAGATCTCTTCGCCCATTTCTCCGCCATCCAAGGGCAGGGCTTCAAGACCCTTAAGGAAGGCCAGCGGGTGAGCTTCGAGGTAACCCGCGGCCCCAAGGGGCTGCAGGCGTCCAACATCCAGGCCGCCTGAAGCGCGGGAAAAACGTTGTAGCCGAAACCCCGGGCATCCCCCGGGGTTTTTGTTTCTGCTCTGGAACCTGCCCAGCTCCGCAAGGGATTAGCGCGGTTCCTTCGACCGACGCACGGCAAACTGCCCCGGGTCGAAAGCGCGGACGAAGCGCTCGAAGTCGGCGAACGACAGGGGCTTGGAGATCAGGTAGCCCTGGGCGAGGTCGATCCCCAGCTCGGCCAGGCAGCCCAGGGTGTCCTGGTTCTCCACGCCTTCCGCCACCACTTCCATGTCGAGCCCGTGCCCCAGGTCGATCATAGACTTGACGATCTTCTTGTCCTTGTCCCCGTCCAGCACCGCCTTCACGAAGGAGAGGTCGATTTTCAGCTCGTCGATGGGCAGGTGCCGCAACCGGGCCATGGACGAGTAGCCCGTGCCGAAGTCGTCCATGGAGACCCGCACTCCCAGTTGCTTGAGCCGCACCAGCATCTCGAAGGCCCGCTGCTGGTCCTCCATGACCGCGGTCTCCGTCACTTCCACCACCAGCCGCTCCGGCGGCACGCCCCACAGCTCCAGGGCGTGGGCGGTGAAATCGGCGAAATCGGTGTCCAGCAGGTCGTAGGCGGACACGTTGACCGCCATGCGCACGTCGAGGCCCGCGCCCACCAGACTGGCGCAGTGTCGGGCGGCGGCGTTCAGCACCCAGGTGGTGAGGGAGGAGATGAGCCCCCCGTGCTCGGCGATGCGCACGAACACGTTGGGCGGCACCGGCCCGCGCTTGCTGTGCACCCAGCGGAGCAGGGCCTCCGCCCCCGCGACGCGACCGGTGCGTAGGTCCACCTGGGGCTGGAAGCATAGAAAGATCTCGTTCTCCTCGATCGCCTCCCGCAGATCGGTGCGCAGGATGAGGGGAGAGTCTCCCGCGAGCGCGTCCAGCTCGGCGTGGGCGGTGTAGCCCACGTGGTTGCGCCGCGCTTCCCGCGCGGCGATGCAGGCCTGGCGCAGGGCCTCCTCCGCCGTGACGGAGCCCCGGGTGCCCAGGGTGATGCCGACCCGGGCGTCCACCGCCACCTGCCGGGCCTCCATCTGGAAAGGCTCGGCCAGGACGCGCAGGATCTTGTTGGCCGCCAGGGTGGCCGTGCCTTCGTGGAGGATGCCGGGAAGGATGAAGCCCATGTCGCTGCGGCCGATGCGGCCCACCACGTCCCGGGTGCGCAGGGCCCGGCGCAGCCGCTCGAGGAGGGCCTCCGCCAGCCGGTCCCCGGAGGCATAGCCCATGACGCTGTCCACCTCCCGGATGGTGTCGATCTCCGCCACCAGCACCGCCACCAGGGTCGCTTCGGTACCCTTGCCGTCCATCTCAAAGCGCAAACGCTCGAGAAAGGCGGGATAGTCCACCCGGTCAGCCAGCGCTTCCTCGCCAATCGCCCGGGCCGCGGCGGCGGGAACGTGTACCGCCCGGGCCACGGCGGCGAGCTTCGCCAGTGCGGCCTGCTGCAGGGCCAGGGCGGCCTGGGCGCGCTCCTCCGCCGGCGCTGGCAGCCGGGTGAGGGCGGCCCGGGTCATGGCGGCCAGATAGGCGTTGAAAGCCCGGTGCACCCAGTCGAGGCTCAAGCCGGCGCCGCCGTATTGGTGCCAGGTCCTTTCCAGGGCGCTCGCCATTTCGTCGCCGGGCTCGCTCCGGTCCAGATGCTGGAAGTAGGCTAGGGCGAAGGCCCGGAAGCGGGCGCGTTCCTCGGGATCGAAGGGCGGGTCTGCGGGCGTGGTGGCTGCGTCGATCAGCGCTTCCAGGGTGGGAAGGAGCTCTCCGCCGAGGCAGGCGTGGATCTTGCGGATCCAGGCCCCGTCCTGGGGATCGTTGGCCGGCGGGATCGGGATCAACCGGCCCTCGCGCAGCCCCGCGGCCCGGGGGCCCGGGTCGCGGGGGGTTCTAGCGGATCGGCGGCTCCCATCGGATCAGAGATAGTATTCCCGCGCGTCAATGCCGTGCGCTCCGTCTTCCAGACCCTTCACGATGCGGTAGGGCTCGCCCGAGGCCGCGGCGGGGCCCTCGGCCAGATCCAGGATGAAGGGCTTGGGATAGGGCTTCTTGGCGCCGTCGAGCACCACCATGACCCGCGGCTCCATGCTCCTGCCCCGGTGCTGGGCGAACACGATGGCTACTTCCCCCGTCTGCAGCTCCACCAGGGTGCCCACCGGGTAGATGCCGATGCAGCGGATGAACTGCTCCACCAGGCCGGGATGGAAGGCGCTGCCCGCGAGCCCGTGCAGCATCTGCAGGGCGCTGTGGGACGCCATGGGCGAGCCGCCCATGTAGCCCTGGCACAGGCTCTGGTAACAGTCTACGATGGCGGCCATCTTGCCGAAGAGGGAGATCTTGTTGCCCACCAGGCCACGGGGATAGCCGCTGCCGTTTTCCCGCTCGTGGTGCTGGGACACGATGGCGAGGGCGGCCTCGGGAAACTCCCGCATGCCGCCGAGGAGCTGTTCTCCGATCACCACGTGGCTCTTGAACTCCTTGAGCTCATCGGGGGTGAGGGAGCGCTGGGGATCCAGCACCTGCCGGGGTAGCCTTATCTTGCCCACGTCGAAAAGCAGCCCCCCCTCCCCGAGCACCACCAGGTCTTCCTTGGGTAGGCCGAGCTGGCGGCCGAAGGCCATGAGGAGGGCGGCAGTATAGATGGACTGCTGGAAGGACTTGGTGTCCTTGATCTTCAGCCGGTTCAAGAGCAGCAGGGCGTCGGGGTTCCTGGCGATGCTGTCCACCATCTCCCGGATGGCGGAATGGACCCGCTTGAGGTCGAAGGTGGGCTCCGCCAGGAGGTGGACATGGATCTCGTCCACTAGGCGCTCCAGGTTCGCCGTGGATTCCCGGGCGGGCGCGACCTCTTCCTCGACGCAGGCGGCGTCCGAATAGGTGACCGCTCCCAGCCCGGGATGGTGGAGCCCGGCCAGGGAGGCGTGGGGGATGGCAAGCTCGGCCTGGATGCCGGACCCGCGTTCGGTCTTGAACGGTGTGCTGGAGAGGGTGAGGGGTCTCCCGGCGCGGGGGGACGGCTCGGCCACGGCCGCCCGCTCGAAAGCCACGCTCTGGGGAGGGCGCCCGGCGGTCCCGGGCTCGGCCGAGCGCATGACGTCCACGTAGACGTACTGGCAGTAGCGCTTGAGCATCTGGAGCTGCTCTTCCGTTTCCAGAAGAAAACCCTGGAATAGGAAAGGTGTCTCGAGCCAGGGCCGATCCAGCTCGCACACGAACATGCCGTACTTAAGCTCCTCCACCGCCACCTTGCGTTTCATGACTTCCGTCCGGAGTATGGAACGGTGGCCCGCTCCTGTTTTAAGAATCAGACACCTGCCCCATTGTAGACCAGGATGCCGGGACCCGCGACCGGACGCCGGCCGCTCAGAGGTTCTTTAACAATCGCGCGAAGCGGGCCGCGTCCTTGGCCATGGTCATGTTGTTGAACAGGCAGTAGGTAGTGCCCCGGCACCACCCCGCCAGGCGCTTCAGGTCCGCGTCCGTGTAGCGGTAGCGGTAGCCACCGATGCCGTGGAGCCGGTAATAGCGCAGGCCCGGCGCCGCGGGCAGGGCCTGGAACGGATCCACCACGTGGACTAGACCCAAGTCGCGGCAGAGCCCGGCGACCGTGGCCTCGGGCCACGGTCCCCGGGGCTCCCAGGCAAAGACGAGATCCTCGTGGCCCGCCCGCGCCGCCCGGAAGAAGCGGATGAGGTGGGCGATGCGCTCTTCCGTGGGGCCGAAGGAGGTCGGGCACTGGAAGACCACAATCCGGGCCTGCAACGCCCGGGCGCAGGCCGCCGTCACCCGCCAGGCTTCCATGACTTCCTGCGTCGGCCGAAAACTGCCGTAGCGGTCCTTGAGCGCCTCGGGAATGGGGGATTTGAGGCGGCGGTAGGTAGGGCTCGCCGGCTCGTGGGTGATGAGCTGCCAGGCCTTGAGGGTGAACTCGAACCCGGCGCCGGCCTCCGCCCGCCAGCGCTCCAGGGTCCCGATCCGGGGCGGCTGGTAGAAGGTTTGCTGCACTTCTACCACCCGGAAGCGGCGGAAGTAGGCCGCCCGGGCCATGGAGAAGCCGCAGCAGCCGACGCGGATATCCCGGGGTGCGGCCATGGAAAGGGTATAAGCGTCTGGTTTTCAGAGATTGAGCAGCGCTGCGGGAGGGGCCGGATTCGCCTCTATTGAAAACCCGCCCCGCGGTGCCCATGTTGACAGAAAGTGCGGGCGGCGGCACCGGACGCTCCGCTGCCATCTTCGACAGGAAACGGCGCCGATGACGATACGCGACACGCCAGAGTGGATGTGGGCGGAGGCCTGCGAGTTGCTGGAGCGGGCGGACCGGCTGCAACGCCGGTTCTTCCAGTTGGGGCGCGGCCTTGCCCGGCGTCCCACTTGGGAGCCGCCGGTGGACATCGTGGAGGACGGGGCCCTGGTCACCATCCTGGTGGCGCTGCCCGGAGTGCCTTCCGAGGCGGTGGAGGTCATGATCGACGGGCCGATGCTGCGGGTGGTCGGTCATCGGCCATTGCCGGCGGGCTCCCGCCGCGCGGTGATCCACCGCCTGGAGATTCCCTATGGCCGCTTCGAGCGCCGCATCGAGCTGGTCGCGGGGCGCCTGCAACTGGAACGGCAAGAGCTTCGCGACGGATGCCTCAGGCTTTTGCTGCGCAAAGTGCCGTGACGACGGAGTCATCATGAGTTCGAACGAGCGTCAAAGCCTTTTTGTCAACGGCGCCCCGGCGGGCGAACTGCAGGAGAGGCCGGCGGGGGCGCCCGCGCAGCCCGTGAAGCCGCTGCCCGAGGACGCACTGATCCTCATCCCGGTGCGCAACGTGGTGCTGTTCCCGGGGGTGATCCTGCCGATTTCCATGCGCCGGGAAAAATCCGTGGCGGCCGCCCAGGAGGCGGCCCGTTCCGAACGGCCCATCGGGCTGCTGCTGCAGCGGGATGCGGCCAACGACACGCCGGGGCCCGAGGATCTGTACTGGGTGGGGACGGTGGCCAACGTGCTGCGTTACGTCACCACGCCGGACGGCACCCACCACATCGTGGCCCAGGGCGAAAGCCGCTTCCGGGTGCTCCAGTTCCTGGAAGGCTGGCCTTTCATGGTGGCCCGCGTCCAGCGCATCCAGGAAGAGGAGCCCCAGAGCGCGGAAATCGAGGCCCGGGTGCTCCAGCTCAAGGAGCGGACCAAGGAGATCCTGGAGCTGCTCCCTCAGGTGCCGGCGGAACTCGCCAATACCCTGGAGAACATCACCTCGGCCGGGGCGCTGGCGGACCTGCTGGCGGGCTTCATGGATTTGAAGCCCGAGGAGAAACAGGAACTGCTGGAAACCTTCGACCTGAAGGCGCGCCTCGACCGGATGATCCAGCTCATGGCCCACCGCATCGAGGTGTTGAAGCTCTCCAGGGAGATCAGCCAGCAGACCAAGCAGGCCATGGACGAGCGTCACCGGGAGGTGCTGCTGCGGGAGCAGTTGCGTGCGATCCAGAAGGAGCTGGGCGAGGGCGACGAGCAGACCGCGGAGCTCGAGGAGCTGGCCAAGGCGATCGAAGAAGCCAAAATGCCCGAGGAGGTGGCCACCCACGCGAAGAAGGAGCTGAAGCGCCTGCAGCGCATGAGCGAAGGCTCGGGCGAGTACCCCATGATCCGCACCTACCTGGACTGGCTGATCGAGCTGCCCTGGTCCAAGGAGACGGAGGATCGCATCGACATCGCCGAAGCCCGCCGCATCCTGGAGGAGGACCACTACGGCCTGGAGAAAGTCAAGCGGCGGATCCTGGAGTACCTGGCGGTGAGGAAGCTCAACCCCTCGGGCAAGAGCCCGATCCTGTGCTTCGTGGGCCCCCCGGGGGTGGGCAAGACCTCCCTGGGCCAGTCCATCGCTCGGGCCACCAACCGCAAGTTCGCGCGCATCTCCCTGGGCGGCGTGCACGACGAGGCGGAGATCCGGGGCCACCGGCGCACCTACATCGGAGCGCTGCCGGGCAACATCATCCAGGCGATTCGCAAGGCGGGAACGCGCAATCCCGTGCTCATGCTGGACGAGGTGGACAAGCTGGGGGCGGGCGGCTTCCACGGCGATCCCGCCTCCGCGCTGCTGGAGGTGCTGGACCCGGAGCAGAACGCCACCTTCCGGGACAACTACCTGGGGGTGCCCTTCGATCTGTCCCGGGTGCTGTTCATCTGCACGGCCAACGTGCTGGACACCATTCCCGGGCCCCTGCGGGACCGCATGGAGATCATCCAGATCCCCGGCTACACGGAGGAGGAGAAGCTGCAGATCGCGCTCCGCTACCTGGTTAAGCGCCAGCTCGAAGCGAACGGGCTCAAGCCCGAGCAGTGCGAGATCACCGGGGCGGCGATCCGCGCCATCATCACCGACTATACCCGGGAGGCGGGGGTGCGCAACCTGGAGCGGGAGATCGGCGCCGTGTTCCGCAACGTGGCCATGCGCATCGCCGAGGGGACCATCGAGCGCGCCCGCATCGACGTGGACGACCTGCCCGCCATCCTCGGGCCGCGCAAGTTCGAAAACGAAGTGGCCATGCGGGTCTCGGTGCCCGGGGTGGCCACGGGCTTGGCCTGGACGCCGGTGGGGGGCGACATCCTGTTCATCGAGGCGTCCAAGGTGGCGGGCTCCGGCAAGCTGATCCTCACCGGCCAGCTCGGCGACGTGATGAAGGAAAGCGCCCAGACGGCCCTGTCTCTGGCCAAGGCGCGGGTGCCGTGCGTCGCGCCCGAGAGCCTGGAAAAGCAGGACATCCACATCCACGTGCCGGCGGGGGCGACGCCCAAGGACGGGCCTTCGGCGGGGGTGGCCATTTTCACCGCCCTGGTCTCCCTCTTATGCGACAAGCCGGTGAGGAACGACGTGGCCATGACCGGGGAGATCTCCCTGCGCGGGCTGGTGTTGCCGGTGGGCGGCATCAAGGAGAAGGTGCTGGCGGCGCTGCGGGCGGGCATCACCACGGTGCTGCTGCCCGCGCGCAACAAGCGCGACCTGGAGGAAATTCCCGAGGACGCCCGCAAGCGTCTCACCTTCGTGTGGCTCGAGACGGTGGACGATGCCCTGCGGGCGGCCATCGGCGGCGACCTGGCCACCAGCGAGCGCCGGGAGGCGCCGGCCGGTTGACCCGCACCCATGGGCGCCGGCCCGGATCAAAACGCCCTCTCCGGTTTCCGACTCGCGTGATGCGGGTGATCCGAACCCGGCCCGCTTGATGGCGCGCCGAGCGCCACTATATTACATAACGAATGGATCAAGCATTCGTTGACCAGATCGGATTTCGAATGGAGGTTTTTATGGCTGAGAACACCAGGAAAGACGTACCCGTGACCCGGGGGCGTGGCGTGACCCGGGCGCTAACCCCGTTCGAGGACATCGACCGGCTCTTCGAAGAGTTCCTTGGGCGGGGTTGGCTCCGTCCGTTCCGGTGGGAGCGGGCGCTTCCGGCGGAACTCCCCTTTGAAGGGCGAGTGCCCCGGGTGGACGTGATCGACCGGGACGAGGAAGTGGTGGTCAGGGCCGAAATGCCAGGCGTGAAGAAAGAGGACGTGGAAATCACCATCGACGGGGATCTCATCACCCTGAAGGGCGAAGTGAAGCGGGAAGAGAAGGAAGAAAAAGGCGACTACTACCGGTCCGAGATGGCCTACGGCGCCTTCTCCCGCACCCTCCCGCTTCCGGCCGCGGTGGATGAGTCCAAGGCCAAAGCCACCCTGGCCGACGGTATCCTGGAGATCACGCTGCCCAAGGTGGAGAAGTCCCGCAAGCGCACCATCAAGGTGAGTTGATTTCCGTTTACTCCAAGAAGCCCGGCGCGGCCGGGCTTTTTTGTGCCATCTTGGCTGCGGCGGGAGCGTTCGGGCACACTGGCGGCTCGCCAGAGGAGCCTCTCCCTCCATGAACGAGCTGATCGACGCCTACTGTGAGCGCGCGGGTCCGGGCTGGTGGCAGGAGCCGGCGAACACCTTGAGCAACGGGGCCTTTTTCCTGGCGGCGGCCGCCGCGGTCCGGCGCTTCAGGGAAACCCCGGGCCTAAGCCTTCGCAACGGCTGGGACCTGGCGCTCCTGATCGCCCTGGTCGTCGCCATCGGGGTGGGGAGCACCCTGTGGCATCTACTGGCCACCCGCTGGGCGGCGCTGGCCGACGAGATCCCGATCCTACTCTTCATCAGCGTGTTCCTGCCGAGCTTCCTCCACCGGGTCGGGGCCCTTCCGCTACCCTGGGTCCTCTTCTGGTTCGGGCTGTTCCAGGCGGCCAACTTCGGCCTGCGGGGGCTTTTCCCTCCGGACTTCCTGAACGGCTCCATCTTCTACGGGCCCGCCTGGGCGACCCTGGGCATCCTGGTGGCCTGGCTGGGCCTCCGGGACTCGCCCCTCGGGCGGGATTTCGCCTTGACCTGGGCCCTCTTCACCCTGTCCCTGGCGTTGCGCACCGGGGACTTGTGGGTGTGCGAGGGATGGCCGGTGGGGACCCATTTTCTCTGGCATCTTCTGAACGCGGTGGTGCTTTACCGCCTGGTGGTGGCGCTGGTGCGCCAGGCGGCTTCGGTCCTCGCGGCGCGCACATAACAAGGGGGGATTTCATGGGACTGACTTTGCAGCTCGAGCCGGGCATGGCGGGGAGCCACGAAGTGGTGGTGGGACCCGAGCACACCGCGCCCCACGTGGGCAGCGGCAAGATCCCCGTCCTGGCCACCCCGGTGATGGTGAACCTGATGGAGGCGGCGGCCCTCGCCGCAGTGGAAGCCTACTTGCCGGCTGGCCACCAGAGCCTGGGCACGCGCCTGGAAGTGTCCCACGTGGCCGCCACCCCGGTGGGCATGCGGGTGCGGGCTGAGGCGGTGCTCCTGCGGGTGGACGGGCGCCGGTTGACCTTTCGCGTGCGCGCCGAGGACGAGCGGGAGCTGATCGGGGAGGGCATCCACGAGCGGGTGGTGGTCAACGTGGAGCGCTTCGACCGGCGGGTCCAGGAGAAAGCCCGGGGGCGCGGGCCCTGAGTCGCCGGGGGAGATGGGCTGGCTTTCCGTCCTTCAACGGGATTAAATGGCCCAATGAAAAGAATTTTCTGGCATTTGCGGGGGCAATGCCCTTATCTTTGCGGGGCAAAGCGCTCCATCGCGGCGAAGGGAAACAACAGCCATGACTAACGTAATCCCTCTGGTGCCCGCCGGAGAGCGGGAGCTTTCGGTCGAATACGTGGAGTCGAGCGACCTGCCCACTCCCTGGGCCACCTTCCGCCTGCACGGTTTCATCGACCGGGCCGGCGGCCGGGAGCACGTGGCCCTCACCCTGGGAGACGTGGCGGGCGGGGAGCCGGTGCTCGCCCGGGTGCACTCGGAATGCCTGACCGGGGACGCCCTTTTCAGCCGCCGCTGCGACTGCGGCGCCCAGCTCGAGACGGCGATGAAGCGCATCGCCGCCAAGGGCCGGGGCGTGCTGGTGTACCTGCGCCAGGAAGGGCGCGGCATCGGGCTCCTCAACAAGATCCGCGCCTACCGCCTTCAGGACGAGGGCATGGACACGGTAGAGGCGAACCGGCACCTGGGCTTTGGCGAGGACGAACGCCGTTACGACGCGGTGAAGCCCATCTTCGAGCACCTGGGCGTGGGGGCGGTGCACCTCATGACCAACAACCCGCGCAAGGTGGCGGCGCTGGAAGCCCTCGGCATCCAGGTCGCCTCCCGCCGGCCCCTGGTGGCCGGGACCAATCCCCACAACCACCGTTACCTACGAGCCAAGGCCCGGCGGCTCGGCCACTGGATCCCGGTCTGACCGGAAGCTTCCGGCGGCCCTTTCGGGGCTAACGCCCCGAAAGGGCGTTAGCCCTCAGGCCAGCAGGTAATAGGCGGCGCCCAGGGCGGCGGCTCCGCCGATCACCGGGATCATCCCCGCTTTGAAGCGCATCAGGGCGGCGAAGGCTGCGAGGGTGAGGAGCACGCTCGGGACGTTGACGGTGTCGAGCGCCGGCACCAGCAGCTTTATTCCATAGGCGTGCATCTCTTCGATCTCCCCGAAGCTTACGTGGAGGGCGAACCACACGGCCAGGTTCAGCACCACGCCCACCACCGCCGCGGTGATGCCGGAGAGGGCGGCGCTCAAGGCGCCGCTCCCGCGCAGGGACTCCACGTAGGGCGCCCCCAGAAAGATCCAGAGGAAGCAGGGCACGAAGGTGACCCAGGTGGCGAGCACCGAGGCGAGAATGCCGGCGCTGTAGGGGTCCAGGGCACCGGGGTCGCGGAAGGCGCCCATGAAGGCTACGAACTGCACCACCTGGATCAGGGGGCCCGGGGTGGTCTCCGCCATGCCGAGGCCGTCCAGCATCTCGCCGGGGGCGAGCCAGCCGTAGCGCTCCACTGCTTCCTGGGCCATGTAGGCGAGCACCGCGTAGGCGCCGCCGAAGGTGACCACCGCGAGCTTGCTGAAGAAGATCCCGATCTGGGTGAAGACGTTGCCCGATCCCAGCGTGGCGCCGAGGGCGATCAAAGGCGCAAACCACAGGCTAAGCCACACGGCGGCCACCTTGACCGCCCGGGCGAGGGAAGGGCGGGTGTGGCTAGGGCGGCCCTCGGCCAGCAGGGCGTCCACGGCGGGTTCATCTCCGCCGGCCGGCTCATGCCCCTTGATGACCACGAAGCGCCGGGGGTCCAGGCGTCCGCCGAGGAAGCCGATGGCGGCGGCGGCCAGGATGATGGCGGGGAAGGGCATGTCGAAGAAAAAGATCGCGATGAACGCCGCCGCGGCGAGCAGGACCATGGGCGCGGTCTTGAGCGCCCGCTTGCCGATGCGCAGCACCGCCTCCACCACCACGGCCAGCACCGCCGCCTTGATGCCGAAGAACACCGCCTGGACCACGGTCAACTCCTGGAACCCGGCGTAGAGGACGCTCAAGGCCAGGATGCTGAGGAAACCCGGCAGCACGAAGAGGGTCCCGGCGACCAGGCCCCCGGCGGTCCCGTGTAGCAGCCAGCCGATGTAGGTGGCGAGCTGCTGCGCCTCCGGGCCGGGCAGCAGCATGCAGTAATTGAGGGCGTGGAGAAAGCGGCTTTCGCTCACCCATTTCTTCTCTTCCACCAGGATGCGGTGCATGACCGCGATCTGGCCCGCGGGCCCGCCGAAGCTCAGGGCGGCGACCCGGGCCCAGACTTTCAGCGCCTCGGCGAAGGCGATGGAGTGGCCGTATCGCTCCCTCGCCCGGTGGGTGGCCGTTTCTTCTTCGCGCATGGATTTCGACAGGTCCTGAGATGACGCGATTTTGGGGGCAGTCGGAAGGCTTTTCCATCCCCAGAAGGAACGCCTCTCGGGATCGGTGAAGCGGCGGATCAGCCAGGCGCTCGCCGCTCCGCTTCCAGGCGGGAGGCGAGCTCCCGAAGAAAGGTGCGGACTCGCTTGGCGTTGACGCCCAAGTCGCTTCGCCCCACCCGGGACTGGGAGCGCGCGTCGATGCGGGTGCCTTCGGCGGTGCCGGTCACGCGAACCACCAGGTCGTCCTTGAAGCCGAAGAGCAGGCTCGTGTCCGTGGCCTCCAAGCGCCCTTCCGACGGGTCGGCATCGATGATCTCCAGCCCCATCGCCGCCAGGACCGAGCGGGCGGCGTCGAACGCGTCCTCCTTGGACGCCTTCACGATGAGGGGCGCGATGTCGGGATAGGCTTGCCGCTGCTGCTCGGCGGCGGCGGGCCCGGCGTAGGCGGGGGAATGGTCGCCGGGCTTGCGCAGGGCGGCCGTGGCGACGAAGGCCGGCGGGTGCTCGGTGTCGGTGGTGATGTCGTGGATCGGGGGAACGCTTCGAGCGAGGCGCCAGTGGCTCCAGGGAAGATAGGCGGTGACGGCGGCGACGGCGAGGCCCAGCAGCGCCATCGGAACGACCCGCCCGGCGCGTGCCACGACGAGGGCGAGCGCCGCGGGCACGATCGCCGCCAGGGCGATCCAGAAGGCCCAGCGCAGCATGGGGATGCCGGTCGCGTAGTGCCACCCTCCGAGACGGTGGCCGATCCCGGAAGCGAGCCCCACCGTCGCGGCGGCGAGGGCCAGCCCGAGGCCGAGGCCGGCGAGCCGAGCGGCCGCCCTGGAAGCGCCGGTCGAGGAGGCCATTTCCGGGGTTCTGGAATCCAGGCTAGTCGCCCAGCGCCTTGGTGACGATCTCGGCCACGTCCTTGGAGAGGCCCGCCGTGTCCCGGATGCGCTCCAGGGCTGCCCGGGCATGGGCCTTGCGCCCTTCATCGAACTTCTGCCAGCGGTCGAACGCCCGGGCGAGGCGCGCCGCCACCTGGGGATTGAGCTTGTCCAGGACGATCACCTGGTCGGCGAGGAACTGGTAGCCGCTGCCGTCGGCGGCGTGGAAGCGCACGTGGTTGCCCATGCTGAACGCCCCGATCAGGGCGTACACCTTGTTCGGGTTCCGCAGGGAGAAGGCCGGGTGCTCGGTGAGGCGCTTGACGTTCTCCAGCGTCCCCGGAAGGCGGGAGACGGCCTGCACCCGCAGCCACTTGTCCACCACCAGGGGCTCATCCTTCCACCGGGCGTAGAACGCTTCCAGCGCCCGCTCCCGCTCGGGGCAGTCGAAGTGGGCGAGGATGGAAAGCGCCGCCAGGGCGTCGGTCATGTTGTCGGCGGTTTCGAACTGGACGAAGGCGAGGCGCAGCGCCTCCGGGTCCTCGGTCTCGGCCAGATAGGCGAGGCACAAATTGCGCAGCGCCCGCTTGCCGGCGGAAGCCGGGTCCGGGCGGTACGGGCCCGGCACCGCCTGGGCGCGGTAGGCGTGCATGAACTCGCCGTGCAGGCGTTCGGCCAGGGCGCGGGCGAGGCCCGTGCGCACGCCGTGGATCGCGTCCGGGTCCACCACCTCCATGCGCTCGGCGATGAAGCTCTCTTCGGGGAGCGACAGGGCTTCCGCGGCGAAGGCCGGATCCCGGGGTCCGTGTCCGTCTTCTCCCTGGAGCTGCCGGGCCATGGCTCGGACAAAGGCCTCCGGCACCGCCGGCTCGCGGCCGGCCTTCAGCGCTTCGATGCCCTGGAGGATGAGATCGGTGGCCAGGCGCTGGCCCGCGTCCCAGCGGTTGAAGGGATCCGTGTCGTGAGCAATGAGATGGGCGAGGGCCTCCCTGCTATAGGGGTAGCGCACGTCGACCGGCGCGGAGAAGCCTCGGGCGAGGGAGGGCACCGGTCTCTCAGGCACGTCCACGAAGACGAAGCGGTGTTCGGGCCGGGTGAGGGGGAGCACCCGGGTGGTGCCGTCCGGGGAGCGGGGCGCGGGGGGCTCGCCCTCGAGCCGGAGCTGAATGTCTTTGCCGTCCCGATCCAGCAGTCCCACTGCCAGGGGAATGTGGAACGGCAGCTTCTCCGGCTGGCCGGGCGTGGGCGGGCAGGACTGCTTCACCGTGAGGGCGTAGCGCCGGCTCGCCGGGTCGTAATGGTCCGAGACGTCCAGCACGGGCGTGCCCGCCTGGTCGTACCAGCGCATGAACTGGGCGAGGTTCATGCCGTTGGCATCGGCCATGGCGCGCACGAAATCATCGCAGGTGACCGCCTGGCCGTCGTGGCGCTGGAAGTAGAGGTCCATGCCCTTGCGGAACCCTTCCTTGCCGAGCAGGGTTTGGAGCATGCGCACCACTTCCGCGCCCTTCTCGTACACGGTGGCGGTGTAGAAATTGCTGATCTCCATGTAGGATTGGGGGCGCACCGGGTGGGCCATGGGACCCGCGTCCTCGGGGAACTGGACGGCGCGCAGGTGGCGCACGTCCCGGATGCGCTGGACCGGGCGGGAGTACAGGTCCGCAGTGAACTCCTGGTCGCGGAACACGGTAAGGCCCTCCTTCAGCGAGAGCTGGAACCAGTCACGGCAGGTCACCCGGTTGCCGGTCCAGTTGTGGAAGTACTCGTGGGCCACCACCTGGTCGATGTGCCGGAAATCCTGGTCGGTGGCGATGTCGGGCCGGGCCAGTACGTACTTGGTGTTAAAGATGTTGAGGCCCTTGTTCTCCATGGCCCCCATGTTGAAGTCGCCCACCGCGACGATCATGTACTGGTCCAGGTCCAGCTCCAGGCCGAAGGTATCCTCGTCCCATTTCATCGCCTTTTTGAGCGCCTGCATGGCGAAGCCCGCCTGGTCCAGCTTGCCGGGCTCCACGTAGATCTGCAGCTTCGCCCGCTTGCCCGAGCGGGTGACGAAGGTGTCCTCCAGCTTGTCGAGCCTGGCCGCCACCATGGCGAAGAGGTACGAAGGCTTAGGGAACGGATCCTCCCATCTGGCCCAATGGCGATTTCCTTCTTCCTCCCCCTGGGCGATCAGGTTGCCGTTGGAGAGAAGCCAGGGGCACTCCGTCTTGCTGGCATGGAGGGTGGTGGTGTAACGGGCCATCACGTCCGGCCGGTCGATGAAGAAAGTGATGCGGCGGAAACCCTCCGGCTCGCACTGAGTGAAGAACCCGTCCTTGGAAACGTAAAGCCCCATGAGCTGGGTGTTCTGATGGGGATGGATGCGCACCACCGTCTCCAGGGTGAGGGCATCCGGCGCCCCGGGGATGAGGAGCTGGGAATTCTTCAGCACGTACTCCCCTTCGCTGAGGGGGCGGCCATCCAGCCGCACGGACTCCAGCGCGAGCTCGTCCCCGTCCAGTGCCAACCCACTGGAGGCGCCGGCCCTGGGATTGCGGCGAAGGTCGAGTCGCGCCCGCACCCGGGCATGGTCGTCACGAAGATCGATGTCCAGGTCGACGGCGTCCACCAGGAAGGGGGGCGGAGTGTAGTCCTTGAGATAGATGGCCTTCGGAGTCGGGTCGCGCATGGGAAGTCGTCGAGTTGTCGTTCGAGGAAACGGAACGGGAATGCCGCCCGGCCGCGTTGGGTTGACTCGGGCGCGCCAGCATGAGTTCCGGGCGGCGGAAATCTTTGCATAGCCGGCGCCGGGAGGGAAGACGCGGCCATGGGGGACGAAGGCCGGAAAGCGCTCCAAATGAAAGGCCCGGGGCAGGGCTTCCGTCCCCGGGCCTGGAGCCTTGACCCCCACGAGCTCATGGAGGTGCTTGCGGCCCCGGCTTGCACGTTAGACCGCACAACCGGTCGGTATCGCCCCGCGGACCAGGCCGCGTTTCAGGCGGCGGCCATGTGTGCAAGCTGTCTCCCCGCAAGAGAGCGGGGAACTCATGCGGCTTTTCTCGTCGCACGGAAATCGCGTGCGCGGCGCTGCAACTGTTGCACGACCTCTCGACCGGCACGTCGTGCCTCGATGTGCAGCGCAAAACTCCAGGCGGTCGAGAGAGATCCGTGTGCTCTGCCCGGAGCGGCGGAAAGCAGGACCGCGCGCTTCCTCGCCTGCTTTAAAACTAGGAAAGTCGCTCCGACCCGTCAAGGAGAAATACCGGCCGACCCTGGGAAGCCCTCTCGGACAGGCCGGGCAAATCCCTTGATCTGGCTGGTTTCCAACCCGGCCCGGGCCAGGCGGGCCGCGGTTGCAACTTGGTCCAGATTTGCTTGACTGGAATAGGACGGGTAGTGCGCCTTGTGGCGAAGATTGCCCGTCCCGGTTCCGGTGGCGCCATGATCGCCAGGCTCAAACCCCACCTCGCGGCGACGGATCTTCACGCCCTGTTTCCCGCGATGGTGTGGCAGTTCCAGCTCAAGGAGGAGACCTCCGGGCCGATCCAGGCGGCGGTGACCCGGGTGCTGGAGGAAGGGCGCCGGAGGTTGCCGCCCCTCGCCCGCGGCCAGGGCTGGCAGTCCGGTTATGGGCTGCACAAGCGGACCGAGCTGCGGGCCCTGGTGGAGATCATCGAGCTGGCGGGCCATGGGGTGCTGACTTTTCTCAAGGTGGGGGCGGCGGAGTTCCAGGTGACCGGCTGCTGGGCCACGGTGCTCGCCCCCGGGGCGGCCCACCCCGTGCACTACCACCCCAATAACTTCCTGAGCGGAGTCTACTACGTCCGCACTCCGGCGGGCGCGGACACCATTTACTTCCACGATCCGAGGCCCCAGGCCGGGGTGATCCGCCCTCCGGTGACGGAGCTCACTCGGGAGAACACCGACCTGGCGGTAATCCAGGTGCGGCCGGGGATGCTGCTTCTCTTCCCCGCCTGGCTGCCCCATTCGGTGCCGGAGAACGCGAGCGCGGAAGAGCGGGTGAGCCTGAGCTTCAACATCATGTTCCCGCGCTACGCCGAAGAGTTGAGCCGGCCCCTTTGGGGAGAAGAATAAGGCGCTGGCGAAAATGCAGTCCTCCTTGGCTCAACCAGCCCAAAGGCCAACCGCTCCCCTGGCCCTAGGGGTCCACAAGACTCATACCGGAGGGCGCAAGAGCCGGAAGTTCTGCCCCGTTGTCCAACGTCCCACCGCCCCGCCCCGGGGGTAGCCGCACTGGCTGAAAACACCGTACCCCCTGCGAGCGCTGCCCGGATCCGGCCAGGCAGGTCCTCTCCGTCCGCCTTCCCACCGGGTTTCGTACCCGCCAGCTGCGTTCGGGGAAGCCCCGGGGCGTGCCGTCCCTCCCGCCGCGGGCGCGGTTCAGGGCCCGGCGGCGCCGGGGTTGCGCATTGCACCACCGCGCGCCGTCCCACCGCCCGTGGTTCAGTGCCGCCGATTGCCTGCCCGCCCGTCCCGGGGAGGCTCTCCGCCGCCACGGGCCAAGAGGCCGGTAATGACGGCGGAGATCCGGCGCCCCTGATCGATCGAGGGGAGACCCGATTCGAAGTGCGCGACAAAGAGAGGCCGGGCGACCCGGAGTGACCGGCGCCCGGCGGGCGGGCTTCAATCGTCCCACTCGTACTCGTATTCGTACTCGTAGTCCCCGTGCTTGTGCTTTTCCTTGTGCTTGACCTTGTGCTTGTACCAGCCGGGAGGAAAGGGATGCGCCGGATGGACGTGGACCGCGTGGACGGAGACCGGGATGCGCACCGTAGGTCCGGGAGGGTGGGGCAGGACGGTCACGTGCTCCCGGCCCGCGTGGCGGTAGACCACCTCGTAGCCGTCGTGCACTTGCCGGACGTGCTCCACCGTGCGGCAGCGTTTCACATCCCGGTAGCCGGGGGCCCGGTCCCGGTTCGCCAAGTGATCACCCACCAGGGCGCCGGTAACGGCCCCCGCCGCGGTGGCGAGGGTTTTGCCGCTTCCCTTGCCCACTTGATGGCCCAGGAGCCCGCCCGCGATGCCGCCGATTACGGCGCCGGTGTAGGAGCGCTCCTGCTCCGCGACCCGCTCGAACCAGCACGCCTGGCGGGGCTCAACGACTTGCCGGTACACGGGGGTGGCGGACACGACACGGGCGACGACATACCCATCGTCGTGGCGGGCGGCGGCCGGGACGGCCGCGGCGGCGATCACAAAACCGAAAGCGATGGTGGCGTTCCTGTTGTTCATGGCGCTTCCTCGTAAGGCACGGCAATCTGCCGTCACCCCTCCCATCCTAGGGAGCACAAGCTGAACCCCGGCTGAACGCGCGCCTCCCTTTCTACCGCCCCAACCGCCGGGTCAGGAGACAGGGTTTTCAGCTCTTTCGGGAGGTCTTGGCGAAGAAGGGCGCGAGGAGCGGCTCCACCTTGTCACCCCCGCACTTGGGGCAGCGGGGCTTCTCACGGCCGTGCTCGGCTATGTGCTCGGAGCGCTCGAACTTCTCGCCGCACTCCCGGCACTGGTATTCGTAGATCGGCATACTTCTCCTCCGTTTCGTTACGCCCGGGCCGGGCCTGGGGTACCGCCACACCCCGATGATGGACATGCCGGGGCAGCGTCCGGCCCTTTTCACGCCCTTAGACTGTCCGGCGGCTGCCCGGGTGCCTTAGACCGCGGCCGCCCCCGGGCGCCCTTCTCCTTCCGGCGGCAGGTTCGCGGGCGAACGGGGATCCGCGGGAATTTCTGCCCCATAAACAGTCTAAATAATTGAAAGGAGGAGTTTGTTTCATCGCCGGGCAGGTGGTGATGGGGGTTCCCTGCCGCGGATGCTTATTGTTGCACCCCTCGAGTCCGAAAAATTCCTACCCGCGTAGCCATGGACACCAGGCCCGAGGCAAGCGAGCTGGCCAAACTGGGAGCCAAAGAGATCTCGCGCAAGTTGGTCGCGCTGGCCAGGCAGGCGGGGGTTGCGTTGCGGGGCGAGCCCGTGTGGGATGAAGCTGGATGGTTGCCGGGGGCGAAGCATCACCGCGTCACCGTGGAAAGCCCCCGGGGTTCCAAATCCATCATCCTGAGCACCGAGGAAGTGATCGCGTACGCCCAAGGGGTGGAGGTCTCCCGCGCCATCGTGGACCGCGAGCTTCAGTGGCTGATCGCCCAGCTCGCCGAAAACAAGAAATAGGCGCGTGGGCCAGCCCCGGTCTTCCCGCTCCCCGCGGAGGGAAAGGGCACCCCGCTTGCGGCGGGGGCTTCCGGTCGTGCCCGGTTGGTCGGGTCGCCTCGCCGGCGTTATGCTGTCTGGCGCCGGACCCCACCCCGGCGTGCAGGTTCCGATGGACACGGGAGGCCAGTATGCGAGTTCTTCCCCACGACCTGGATCACGAGTTTCCGGAATTCGTCCCCCTCATCCACGAGCTCAGGGAGCGGGATCCCCATCTCGCGCACCTGTTCGACGAGTACGAAAAAGTGAACGCGGAGATCGTGGACATCGAGGAAAACGACAAGCCGTTCGAAGACTTCGAGTTCGAAGCGATGAAGAAACGGCGGCTCAAGCTCAAGGACGAGATCTACCTGATCCTGCGCAAGCTCAAGAACGAGGGAGTCGATTCACCGCGCTGAGCCGGGAAGGGACCAAGGGCTTTTGGCGGGAGCCTGGAAATACGGGCCGGGTTGGGGTTAACATGGCATCGCCTTGTCACCGTCCAATAGGGAGGATCAAGATGGCATTGCGTGTGCCTGCTTTTTGCAGCCGCTTCTTGGCGGGGTCGATGTTCGCGCTTCAGAGCGTCGCCGGGCAGGCGGAGATTGTCTCGACCGAGCGGCTCCTGGATCCCGCCGGCGTAGAGGTCCAGCGCGAGCAGCTTAAGGGCGTCCTCGACCGGGACGAGGCCCGGGAAAAACTCAAGGCCCTGGGGGTCGAGCCCGAGCTGGCGAAAAAGCGCGTAGACGCCATGACCGCCGAGGAAGTCAGGATGGTGTCCGAAAGGATCAACACCCTGCCGGCGGGCGGCGATCTGAGCGTCCGGGATCTCCTCATCATCATCCTGGTGGTCCTGCTGATCGCCCTTATCGTTTGATCCGGCGCGGGGTGCACTCCCCGGCCTCTGGAATTCCCGCGCCCGCGCCTTCCCCACGCACAAGGCGCAGGCGGCGGTTGCCTTTTCTTCTTCGCCCCCCGAATCGGTGCCAGCCCGCCTATGCTCATCAGCTGCCTTGCCTATCAGGACGGTCGAAAGCTTGCCGATCTCCCCGTAGAGGGGATCAGCGATTATCTGGTCAAACCCGGCGGCTTCGTGTGGGTGGCGCTCAAGGACCCCACTCCGCAGGAGCTCGCCCAGATTCCCTCAAGCACCGCCTGATGATCGTGCAGCATGCGGTCGCCCAGCTGCTGGAGGCGGTGAGCAAGCTCCACGGCGGGCGCACTCCCCCGGTGTGCGGCGGCATGCAGGAGTACTCCCGCGACGTCTCCGATCACCTGCTGCGGGTGCTGCGGACCATCGAGGGCCGGCGCGAGATGCTGAATACCGTGATGCAGGTCAATCTTGCCATGATCGCCCTGGCGGAAAACGAGGTGATGAGGCGGCTCGCCTCCTACGCCGCGTTGTTGCCGTTCCGACCATGATCGCCGGCATCTGCGGCATGAACTTCCGCCACATGCCGGAGCTGGACTGGACCTTCGGCTATCCCCTGGTCCTGGCGGTGATGGCGGGGGCGGACGCGCTGCTGTGGCGGCGCTTCAGAAGGCGGGCTGGCTGTAGAGACGGCCGGGGAGGCTGACTCGCCCGTGTGGAAGGCCGCCCCCGGTTTTGTGCCCTTGGGACGCCGGGCGCTTACCCTTCTTGCGCGGGCGTTCTTTGTGACGCCGCCAGGCGCTCGAGCGCCTGCTCCAGTTCCCGGTTGAGCCGGGCGATGAGCGCGCCCGCCGGCTGCCGCCGGGCAAGCCCCACCCCCTGGCCCGCCCACAGGGAGAGAAATTCCGGGCGGTTCAACCGGGCGGCGGCCGCGCGCAGCGGCCGGGTGAGGCTGTTCTGCAGCGGGAACGGCAGGATCGCGCCGCTCTCATCCACTTCCGTCATGAAGCGGTTGACGAGCCCCCGCGCCGGGCGGCCGGAGAAGGCTCGCGTCACCCGCGTCCGATGCTCCCGCGCCGTGAGGATCGCCGCCTTATGGGCTTCGGGAACACCCGCCTCGGGGCAGGCGAGGAACGCCGTGCCCATCTGCACCCCGGCCGCCCCCAGCGCCAGCGCCGCCGCGATGCCCCGGCCGTCCATGATGCCGCCGGAGGCGACCACCGGCACCCGGACCGCGTCCGCCACCTGGGGCACCAGCGCCAGGGTTCCCACCATCGCGGCGTCGAAATCGGCGGCGAAGGTCCCGCGGTGGGCGCCGGCCTCCGCGCCCTGGGCCACGATGGCGTCCACGCCCGACTTCTCCAGGGCGATCGCTTCTTCCACCGTGGTGGCGGTTCCCATCAGGAACATGCCGCGGGCCTTGATGGCGGCGACGGCCGCCTCGGGCAAGGGGCCGAAGGTGAAGCTGAAGACCGAGGCGCCGGATTCCAGCGCCGCGGGAAGCTGCTCCTCGAACGGGTCCGGCGCCGGGGCGGGGAGCTCGGGCGGCGGCAGGCCCAGCTCGGCGTGGTAGAGGGCGACCCGCTCGAGGGCGCGGCCAGCGTCCCCCGGCAGCTCGGGCATCGGCTGGGGCGCGAACAGGTTGATGCCGAAGGGCCTGGCGGTGCGCTCGCGCACGGCTCGCGCCGTCTCCAGGATCTGGGCGGGCGTGGTATAGGCCCCGGCGATGAAACCCAGAGCGCCGGCCTCGCACACCGCGACGACCAGGTCCACGGTCGTCGCGCCACCGGCCATGGGCGCCTGGATGATGGGGCAATCGAGGGGCAGCTTTCGTGTCAGTGCTGTGTGGATCGGCATGGGCGATGGGGGGTGGTTTGGAGAAGATCGATCGTCGTCCAGAAGCGCTTGAAGGGGCACAGGGCCTCAGCAATTCGCCCCGTTCCCGGAAGGCTCGGCCTCGGAAAGAAGCCACTGCACGAACGCGTTGACCTCCGGCCGGTCCCGGGCGGATTTCACGTACACGATATGATAGGCCTCCCGGGCCTTGACCGCTAGCGGGAACAGCGGAACGAGGCGGCCGCTTTCGATCGCCGGCGCGGCGAGCAAGCGCTTGGCCAGCGCGACGCCGTGCCCTTCAGCGGCCGCAGCCAGCATCACCGCGCTGTCGCTGTACGCCGGGCCGCGGGCGGGTTCCGGCCAGTCCAGTCCCGCCGCCCGAAACCACGGCGCCCAGCGCTGGGCGGTGTGGCGAAGCAGCGGCGCTTCCTTCAGATCGCGGGGTTCCTTGATTTCCGGATGCGCGTCCCGGAAGTTAGGACTGCAGACCGCCTGCAGCTCGTCGTCCAGGAAGCGTATCACTTCCAATCCTTCCCAGTTTCCCAGGCCGTGGCGAATGGCGAGGTCCGCTTCTCCGGACTTGAGATCCACCACGCTGGGGGTCGTGTCGATCTCCAGGTCGATGTCCGGATGGGCCCGGAGAAAGCGCTCGATGCGGTAGACCAGCCAGCTATGGGCGAAGGCCGGAAGCGTCGAGAGGCGAAGCCGGCGGCCGCTCTGGCGCGCGACCGATGCGGCCCCGGCGCGGAGCAGTTCCAGGGCACGCGTGACCGTCTCGAGGAAACTCATTCCCTGGGGCGTGAGCACGACCTTCTTTCCCAGGCGCAAGAACAGCCGCGCGCCCAGGTGATTCTCCAGCAGACGGATGCGATGGCTAACGGCGCTGTGGGTCACGCAGAGCTCGTCGGCAGCGCGGGCGAAACTCTCCAGACGCGCGGCCGCCTCGAAGGCGGCCAAGGTTTGAAGGGGCGGAAGGTGCCGAACCGATGCCATGGTGAGAAGGGCTCAACGAACGATGAAAAAGAATCCGCGCGGCGCTGGGGCGTCATCTCTATGATAGCCGCTGGTACTTCCGCGGGAAACATCCGGGCACGCACATGTCATCGCGAACGACGCTGTATCTCCTCCTCCTGGCCGCAACTGTTCTGATGGCGCAGGGTTGCAAGCCACAAGACAACTGGCTCTTCTGGAAAGACCCGTCTCCCCTATGGCACCCCACGGCGCTCGCCTACTGGCCGGCGCAGGACGCGCTCATCGTGGGAAGCCACCAGGACGGCACCCTGGTGCTCCTGCCTCTGGACCCGGCAAAGGCGCAGAAGCAGTTCCTCGCGCCCCATGCAGACGGGAAATACGGCGCCGCGCGGGTGCGCGTGGACGAGAAGCGCAACCGGCTCTGGGTGCTGGATCACGGCGCGCTCTACGTGTACGACTTGGGATCGCTCCGGCTCGTCAAAGACGGCGTTTTCCTGGCGACGCGGGCGAGCGCGAGGCATTGTCTGCCCGACATCGCCCTGGCTCCGGACGGAAGCGCATTCATCTCCGACAACACCCGCGGGCACATTTACCGGGTGGATGGGGAAAGCCTCGAGCTGGCCCCATGGCATGCCGCGGCTGGCGGCGGCGGGCCGGGGGCCGAGGGATTTTCCGCGCTGGCCGTCTCGCCCGACGGGAAGTGGCTGCTGGCCGGCTCCTCGGCGGCGGGAGAGCTGTGGCGGTTCGATCTCGATACCCGGCGCGCGGAACGACTCGCGCCCCCAGGGCGGCTTGCCGGCGTTTGCGGTCTGGCGATCCGTTCGACGGTTCGCAGCGCCGACACGGGCGGAAAGGCGCCTGCGGAAGAAGATGCGCTCGCCTATGCCGCGCTCGGATTCACCGACCGGGTGGCGCGCATTCGCCTCCGCGAAGGGGAAATGGCGGACGTCGCGGAATGCCTCGGGGGCTTCACGGTGGAAATGCCGACGAGCCTGGACAGCGATGGCACGAGGCTATACGTCACCCATTCGAGGCTGAAAGCCTTGTGGAATCACCGGCTGAGCGGCGACGTTCCCCACAACAACCTGGTTTACAAGACCACCCCCTGTTAAAGAAAAAGGAGGACCTATGAGCAAGGTATTGGTGGAACGGCGCGGGCGCGTCCTGTGGGTGACGCTGAACCGTCCCGAGGCGAGAAACGCCATCGACCAGGACGTGCATCATCTGCTGGTTGAAGCGTGGCGGGAATTTGGCCGAAGCGCCGATCTCGACGTCGCTGTGATCACCGGCAACGGGGGGGCGTTCTGTGCCGGCATGGACCTCAAGACCTTCGTCCCCGAGTACGTGGGCGCGGACCAGCAGAAGGTGCTCGATCTCGTTCCCGTGGGCCTGGGCGGAATCACCCGCGGCATGCATTGGCTGCGCAAGCCCATCATCGCGGCGGTGAACGGATGGGCCATCGCCGCCGGATTCGAGCTTGCGCTGGCGGCGGACATCCGCATCGCTTCCGAGCGCGCCGTGTTCGGATCCTTCGAGGCCCGCCGCGGGTTTCATCACGGCGACGGGGGCATTCCGAGGCTGGTCAACAGTTGCGGCGTGGGCTTCGCCATGGAGATGGTGCTGACCGCGGAGCCGGTCGACGCCGAGCGCGCCCTGCGGGCGGGGCTCGTCTCCCGGGTCGTTCCTCACGAGGCGCTCATGGATCAGGCGCTGGCCGTCGCCGAACACATCCTGCGCAACGATCAGGAGGCAGTGCGCTCGGCCAAGGCCACGGTGCTGGAGATGATCGGCAGAGGCCTCGACGATCAGCTCCGCATCGAGGCGATCAATGGCTACTCGAGGATGGCCTTGGGGAATGAGGTCAGGCGGCGGTTGCAGCAGTTCTACGAAAAAAGCGATCCGGGACGGGTTGGCCGCCGTGCCGCAACAGGGGCGTAATGCCCTACCATGAACCTCGCTGCCTCTTGTGCCGAAGCGTTTCGGAGGACTCCGATGGATAAGTAGCAACGAGACATGCAATTTGCTCGGATCTATGTGGGCGGTAAGTGGTGCCCGCCGACCCGCCGCGATTCCATTCCGGTCATCGACGCGGCGCGGGACGAGGTGATAGGGCGGATTCCGGAGCGCACAGATGGCGAACGGGGTCTCCTTGTCAGCCATCGTGCAACTTCCCGGTCAGGGCTTGCCTGCCGCAGTATCCATGTCGAAGAACTTGATCCACCATGCGTGCTCGGGCGATGGGACTGGCGCTGGCCGGGTGACGCAGGCAACGCTCTCTTTCGTCGCGTGAACGAGGGCAAGCCCCGGCAGGTCCAGGACAAATTCCTCACGCGCACTCAGAATGACGTCCCTCGTCGAGCAGTCCTGGGTGATCCACAACTCTCCCGACACGCACCGGACGGCGCAGCCACTTCCATCCCGGATCGCGAGGAGCTGTCCCTTGGAGAGATGCACCACCAGGCGGCGGAACGGGATCGCGACCGCGGGGACGCAATGAACACCCTGGGTCCCGGGAAGGGGAAAGAGCCCCGACAGCAACCGGCGCAGACGATCCCCCAGGCTGCTGCACTCGGATCGAAAAGCGACGTGGATAGAATGAGGCATGGGCTGGACCGCGTTGCTGACAGGCCCATTGTAGGCGGCCTCCGGAGTCGCATGAGTGAAGGTTTTTCAGCGATCGACGAAACGGATTTGCCGGGCGCGCATGCCCTTGCGTGGTTTGCCGATGAGAAAGCGAAACGCGCCCGTCTCTCGTACCGCCCGTCCGGTCGCAACCTTTGGGCTCGCGGCCTCGTCATCTCATGCCCTCGCCCCGAGACCGTGGGGGAATCGGCGCATTCGACACAGGGGCGGTGCTTCCCGCGCCGTGTTGTAGCCGCCTTTTTTCTTCATAATTTCGCCTTTCCAGGACAACCGGAATCGGACGGCATATCGAATGGCTCAATACGTCTACACCATGCTGCGGGTGGGCAAGGTGGTCCCGCCCCAGCGCGCGATCCTCAAGGACATCTCCCTTTCCTTCCTGCCCGGCGCCAAGATCGGAGTCCTGGGCCTGAACGGCTCGGGCAAGTCCACGCTGCTCAGGATCATGGCGGGCGTGGACCGGGAGTACGAGGGGGAGGCGATCCCCATGCCGGGCATCAAGATCGGCTTCCTGCCCCAGGAGCCCTCGCTGGATCCGTCCAAGGACGTGCGCGGCAACGTGGAAGAGGGTGTGGCGGAGACCCTCGCCCTGATCCACCGCTTCAACGCCATCTCGGAGCGCTTCGCCGAACCCCTCGACGACGAGGAGATGGCCCGGCTCTTGGAAGAGCAGGGAGAACTCCAGAACAAGATCGACGCGCTCCAGGGCTGGGAGGTGGAGCGGCGCCTGGAGATCGCGGCGGACGCCCTGCGCCTGCCGCCCTGGGATGCGGACGTGACCACCCTCTCCGGGGGCGAAAAGCGCCGGGTGGCCCTGTGCCGGCTGCTCCTGTCCCAGCCGGACATGCTGCTGCTCGACGAGCCCACCAACCACCTGGACGCGCTTTCCGTGCAGTGGCTGGAGCAGTACCTGAAGCACTACCCGGGCACGGTGGTGGCGGTGACCCACGACCGCTACTTCCTGGACAACGTGGCCGGATGGATCCTGGAGCTAGACCGGGGCCAGGGCATCCCGTGGCAGGGCAACTACTCGTCATGGCTCGAGCAGAAAGAGAAGCGCCTGGAGATCGAAGCCCGGCAGGAGTCGGCCCGGATCAAGGCCATGCAGGCGGAGCTGGAATGGGTGCGCGCCAATCCCAAGGGGCGCCACGCCAAGAGCAAGGCGCGGCTCGCCCGCTTCCACGAACTGGAGTCCCAGGAGTATCAGAAACGCAACGAAACTAACGAAATCTACATCCCGCCGGGGCCCCGGCTGGGAGCGCTAGTGATCGAAGCGGAGAGCCTGAAAAAGTCCTACGGCGACCGGCTCCTGTTCGAAGACCTGAGCTTCCGCCTTCCGCCGGGCGGCATCGTGGGAGTGATCGGCCCGAACGGGGCGGGCAAGACCACGCTCTTTCGCATTCTGGTGGGCGAGGAGCGGCCCGACGGGGGCGTGCTGCGCTTCGGCGACACGGTCAAGCTCGCCTACGTGGACCAGTCCCGGGAGGCTTTGGACTCGGAGAAGACCGTGTGGGAGGAGGTCTCCGGAGGCCTGGACGTGATCCAGGTGGGCGGCTACCAGATCCCGAGCCGGGCCTACCTGGGACGGTTCAACTTCAGGGGCCCGGATCAGCAGAAGCGGGTGGGGGAGCTCTCCGGCGGCGAGCGCAACCGGCTGCACCTCGCCAAGCTACTCAAGAGCGGGGGCAACGTGTTGCTCCTGGACGAGCCCACCAACGATCTGGACGTGGAGACCTTGCGCGCTTTGGAACAGGCATTGCTCGATTTCCCGGGCTGCGCGGTGGTGATTTCCCACGACCGCTGGTTCCTGGACCGCATCGCCACCCACATCCTCGCCTTCGAGGGGGAGAGCCGGGTGGCGTGGTTCGAGGGCAACTACGCCGACTACCTGGAAGACCGGCGCCGGCGGCTGGGGGACGAAGCCGACCGGCCGCACCGGATCAAGTACAAGCCGCTGATGGCCTAGCCCCTGCCGATGAAGGGCATCTTGGTGGCCATGAGGGTCATGAACTGCACGTTGGCGTCCAGGGGCAGGCTGGCCATGTAGAGCACGGCGCTCGCCACGTGGGTGAGGTCCAGGAGCGGCTCGGGTTTGACCGAGCCGTCCGCCTGTAACGCGCCCTGGGCGAACTTGGCGGCCATGTCGGTGGCGGCGTTGCCGATGTCGATCTGGCCGCAGGCGATGTCGTATTTGCGCCCGTCCAGGGAGGTGGATTTGGTCAGCCCCGTGATGGCGTGCTTGGTGGCGGTGTAGGGGGCCGAGTGGAGCCGGGGGGCGTGGGCCGAGATGGAGCCGTTGTTGATGATGCGGCCGCCCCGCGGCGTCTGATTTTTCATGATGTTGAACGCTTCCTGGGTGCACAGGAAGGCGCCGGTCAGGTTGACGTCCACCGAGGCCTTCCAGTGCTCGAAGGGGACGTCCTCCAGCGACGCCCCCGGCACAAAGACCCCGGCGTTGTTAAAGAGCAGGTCCAGCCGCCCGAAGGCTTCTCGAACCCGGGCGAAGAGCTGGCGCACGGAGGCCGGATCGCTCACGTCGGTGGGCACCACCAAGGCCCGAGGGGCCGCGGGGCCGGCCTCGGCGGCGGCCTGCTCCAGGGGCTCCCGGCGGCGTCCCGCCAGGGCGACCCGGTAGCCCTCCTTCAGCAGGGCGAGGGCCACTACTTTTCCGATGCCGGTGCCGGCGCCGGTCACCACCGCCGCCTTGGGGGGAGCGCTCATGGTCGGTTCTCCATTCTGAGTCCTATTGATGAAAGGGACGGGTTCACCCGCGGCCCGCCGGGTTTTTTTATGGTAATCCAGGACGCCGGCCCCGGCGGACGCTTGGGCCTTTCCCCCGGCATCGGAAATGGGTTTCGAACGGTCAGAGCCGCCGGGCTTCGCTGAAGCTCAAGCGCCAGTGGGGGGCATCCAGGCGATCCACCCGTACCCGGCCGCCGGTGGACGGCGCGTGCACGAATCGGCCCCGGCCCAAGTAAATGCCCACGTGGGAGGCCTTTTTGCCCTCCTGGTCGAAGAACACCAGGTCGCCTGGGGCCAGCGCCTCCGTCTCGACCGGCCTGCCCGCTTGAAGGAGGGAGCGGGTATCCCGGGGCACCGGTAGGCCGGCGCGGAGAAAGCTGTAGTGGACCAGCCCGCTGCAGTCGAATCCGTCCGGACCGGCGCCTCCCGCCCGGTATGGTCTGCCCACCATGGCCAGCGCATGGCGGACAGCCCTGGTGGCGTGGCCGGCGGCTTCCTGGGCTTGGACCATCGGTCCGGGGAGCGCGGGGTTTACCTCTTCCGCGGAAAGGGTGGCGGAGGCCACGGGAGGCGCCATCGGCGGCCGGGGCGGGGGCGCACTGGCGCAGCCCCCGAGTCCATGGACCACCACGGCGATCAAGACGAGACGAGGGAGAGCTTTCACCATCGCGCTGCGGCTTCGCAAGATCCATGCCGGTCGAAATCCCCGCTTTGCTGCGTGAGGGCGGTGGCGCCGGACGCTTTACGGCACTTCGTGGACGCTGGAGGGTAGTTCCTCGGCGTCGTCGAATCTCTTTCGGCTTGGCCCCAGTCTTGCATGGGGTCTCTTCGAGGATTGCGGCCGGCCCACCTGTCCCATCCCGCTTTGGGATGCGTTTCCGACGATCAGGGTTCGGGTCCGGTGGGCTTTTCAAGCGCCGGCGAAGAGGGCACTTCCTTGCGCTAGGTCAACCCACCGACGCGGCGGGCGTTTGCTATGAAATAGAGAAGCAAGCCTGCCCCACTCCGGGCCGAGACGAAAAGCAGGTGTCACGCCGCGGCTTGCCGGGTGCGGGGAGAAGGGGAACCGGGAGCGGGCCGCCGGGAAAGGCGCACGACGGGCGAGGCGGGCAAAAGGTCCCTGGGATCAGAACGTTTCCCTCGCCAGGGGCGTCTAAAAAGAGGTTAAATTGAGGGTAATTCGGGCTTGCGACTCCTACTTCCTCCAGCGCTTCGTCTAGACTGGAAGTAGCCGATGCCCCAAACATGGTGAAGCGAGACATGACGGAACGAAACTCGAGCAACAGCCTGGTGGAGTCGCTGACCGCCTTCGCGCGTCAGCACAACGCCCAACACTGGTCGGGAACGTTCAGGGAATTCATCGAGCAGATCGTTCCCCAGGCGCCCCAGCGCCACAGCCGGCTGAGCCATGAGTACATCTGGGACATGCTGCGCTGGTATGCCGAGAAGCAGAGCGATGGGGAAACGAAGCCGGTGACGGCTCTCTTCTCCCACGAACTCTTCGGCATCGACGCAGCGCTGACCCGGGTCACCGAGTACTTCAAGGCGGCGAGCGCTGGCTCCGACGTGGGCCGCCGGCTGCTCCTGCTCCTGGGCCCGCCCTCCGGCGGCAAGTCGACCCTAGTGATCCTGCTCAAGCAGGGGCTGGAAGAGTACAGCCGCACCGACGAGGGAGCCCTCTACGCCATCGCCGGCTGCCCGGTCAACGAGTCGCCCCTGCACCTGATTCCCCATACCCTCCGGGCCCAGGTCCGGGAGACCTATGGGGTGGAGATCCAGGGGGAGCTCTGCCCCTACTGCCGGGTGCGTCTGGAGATAGAGTTCGGCGGCGATTTCATGCAGTTCCCGGTTCGCCGCATGTTCATTTCGGAGGCGGCCCGCTCCGGGGTGGGTACCTACGCGCCCCATGACCCCAGCACCGCCGACATCGCCGACCTGGTGGGCTCCGTGAACCTGTCCAAGGTGGCCGAGATCGGGGACGAGGGCGATCCTCGTGCCTGGTCCTGGTCGGGAGCGCTGTACTCAGCCAGCCGGGGCCTACTGGAGATGATCGAGATCCTCAAGGTCAAGCGGGAGTTTCTCTACGTTCTGCTCACCCTCACTCAGGAAAAGAACGTGAAGGTCTCCCGCTTCCCCCTGATCTACCTGGACGAGACCATCGTCGCCCATACCAACCTGGCTGAGTTCCACAAGTTCTTGCAGGAAAAGGAAAACGAGGCGCTGCTGGACCGCATGGTGATCGTCAAGGTGCCCTATACCCTCTCCTACCTGGACGAGGCGAGGATCTACGCCAAGCTGGTCTCGGCGGCCAAGACCTTCCGCGACGTGCACCTGGACCCCCATGCGCTCAAGGTGGCGGCGGTGTTTGCGGTGCTCACCCGCCTCAAGAAGTCGGCCCGGGACGACCTGGACATGTCGAAGAAGGTGCGCCTGTATGCGGGCGAGCACGTGGACGGTTTCCCGGAGACCGAGGTGGAGCGGGTGCGGGCGGAGCACCCGGACGAGGGCCTGTCCGGGGCGAGCCCCCGCTTCGTGATCAACGCCTTGTCCAACGCCATCACCCGAAGCGAGACCTCGAGCCTGACCAGCATGGAGGTGCTGCTTGCCCTCAAGGACGCCATCGAGTCGGATGCCCGCATGGACGCCCACCAGAAGCGGCAGTGGATGGACTACCTGGTGGTGACCCGTAAGGACTTCTACAACCGGTGGGTGAAGGAAGACGTGCACAAGGCCCTGTTCACCTCCTTCGAGGAGGAGGCCCAGCAGCTCCTGGACAAGTACCTGGACGAGGTGGAGGCCTCCCTGGACCGGCGCGAGGTGGTCGATCCCATCACCGGGGAAAGCCGGGCGCCGGACGAGCGCTTCCTGCGTTCCGTGGAAGAGAAGATCAAGATCTCGGATTCGGGCAAGGAGACGTTCCGCCAGGAAGTGGTGCGCAAGGCCATGGTGGCCTACAAGGCCGGGCAGAAGTTCACCCTGGACAGCCATTCCCGGCTCCACGACGCCATCGAGCAATACCTGTTTGAGGAGCGCCGGGACGTGCTGCGGCTGGTGACCTCGGCCGCCCGGCCGGACGAAGAGGCCCAGAAGAAGATTTCCGCGGTGCAGGAAAGGCTCGTCAGCCATTACGGTTATGATGACCATAGCGCCAAGGAGGCCATGAATTACGTGACCACCCTGTTGTCCCAGGAGTAAGGGGCGGCCGGATCGCCCCAAGACGATGACGCGCATGACAGGCATGACGAGCGGCACCTCCAGCACTCCCGCTTCCCCGGTCGGTGAGCAGGGCAGCGGCGCGTGGTATGACCTGTTCTCCCGCGGGGCGCGGGATTGGCTGCGCCACAACGAGAAGGTGCGGGAGGCGGTCCGGTCCAACCTGCCGGACTTGATTTCCCAGGCGGACATCCTGGGCACCGACGGCAACCGGCGCGTGCAGGTGCCGGTGAGGCTGCTGGAGCACTACCGCTTTCGCCTCTCCGAGCACGGCGAGCACGCAGGCGTCGGGCAGGGGGACGTGAAGCCGGGGGACGTCCTGCGCCGGGGGCGAGGGGCGGGCGAAGACAAGGGACCCGGCAGCGGGGGCAACAACCGGGGCGAAATCCAATTCGTGGTGGAGCTCACGGTGGACGACATCGTGGACTGGCTGTGGGAGGAGCTGGAATTGCCCAATCTCACCGCCAAGGCCGGGTCGGTGGAGCAGACCGACTACACCCGGGAAGGGTGGGACCGGCGGGGGGCCCGGTCGCGGCTGGACCGGCGCCGCTCCCTCATCGAATCCATCAAGCGGCGCAATATCCAGAAGGGCGGACCGGCGTTCCACGATACCGACCTGCGCTACCGCCAGCTTATCAAGCGCGTGCGCCCGGCCTCGGAGGCGGTGGTGTTTTTCGTGATGGACGTCTCCGCCAGCATGGGCGGCCGCGACCGCCAGCTCGCCAAGACCTTCTTTTTCTGGGTGGTGCAGGGCTTGCGCAGGCAGTACCGGCACATCAGCACCGTGTTCATCGCCCATACGGAAAACGCCTGGGAGTTCGACGAGCAGCAGTTCTTCGAGGTGCGGGGCACCGGCGGCACCGTCGCCTCCACGGCTTTCAACCGGGTGATCCAGCGGATCGAAGGGGGGTTCGCCCCTTCCCGCTACAACATTTACGTGTTCTACGCCTCCGACGGGCAGAACTTCGTGCAGGACCGGGAGGCGGCCACCCAGGCCCTCACCCGCCTGGGGGGCGTGGCGAACTACATGGGCTTCGTGGAGGTCGGAGCGGCCGACGGAGGCCGGGAGACCTCCGAGATGGCTCAGATGTTCCGGGAGCTGCAGCACGCCCGCGCGCCGGTGGGGGTCTACCACCTGTCCGAAGAGACCATGGTCTGGGACGCGATCCGGGCCTTCTTCCGGGAGCGGGCGGAGGAGCAGGCAGCGTAACGGCGACCCCATGGACGATTCCCTCGCCAGCTATTGCGCCAAGCTCGAAAGCCTCGCCCGCGAGGAGGGGCTCGACTACTACCCGGTCAGCTTCGAGACGGTCCCCGACAGCTTTATGACCGAGGTGGCGGTCTACGGGCTGCCGGTGCGCATGCCCCACTGGTCCTTCGGCGTGCGCTACATCTACCAGTTCGTCCAGCACCGCATGGGGCATTCGCGGCTGTTCGAGGTGGTCTTTCCCGGCAACCCCAACCGGGCCTACCTGGCCCAGCGCAACAGCCTCGAAGAGAACACCCTGGTGATGGCCCACGTCCTGGGCCACGCCGATTTCGCCAAGAACAACCTGCTGTTCAAACGGACCCAGGAGGAGGTGGGCTACCACATCGTCGAGCAGGCGGCCGCCCACGCCCGCCAGATCACCGAAGCGATCGAGGTCTACGGGGAGGCGCGGGTGGAAGCCGTGCTGGACGCGGCCCTCGCTCTGGAGCAGTACGTGAACGTGCACCTGGGCCTGCGGCGGCCGCGCTACCCGGAATACCTGCCCGAGAAGGCCCCGCCGGTGTCGGGGGAGTTCATGAGCCGCTTCGACAAGCTGGCCGGCGGGCGGGAAAGGCCGACTCCCCCCAAGGAGCGCAAGCGCGCGCCGGTGCCCCCCGCGCCCGAACGGGATCTGCTGTGGTTCATCGCCCACTACGCGCCGGAGCTGGAAGGCTGGGAGCGGGACATCTTTCTCGTCGTGCGGGAGGAGTCCTTCTACTTCTACCCCGTGTTCGCCTGCCAGATCATGAACGAGGGATGGGCGAGCTTCTGGCACGCCCAGCTCCTGCGCAAGGCGGATTTTCTCCCCCAGCAGGTCTACCTGGACGCGATCAAGGCCCATTCGGACGTGGTGCGCCCCTACGCCGGGGGGCGGGAGATCGCCCTCACCATCAACCCGTACCACCTGGGCTTCAAGATGTGGGAGAGCATCGTGGCCGAGCGGGGCGCACCCTTCGCCCGTCAGGTCATGCAGGAGGACGACGACTTCAGCTTCGTGCGCAATTACCTGACCGAGGACCTGGCCGAGGAGTTGCGCCTGTTCGAGTACGTGGCGGCCCCCGGGGGCGACATCCGGGTGGAGCAGGGGGACATCGAAACCCTGCGGGAAAAGCTGCTCGCGCCCAAGTTCAACTTCGGCGCCCCGTCGGTCGCCGTGACCCACGTCCACCTGGACGGCACGCTGGAGCTCACCCACGACCATCAGCTCGATGGTCGCGGCCTGGACCTGGAGCGGGCGCGCAAGGTGATCCAGTACGTCCACCGGGTCTGGCGCCGGCCGGTAGTGCTGCGCACCGTGGACGAGCGCGGCCGGCCCAAGGAGCTCGCGAGCGGTTGAGCGCCCGGCGGCCGGGATACCACGGGGCAGCCCGGGTTCCGCGCCGACCGCTCCCCGGTCCGTTTCCGCTTGCCCGCCGACCTTTCCCTAAGGGGGCGGGAGGGCGTGTAACAATTTAAAAGCGCCGGGCTTTTCTGTATGCCTTGCCATCCGGAGGGTGCCGCCATGCTGATGTCCGCCGCCGACTATCGGGAATCCCTGCGAAAGCACAAGCCCCGGGTGTTCGTCAACGGCCGGCGGGTGGAGAGCGTGCCCGACGAGCCCCTGTTCGCCCCGGGACTTAACGCCATCGGCGTGACCTACGACTTCGCGCGCAACGAGCGGCTGCGCCCGGTGATGACCGCCCAGCAGGCCCCGGGCGGGCGGGTGGTGAACCGCTTTCTCCACATCAACCGTTCCGGGGCGGACCTCCTCAACAAGCTGGAGGCGGTGCGCCTGGTGTGCCAGGCGTCGGGTTGCGCCCAGCGCTATCTCACCCAGGACGCCCTCAACGCCATCTTCCAGTCCACCTACCGGCTCGACCAGGACCGGGGCACCGAGTACCACCCGCGGCTCCAGGAGTACCTGCGCTTCGTCGAGGAGGGGGACCTCACCTGCGCGGTGGCCATGACCGACGGCAAGGGGGACCGCAGCCTCCGCCCCCACGAGCAGCCGATCGCGGAGAGCTATGTGCGCATCGTGGAGCGGCGCGCCGACGGCCTGGTGATCCAGGGGGTGAAGGCGATCGTCACCGGCGCGCCCCTAGCCCACGAGCTGCTGGTGATGCCGTGCCGGAATATGACCGAGCGGGATGCGGACTTCGCCGTGTGTTGCGCGGTGCCGGTGGACGCGCCGGGAATCACTCTAGTGGCGCGGCCGGCGGGACGGCCGGGGGAACCTGGCGCCAGGTTTAGTGCCCGCTACGGCCAGACCACCGCGGTGGTGCACTTCGACCGGGTGTTCGTGCCTTGGGAGCGGGTGTTCCTCGCCGGCGAGTGGGAGCACTCCGAGTATCTCACCCGCACCTACGCCACCCACCATCGCCATTCCTGCATCGGCGCCCGGGCCGGGTTCGGGGACCTGCTGATCGGCGCGGGGGCCCTCATGTGCGAGGCGAACGGGCTGGACCTGGACCGCGTCCATCATCTGCGCGACGCCATGGTGGAGCTGATCAAGATCGTGGAGGGCTTTTTCGCCTGCGGCGTGGCGGCCTCGGTCTACGGGATGAGGGACCCGTCGGGTGGATTCGAGCCGGAGCCCGTATTCGCCAACGTGGGCAAGCTCCTCCTCTCGACCCAGATCTACGACATGCACCGGATCGCCCACTACGTGTCCGGGGGACTGGTGGTGGCGCTGCCCGGGCCGGAGGAGGACCACAACCCCCACACCGCGGGAACCCTGGCCGAGGTGCTGCGGGGCCGACCCGACATTCCCTATGAAAAACGCATGGAGGTGGCCCGGCTCCTGGAGGACGTGACCGCCTCCTACGCCGGCGGCTGGTACTCGGTCATCTCGCTGCACGGCGGTGGTTCTCCGGAAGCGATGAAGATGGAAATCTTCCGCCACTACCCCCTGGGCAATAAGGTGGACCTGGTGGAGCGGCTGCTGGAACGGGAAGCGCTGGCGAGCCCTGGGCGCGCCATCACCCGCAATCGCCAGCCCGGCCGGTGCTGCCTCACCGGCTGCCAGGCGCCCGAGGTCCCCGCCGTCGCGCCCCTGCCCGCCGAGCCACCGAAGGCGCGAGAAGGCGAAACCCGGGAGGAAAGCGGCGAGGTGGGTTCGTGAAGGGCGCCCGCGCTCGGGACTTGGATCAGGCGGAAAGCTTCTCCTCCAGCCACATCTTGATGAGGGACTGGTACGGTACGTCCCGCGCGTTGGCCGCCCCCTTGATCCACTCCAGCATGTGAACCGGCAACCTGAGGGAAATGCTCCGGTGCGACGGTTTCAGGTTGGGGAAAACCGCCCGTTCCGCCTTCGACCAGTCGACATACTCCGTGCTGTCGTGGCTTTCCCAGAACTTTCTTTCCGCGGCTTCGCTGCGAAACCGGGGCTGTGCCTTAAGCTTCCTTTTCATAGAGTTCCCTCTTTCTCCGAGGTATGTCGCAAGCCGAGAGATCACGCGGATGCGCGTGCCCTCACGCCGCAAGGTAAACGTGATGTAGAGCCGGCGGCCCTCCAGGGTTTGTCCCAGCGCAATGCGGCGTTGCAGAGCCGTCGCCCGAATCCGGGATCGGCCATCTCCGGGAAGAGCGGCAGCCACCGCTTGATCCACTGTGCGGCCGCGGCTAACCTCCGCCCATGCCCCTGGACGCCTTCCACCCCGCCGTCGCCCACTGGTTCCGGCGCACCTTCGCCGCGCCCACGGAGCCCCAGGCCCGCGCCTGGCCAGCCATCCGCGAGGGCCGTCACGTCCTGATCGCCGCGCCCACGGGCTCGGGCAAGACCCTGGCGGCCTTTCTCGCCGCCCTCGACGCCCTGGTGCGCCAGGCCCTGGAAGAGGGCCTTAAGGACGAGACCCAGGTGGTGTACGTCTCGCCCTTGAAGGCCCTGTCCAACGACATCCAGCGCAACCTGGAGCTGCCCCTCATCGGCATCGGCGAAGCGTTGGAGGCGCTGGGACTGCCCCTGGTGGAGATCCGCACCCTGGTGCGCACCGGGGACACGCCCCAGGCCGAGCGGGAGCGCATGCGCCGCCGCCCGCCCCACATCCTGGTGACCACGCCCGAGTCCCTCTACATCCTGGCGACCAGCGACTCGGGCCGAAAAATGCTCGCCACCGTAAGAAGCGTGATCGTGGACGAGATCCACGCCCTCGCGCCCAACAAGCGCGGGGCTCACCTTGCCCTTTCCCTGGAGCGGCTCCAGGCCCTCGCCTCCGCCAAGCTCACCCGCATCGGGCTGTCGGCGACCCAGAAGCCCATCGAGGAGGTGGCCCGGTTCCTGACGGGGGGCGAGGCGTGCACCATCATCGACACCGGCTACGCCCGGGAGCGGGATCTCGCCATCGAGGTGCCGGGCTCCCCATTGGAGGCAGTGATGTCCCAGGAAGTGTGGAGCCAGGTCTACGACCGCCTGGCGGCCCTGATCGAGGAGCACCGCACCACCCTGGTGTTCGTGAATACCCGGCGCCTGGCGGAGCGGGTGGCGCGGCACCTCTCGGAGCGGCTCGGGGAGGAACGGGTGACCTCCCACCACGGCAGCCTTTCCCGGGAGCGGCGGCTGGAGGCGGAGCAGCGGCTGAAGCGCGGGGAGCTTAAGGCTCTGGTCGCCACCTCTTCCCTGGAGCTGGGCATCGACGTGGGCTTCGTGGATCTGGCGTGCCAGATCGGCTCTCCCCGCTCCATCGCCGGGCTGCTCCAGCGGGCGGGCCGCTCGGGACACCGGGTGGGCGGCGTGCCCAAGGGGCGGCTGTTCCCCCTCTCCCGGGACGACCTGGCGGAGTGTGCGGCGCTGCTGGACGCGGTGCGGCGCGACGAGCTGGACCGCCTCACCATCCCGGAAAAACCCCTGGACGTGCTGGCCCAGCAGATCGCCGCGGAGGTGGCCTGCCGGGAATGGGACGAGCAGGACCTCTACGAATGCTACCGCCGCGCCTGGCCCTACCGGGGGCTCGCCTGGGAGGAGTATCGCCAGGTGGTGGAGATGCTGGCTGACGGCTTCCACGGTAAGCGCGGCCGCAGCCGGGCCTACATCCATCGGGACGCGGTGAACCGGCGGCTCAAGCCCCGCCGGGGGGCGAGGCTCGCAGCCCTCACCAGCGGCGGCACCATCCCCGACACCGCCGACTACCAGGTGGTGCTGGAGCCTGGCGGCCAGGTGGTGGGCACGGTGAACGAGGACTTCGCCGTGGAGAGCCTGGCGGGGGACGTGTTCCAACTGGGCAACGTGGCCTACCGGATTCTCCGCATCGAAGCGGGGCGGGTGCGGGTGGAGGACGCGAAAGACGCGCCGCCCGGCATCCCCTTCTGGCTGGGGGAGGCGCCGGCGCGAACCGACGAAGTGTCGTTCGCCGTGTCCCGCCTGCGGGCCGAGATCGAGGCGCGCCTCGCGGGGACGGCCGGCGAGGAGGGCGGGGCCCGCGCCCTGGAGTGGCTGGTGGGGACGGTGGGCCTCGCTCCCGAAGCCGCCACCCAGCTCGTCGACTATTACGCGACGGCCAGGGCGGCGCTGGGGCGCCTGCCCCGCCAGGATTGCATCGTGTTCGAGCGCTTCTTCGACGAGCTCGGCGGGCAGCAGCTCGTCATCCACTCCCCCTACGGCAGCCGGGTGAACCGGGCCTGGGGCCTGGCGCTGCGCAAGCGCTTCTGCCGCAAGTTCAACTTCGAGCTCCAGGCCGCCGCCACGGAGGATGCCATTGTCCTATCCCTCACCTCGGCCCACAGCTTTCCGCTAGAGGAGGTGGTGGGCTACTTGAACGCCCAAGAGGTGCGCAAGCTCCTCACCCAGGCGCTCCTAGACGCCCCCATGTTCGTCACGCGCTGGCGCTGGGATGCCACCATCGCCCTGGCGCTGCCCCGTTTCAGGGGCGGCGCCAGGGTCTCGCCCCAGCTCCAGCGCCTGGCGGCGGAGGATCTGCTGGCAGCGGTTTTCCCCGACCAGGTGGCCTGCGGCGAGAACCTGGTGGGCGACCGGGAAATCCCCGACCATCCCCTGGTGCGGCAGGCGATCGCCGACTGCCTGTTCGAGGCGATGGACGTGGAGGGCCTGGAGCGGTTGCTCGCCGCCCTGGCCCGGGGGGAGGTGCAGGTGATCGCCCGGGATCTCACCTCGCCTTCCCCCCTGGCGCTGGAGATTCTCTCCGCCCGGCCCTACGCCTTCCTCGACGACGCGCCCCTGGAAGAGCGGCGCACCCAGGCGGTCGTCAGCCGGCGCTGGCTGGACCCGCAGACGGCCGCCGATCTGGGGCGGCTCGACCCGGAAGCCATCGCCCGGGTGCGGGAAGAGGCCTGGCCCGAAGCCGAAACGGCGGACGAGCTGCATGATGCCCTGCTCTGGCTCGGTTACCTGAGCGACGCGGAAGTGGAACGGCAGCCTTCCTGGTGCGCCCTGCTGGAAGCCCTCGCCCGGCAGCGGCGGGCCGGGCGGCTGGACCTGGGGGGCGCAAGGGGAGGGCTGTGGATCGCCGCCGAGCGGCTACCCCAGTTCCAATCCCTGTACCCCGAGCGGGCGGTCACGCCGGCCCTGGAAGCGCCCCCGGAGTACGCGGCCCGGGCCTGGACGCCGGAGGAGGCGCTGACGGAAATCGTGCGGGGACGGTTGGAGGGCTTGGGCCCGGTGACCGCGCGGGGATTGGCGGCGGCCGGCGCGCTGCCGGCGGGCCCGGTGGAAGGGGCCCTCGCCCGGCTGGAGGCCGAGGGGTTCGCCCTGCGCGGGCGCTTCACCCCCGGCGCGACCGAGGACGAATGGTGCGAGCGCGGGCTCCTCGCCCGCATCCACCGCTATACCCTGAAGCGCCTACGCAGCGAAATCCAGCCCGTGGTCAGCGGCGATTTCCTGCGCTTCCTCCTGCGCTGGCAGCGCCTCGCGCCCGGGGAGCGGATGGAGGGACCCGATGCGGTAGCGGCGGTGATCGCCCAGTTGGAGGGATTCGAGGCGCCGGCGGTGGCCTGGGAGTCGGAAATCCTGCCTGCCCGGGTGGCCGGCTACGACCCGGTCTGGCTCGACGACCTGTGTCTGGCGGGCCGGGTGGCGTGGATGCGGGTGGACGCCCAGCGGCTTTCGCCCGAGCGGGAACGGGTGGCCGGGCCGGTGCGAGCGACGCCGGTGACCCTGGTCCTGCGCCGCCACCTGAACCACTGGGCGAAGCTCGCTCCCAAGATCGATCCGGCCGCCTTGCGCCTGAGCTCCCGGGCGCGGGCCGTCCTGGAGCATCTCGCCGCCCACGGAGCGTCCTTCTTCGACGAGATCGTGGACGGGGCGCGGCTGCCGCGCACCTATGTGGAAGAGGCCCTGGGGGAGCTTACCGCGTGGGGTCTCGCGAGCTGCGACAGCTTCGCGGGCCTGCGGGCCCTGCTGCTCCCCGCCGGGCGGCGCCGGCCCATGGGCGGGGGAGGGGAACGCCGGCGGCGCACCGCCTTGTTCGGCATCGAAGACGCGGGCCGCTGGTTCCTCGTGGGCCGGCTGGGGGAACCGGCCGGCCGGCCGGGTGCGGGCTTCGACCCTCAGGCCGTGGAGCACGCTGCCCGGACCCTGCTCAAGCGATATGGGGTGGTGTTCTGGAAGCTGGTTTACCGGGAGGCCGATGTCCTGCCCCCGTGGCGGGAGTTGCTCATGGCCTATCGTCGCCTGGAGGCCCGAGGCGAGATCCGGGGTGGCCGCTTCGTCGACGGTTTTGCCGGCGAGCAGTTCGCCCTTCCCGAGGCGGTGGGGCTGCTGCGGGACACCCGCCGGGAGGAAAAGAACGGGGAGCTGGTATGCGTGAGCGGCGCCGATCCCCTCAATCTGGTGGGCCTCCTGGTGCCTGGGCCGCGGGTGCCGGCCCTTGCCGCGAATCGGGTGCTGTACCGGGACGGGGCGGCCCTGGCCGTGCTGAGCGCGGGCGAAGCGCGGTTCCTGGAAACCCTCCCCGCCGCCCGGCAGTGGGAGCTCGCCAATGTGCTGTTGAAGAGCCACGCGCCGCCCGCCCTCGCCCGGCTGCTCTGATACTAGGCTTCAAGGACAAGGCGTCCGCGCTGGAGGCGGGGTCTGGAGTACGGGATCCTGCGGAAGCTGGGCAATCCGCCGATGCCGGTCGCCACCACCGTGCACCCGCTTCAGCTTCTCGACGACTTTCCGTCGAGGCCCACGATCTGCCGGTTTCCCTGATCGTCACGCCGGAGGGAACGATCGAGGCGCCCAACCCTCTTCCTGCGCCGGAGGGCATCGACTGGGACAAGCTTCCCGAAAAGGCCCTGGCGGAGGTGCCCGTTCTCGCGGAGCTCAGGCGTTGCCGTCTCGCCCGCGGCGCCGTGCGCGTCCTCGATCTGGACCAGGACGGCCGGACGGTCTCCCATGACGCCGAAGGAGGTGACGAGTAGCCCGGGGTTCGTGTTTCGGGCGTCGTTGCTCGTGGGCCGGCGTCTCGCGCCTACTACCGGATGTCGAAATCCGCGTAGCTGCCTTCCCCCTCGCGGATGTCCACGGCGGCGACGTGGGCGCCCGGCGGGCCTCTGCGCGCCCAGGCGATCATGGCCTCCACCGCCTCCGGGCTGCCCTCCACCATGGCTTCCACGTCCCCGCTGCGCAGGTTTCGCACCCAGCCGGTGACGCCCAGCTCCCGGGCCTTGCGCACCATGGAGTAGCGGAACCCCACTCCCTGGACGCGGCCGCGGATCACGAGATGCTTGCAGACGTTCACGCGGTTCGATTTCGGTATCGACCGGGCGCTATCGTGCGGCGCCCGCGGCTCCATTGTAACCGGCGGGAGAGTTTCCGGTCCTGAAGCCGGGTCAGGGCTTCAAGTAACGGAAGCCTTCCCGGGTCTGGAGCCGGGCGATCTCGGCGACTCCCGAAGGCACCAGGGTGGCCTGGGGAATGAGGCGGGCGGGCTCGATGTGCCGGCGGGTCAGGGTGTTGCCGCAGACCCGGAAGTCCACCCCCCGGGCCTTGAGCTCCGACACCATGATCGCGAACGGCCGGCCTTCGCTGTCCCGGGCGCCTTGCAGAAGGAAATCGACCCCGTCGTTATGGGCCACCACCACGATGCGGGCGTTGGGGGACTGCTCCAGGTGGTTGGAGAGATTGCGCAGCGCGGCGGCGGCGGTGCCGCTGTCGTTGATGTGATAGACCACTTTCTCCACCGCGGGCGCGGCGAAGGGAGCCTGTTCGGGTGGCAGGATTCCCACCCACAGGGCGAGGGCCAGCGCGGCGCCGGCGACCGGAAGGGTAACGGGCAAGAGCCAGCGGCGCCAGCCGCTCCCGCCGTGGGCGTCCCGGAGGGTCCGGAGCCGGCGCTGTACCCCGCGCCGCAGGCGCGGCGGCGCCGGATGACGGGCCGCGCCGCGAGCGATGGCCTTCTGCACCGCCAGGGCCGCGGATTGCTGCCCCCGGCAGGCGGCGCATCCGGCCAGGTGCCGCTCCAGGGCGAGCGAAGTGACCAGGTCCAGCTCCCCGTCCACATAGGCGTGGAGCAGCTCTCGCGTTTCGTGGCAGTTCATCCCCGATCTTCCTGTCTGAAGCGGGCGACCAGGGCGCGCTGAATCAGGCTCCGTCCCCGGGCGAGCCGGGACATCACCGTGCCCATGGGAATCCCCAGGGCCCGGGCGATCTCCTTGTAGGACATCCCTTCCAGCTCCCGCAGCACCAGCACTTCCCGATACTCCGCCGGCAACGCCTCGATGGCCCGGTTCACCAAGTCCCGCTCGGCGTGCCGGATCGCCGCCGCTTCGGGATCGGAGAGGGCGAACTCCCAGGCCGGGCCGTTGGGCGTGTGCTGCTCCTCGTCGAACGCCTCCTGTTCCCGGGACGGCCGGTTGCGGCTGTACAGGGTGTAGCAGGTGTTGCGGACGATTCCCAGCAGCCAAGCCTTCCCGTTTTCGCCATGGAACGAATCGAAAAACCGGTAGGCCCGCAGCATCGCTTCCTGCACCGCTTCCTCGGCTTCGTGGGGGTCTCGGGTGATCCAGTACGCCAGATTGTACGCGGCGTCCATGTGTGCCATGACCAGCCGCTCGAAGCGCTCGTTTGTGCCCCTCAGACGCACCTTCTTCCTTTTTTACCGGCTTTGTCGCCGTCTTATTCCCGGGATTCTACCGGCTCGGGAATAAAACCGCGGTTTCTTGAGTATTTTCTGGCGGGAACGGCTTGAAGGTCGGCCGGTGGCGCGGGCAAGTCCCGGCTGCCGGCATGTCCCGGCCGACTACCGATGGATAACGTGACGAGGAGGCATGGAACCATGGTCAAGAGCAAGCGCGCATTGTTGGCCGCCTTGGCGGCGGCCCCCCTGTTGGGCGTCGCCGTCCCGACGAAAGCGGGAGGTTACGAAGGAGACTACAGCCAGAAAGTGGTCTACCACATCAACGACAGCGAAAACGCGATGGCGGCCCTGCGCAACGTGCGCAACCACCTGGACGCCGATCCCAAGTCCAAGATCGTGGTGGTGACCCACGGAAAGGGGATCGACTTTCTGCTGGAGGGGGCGGAAGACAAGAACAAGAACCCGTACCAGGTCACGGTGCAGACCCTCAAGGAGCGGGGCGTCGAGTTCAAGGTGTGCAACAACACCCTGGTCTCGCGCAAGATCGACAAGAGCAAGGTGATTCCGGAGGCGGACATCGTGCCCTCCGGGGTGGCCGAGATCGGCCTGCTGCAGGCGAAGTACGGCTTCGTGTACTTGAAGCCGTAGCGCTACGCAAGTTCCCGCGAGAAGGCGGCGTGAGCCGCCTTTTTTCTTGGCGCTCCGGCCTGGTACGGATCGGCCGGTGGCCGGCTTCTCAAGGCAGGTCCCGGAGCGTGTCCTCCACGGTCTCCCCGGGTTTCCAGGGCCGGCCGAGGCGCTGCTCGATGTACCCCCGAATCAGACGCCGCACGACTTGGGAAGGGGTCTGGTCTTCCTGGGCGCACAGGCGTTCGAAGACCGCTTTTTTGCGCGGATCGATGAGGACGGTCAGCCGGGCCGTCCGTTCTTCGGTAGGCATTGGCTACGCATCATATTTACATTCCTAATGTGTAGGATGATAATAAGATTAACATATGTCAAGTCTGGAATCGACCGAATGGCCGGCTCTTCTTTCCAGGGAGAAGGCCGGAAGTGCATGAAGATTCAAGGTGCTTACAATGGCCGCTGAGGCCGCGGCTGGCCTAGCGTTGGCCGCCTCGCTGGCGGTGGTGTCTGGGTGGATCGCCGTCGGGCTGCTCGGCCTGCTTCGCCCGCACAGCGTGCGCTTCGTCGGGCACCTCCTCTTCCCCCTGGGAGCGGCGGGGGGCTTCGTGCTGTTCGCCGTGGGCTTGAGCGCGATGCACGCTCCCGCCGCAAGCCAGGTGCTGCCCTTGGGCCTGCCCGATCTCCCTTTCCACGTGCGGCTGGACGCCCTGTCCGCTTTTTTCCTGCTGCTCCTGGGCGCCGCGTCCGCGGGCATTTCCCTGTTCTCCGCCGGGTACTTCCGCAGCGGCGAAGGGACCGCCCCGGGGCTACTGTGCCTCCAGTATCACCTGTTCCTCGCCGGCATGGCGCTGGTGGTGATGGCCGACGACGCCTACCTCTTCATGGTGGCGTGGGAGACCATGGCGCTAGCCTCCTACTTTCTGGTCATCTCCCAGCATCGCATCCCCGAGATCCGCCGGGCCGGCTTCCTCTACTTGCTGATCGCCCACGTCGGGGCGATCGCCATCCTGCTCGCCTTCGGCGTGCTGCAGGCGGGCGGGGGAGATTACACCTTCGCCGCCATGCGCGGCATCGCCCATTCCCCGTTCTGGGCTTCCGTGGCGTTCCTGCTGGCGCTTGCGGGTTTCGGCGCCAAGGCGGGCCTCGTGCCGCTGCACGTGTGGCTGCCCGAGGCCCACCCGGCGGCGCCTTCGCCGGTTTCCGCCATGATGAGCGGGGTGATGCTCAAGACCGCCGTTTACGGGCTGCTGCGGGTCGCCTACGATCTGATCGGGATCGAGCTCTGGTGGTGGGGCGTGATTGCCCTTGTCCTCGGGCTGGTGACCATGCTCTACGGCGTGCTGTTCGCCGCGGTGCAGACCGACATGAAGCGGCTGCTCGCCTATTCGTCCATCGAAAATATCGGGGCGATCATTACGGGAGTGGGTCTATCGTTGGTATTCCACGGCTACGGCCTGAGTCTTCTCGCCGCCCTGGCCTTGACCGCCGCCCTCTACCACTGCCTGAACCACGCGCTGTTCAAGAGCCTGTTGTTCCTCGCCACCGGGCATGTCCTGCACGCCACCGGCAGCCGCAACCTGGGCAAGCTGGGCGGGCTCATCCACCGCATGCCGTGGCTCGCGGGCCTCGCCCTGGTGGGGGTGCTGGCCATCGCCTCCCTGCCGCCCCTGAACGGTTTCGTTTCCGAATGGCTCCTGCTGCAGGCCTTCCTCTTCTCCCCGGGGCTTCCCAACACCTATCTCGTCATGCTGATCCCCCTGGCCGCCGCCGCGGTGGTCCTCTCGGCGGCCCTCGGCGCCTACGTGATGGTGAAGTTCTACGGGGTCATCTTCCTCGGCCAGCCGCGGGAGGAGACGCTCAAGGAGGCCCACGACGCGGGCCCGTGGGAGCTGGCCGGGCTTGCCTGGCTGGCCCTGCCGTGCGTGCTGCTCGGCGTCTTCCCGGTGGCGGCCATCGTCGCCTTGAGCCCCGCCGTCGAGGTCCTGGTCCCGGCGAGCCTCGCGCCGAGCGCGGCGGGCGGCAGTTGGTGGTTTCTCACCCCGGTCGCCCCCGAGCGGGCGAGCTACGCCCCGCTCCTGTTCCTGCTGGTCATCCTCCTCGCTGTGGTCCTCACCGTGCTCCTGGTCAAGCGCTTCTATCACGGGCGGCTGCGCCGGACGGACCCCTGGGACTGCGGCTTCCCCGGGCTCAACCCCCGCATGCAGGACACCGCCGAGGGCTTCGGCCAGCCGATCCGCCAGATCTTCGAGGCCTTTTTCCGCACCGAACGCCAGCTCCCCACGGGTTTCGACGAGCGCCCGGTGTACTACCTGAAAGTCGAGGACCGGCTGTGGCACTGGCTGTACCTGCCGGTCGCCCGGGCGGTGGAGCGCTTGTCGGCCCTGATCGGCGTGCTGCAACACGGGCGTATCCATATTTATCTTCTTTACAGCTTCGGCACGCTGCTCCTGCTGCTGCTGTTCGTGCACTGAAGATGAGCTGGCTGGACGCGCTGAGTGCCCTCGCTTCCCAGGCGCTGCAACTGGCGGTGGCGGTCGCCTTAGGGCCCCTCTACCTGGGTTGGGTCAACCAATGGCGGGCTTGGCTGCAAAACCGCAAAGCGCCGCCCCTCGTCCAGCCCTACCGCACCATCGTCAAGCTGTTCCACAAGGATGCGGTCATTGCCGCCAGCGCCTCGCCCCTCTTTCGCTCGGCGCCCTACGTGGTGTTCGGCTGCATGCTGCTCGCCCTGGCCATCGTGCCGATCTTGGCGACCGACCTTCCGTTTGCACCAGCGGCGGACGTGATCGCGCTGGTGGGCGTATTCGCCCTCGCCCGAGTGTTCCTGGCGCTCGCTGCCATGGACATCGGCACGGCTTTCGGCAGCCTCGGCGCGCGGCGGGAGATGCTGGTTTCGTTCTTGGCTGAGCCGGCGCTCCTCATGGTGTTCTTCACCGCCTCCCTCATCTCCCAGTCCACCGGGCTCACCACCATCGTGGAGACGCTGGCGCACCGGGAGTTTGCCATCTACCCGAGCCTCGCCTTCGCCGCGGTGGCGTTCATCATGGTGCTGCTCGCGGAGAACGCCCGCATCCCCGTGGATAACCCAGCCACCCACCTGGAGCTCACCATGATCCACGAGGCCATGGTGCTGGAGTACTCGGCCCGGCATCTGGCGATGATCGAATGGGCCGCTTCCCTCAAGCTCATGGCTTACACCGCCATCGGCATCGCGCTCTTCGTGCCGTGGGGCATCGCACCCGCCGGCCAGTGGCTCCTGGTGCCGGTGGCCCTGGTGGCGTTGGTGGCGAAGCTCGCTCTGGCGGGGTTCGGCCTCGCCCTGATCGAAACCGTGTCGGCTAAGATGCGGGTGTTTCGCGTTCCCGAATACCTGGGGACCGCTTTCCTGCTGGCGGTTTTGGGCATGCTCACCCTGCTGTTGCTCGGAGCCTGAGGCCCATGCCGTCGCTCGCCACCCAACTCATCCACCTGCTGGCGGCGCTGCTGCTCCTGATCGCCTTCGCCATGCTGTCCCAGCGGCGGATCCTGTCGTTGATCCACCTGTTCGCCGCCCAGGGGGCGGTGCTCACCTTGAGCACCCTGGTGGTGGCGGTGTCCACGGAACAAGGGCACCTTTACTGGTCGGCGCTCATCACCCTCGCCCTCAAGGTGCTGCTGCTGCCGTGGATCCTCCACCGGCTGATCCACCGGCTCAACGTCCAGTGGGACGTGGAGACCCTGATCAACATCCCCACCACCATGCTGGTGGGCATCGTCCTGGTGGTGCTAGCCTTCAACCTGGCGCTGCCCATCTCCCAGCTCGCCGGCACCATCACCCGCGGGACCATCGGCATCGCCCTGGCGTGCGTGCTGCTCGCTTTCCTGATGATGATCACCCGGCGCAAGGCGGTGCCCCAGGTGATCGGCTTTCTGGCCATGGAGAACGGCCTCTTCTTCGCCGCCACCAGCGCCACCTACGGCATGCCCATGGTGGTGGAGCTGGGCATCGGCCTCGATATCCTGGTGGCGGTGCTGATCCTGGGCATCTTCTTCTTCCAGATCCGGGAGACCTTCGACAGCCTGGATCTGCGCCACATGGAGCGGCTGCGGGAGCGCTGAAAGGTGGAGATCTTCGCCGTTCTTTCAATTCCGCTCGCCGCCGGCCTGCTGCTGGCGCTGGTGGGCCATCGCCCCTGGGCGGCGGAGGCGAACGCCGCCGCCAGCTTCGCGACTTTGGCCGCCTCCCTTGTCCTCGCCTTCCGGGTGCTGGAAAGCGGCCCCCGGTTCGCCTGGGAGGACGAGCTCTTCGTCGACCCCTTCAACGTGTTCTTGGTGGTGCTCACTGCCTTCGTCGCCTTCACCACTTCCCTTTTCAGCCGGCCCTATATGCGCGTGGAAGAGCGCCACGGCAAGCTCAACCCCGGGCGGCTGCGGCTCTACCACGCCATGTACCAGCTCTTCACCTTCACCATGCTGCTGGCGCTGCTGGCCAACAACATGGGCATCCTGTGGGTGGCGATGGAGGCGGCGACCCTCACCACCGTGCTGCTGGTGTCCCTCTATCGCACGCCGGCGAGCCTGGAGGCGGCGTGGAAGTATTTCATCCTGTGCGGCGTGGGCATTGCCCAGGCCCTGTTCGGTACCGTGCTCCTGTACTTCGCCGCCGAGCGGGTGATCGGCGGGCAGGGGGAGGTGACCCTCCTGTGGACCCACCTGGACGCCATGAAGGCGGGGCTCGAGCCCACCGTGCTCTCCCTGGCGTTCGTGTTCCTGCTGGTAGGTTACGGCACCAAGGTAGGCCTGGTGCCGGTGCACAACTGGCTGCCGGACGCCCACGCGGAGGGGCCCACGCCCATCTCCGCCGTGCTCTCCGGGCTGCTGCTCAACGTGGCCCTGTACGCGGTCGTCCGCTGCAAGGTGCTGGTGGACGGGGCCCTCGAGAGCGGTTTCGCCGGTGCCCTGATGATGGGTTTCGGGCTGCTGTCCGTGGTGGTGGCGGCTTTTTTCCTGTCGCGGCAGAAGGACATCAAGCGCCTGTTCGCCTATTCCTCCATCGAGCACATGGGGCTCATGACCTTCGCCTTCGGCATGGGCGGGCCGGTGGCCAGCTTCGCCGGCCTGCTGCACATGACCGTGCACTCCCTCACCAAGTCTGCCATCTTCTTCGCGGTCGGCCATGCGGCCCAGAAGGCGGGCACGCAAGTGATGGACGAGATCCGGGGGCTCCTGCAGGTGAGCCCCACCGTGGGCTGGGGCCTGGCGATCGGCAGCCTCGCCATCGTGGGCCTGCCGCCCTTCGGCGTGTTCGCGAGCGAGTTCCTGATCCTCACCACCGCCATGCGCGAGCACCCCTGGGCGACGCCCTTCCTGCTGATGGGCCTGGGGATCGCCTTCGCCTCGATATTCGGCCGGGTGCAACCGATGGTGTTCGGCGAGACCACTGCCCGGCGGCTGCCCCACCCGCCGGCGATCGCGCCGGTGTTCGTGCACCTCGCCCTGGTGCTGATGCTGGGGCTGTACATCCCGCCCTTCCTCGCCGCCTGGTACAGGGAAGCGGCGGCCATGATCGGCGGGGCAGGATGAGGGAGCGCAGGACGAGATGCCCTTCGCCCGCTTGAACGCCGTTCCCCTCGCCGCGCCTTACCCCGGCTGGCACGCCCAGGTGGACGAGGCGCAATGGCGCGGGGCCATGGAGCGCGCCCGCGCCGCCGGCGGGCGGCTGGTGGCGCTGTGGGGATCGGACGAGCGGTCCCGCTCGGGCGGCTTCGCGGTGCACGCGGCCTTGCTGGTTCCCGACGGGCTGCTCATCCTCAGCCTGCCCCTGGCGGAGACGCCGCCCCGCTATCCGGACGTATCCCGCATCTTCCCGGCGGCCGGCCGCATGCAGCGGGCGGTGCACGACCTGCTGGGGATCGCTGCGGACGGCGCTGCGGATACGCGTCCCTGGCTGAGGCATGGCGCCTGGCCCGAGCGGGCGTACCCGCTGCGCAAGGACTTTCCGCTGGGCGCTCAGCATGCCGGCGAACCCGACGACTATCCCTTCGTGCGGGTGGAAGGGGACGGGGTGCACGAGATCCCGGTGGGACCGGTGCACGCCGGCACCATCGAGCCCGGCCATTTCCGTTTCTCCGTGGTGGGGGAGAAGGTCCTCAAGCTGGAGGAGCGGCTCGGCTACAAGCACAAGGCGATCGAAAAGCTGTTCGAGGGGAAGACCGTGGAGGAAGGCGCACGGCTCGCCGCCCGGGTATCGGGGGACGCCACGGTCGCCTACGGCTGGGCCTACGCCATGGCGGCGGAATGCGCCGCCCGGGTGGAAATCCCGGCCCGGGCGGCCTGGCTGCGGGGGCTCGCCCTGGAGCTGGAGCGCATCGCTAACCACCTGGGCGACCTGGGCTATCTGGGCAACGACGTGGCGCTCGCTTTCGGCTTCGCCCAGTTCTGGCGGCTGAAGGAGGATTTGCTGCGCTTGAACGCCGAGCTCTTCGGCCACCGTTATCTCATGGACCTGGTGGTCCCGGGCGGGGTCGCCCGGGACCTACCCCTCAAAGGCCCGGGGAGGCTCCTCGCGCTGTGCGAGCGGCTGGAAGCGGAGGTGGACAGCCTGCGCTCGATCTACGACGAGCACCCGGGGGTGCAGGACCGCTACATCGCTTGCGGGCGGGTGCCGCCTGCCCTGGCCGAGCAACTGGGGGCCACCGGCCTGGTCGCCCGGGCGAGCGGGCTGGCATGGGACCTGCGGGTGCGGTTTCCCGTGCCGCCCTACGATCTCCTGGAGGTGCAGATGGCGACCCACCGCAACGGCGACGTGGCCGCCCGGGTGGCGGTGCGCTTCGAAGAGGTGCGGGAATCCCTGCGGCTCGTGCGCGAGCTGCTGGAAAACGTGCCCGGCGGGCCGGTACGGGAGCATCTCGGCGTCCTCGAGGCGGACGCCTTCGGCGCGGGCTGGGTGGAGGGCTGGCGCGGGGAGGTGCTGGTGGCCCTGCACCTGGGCGAGAACGGTCGTATCCATCGCTGCCATCCCCACGATCCCTCGTGGCAGAACTGGCCGGTGCTGGAGCACGCGGTGCTGGGCAACATTGTCCCCGACTTTCCCCTGATCAACAAAAGCTTCAATTTGAGCTATAGCGGGCATGACCTTTGAACACCCGCAGACACGGGGCAAGCCATGTATCGGATACTGAAAAAGATCGCCGTGACAGGCATCATCACCGAACCGCCGCCGGAGCCGGATGAGAAACTCAGGCTGGCGCGCCAGGCCCTCTTCGACGCGGCGTGGGAAGTGGTGGGCCGCTCGCTTGCCATCCGCCACGTGGACGCGGGCTCTTGCAATGGCTGCGAGCTGGAAATCCACGCCCTCAACAGCCCCTACTACATGCTGGAAGGATTGGGCATCCGTTTCGTAGCGAGCCCGCGGCATGCGGACCTGCTGCTGGTGACCGGGCCGGTGTCGAAACACATGGAGCAGGCTCTCCAGCGCACTTACGAGGCCATGCCCGAGCCGAAGCGGGTGGTGGCGGTGGGAGACTGCGGATCGAACGGCGGCGTCTTCGGCGAAAGCTACGCGAGCCGCGGGCGGGTCTCCAACGTGATCCCGGTGGACGTGGCGGTGCCCGGCTGCCCGCCCACGCCGGTGGCCCTGCTCCAGGGCCTGTTGACGGCGTTGCGCCGCCCTATGCCCCAGACCGCTTTCGAAGCAAGAAGGGAGGATCAGGCTTGAAAATCATCAAGACGGTTTCAGCGCTCGCCGCGGCATTTGCCGCGCTCGCTGCGGGCTCCGTTTCGGCCGAGACGAAAACGCCGCGGCAGGCCCAGGCCCTGGGACGCTACGAGCTGATGCTGATCAAGGACGCCGACGGCAAGGACGCCCTGGTGCGCATGGACAAGGAGTCCGGTGCCACCTGGGTCATGCGCTACGGAGAATATCCGCCGGCGCCGAAGGGGCCGATCCACTACTGGATGAGCGTGCCCTGCGTGCGTGGCGACAGCCTCACCCGGTGCTGATCGCCCCTACCACTCGTAACCTAGTCCCAGCAGCAGCGTCTGGTCCGTGCTCTTGCGTCCTGGCGCGGGATCGTGGTCCCAATCCAGGTTGAGCTGGGCGGTGGCGTTCAGGCCACCCGCCAGCGGCCAGCGCAGGCCAGTCTTGGTGCGCACCACGAGGTCGCCAGCGTCCTCGAGGCTCCCGTCTCCGTCTTGCACGTGGAATAGGGTCATGGGACCGCCCCAGAGCTTGTGCTCGAAGCGGATGAGCCAGCCCGCTGCCGGATAGCTTTCGTCGTCCGTGGCGATCCGGTCTACGTTCACGTGGTTCAGGCCGCCTTGGATCGACAAACGGGTGGTTTCAGTCTCGAACACTTGGTAACCGTAGCCGCCGCCGAAGGTGGAGCGCAGCTTCAGGTCTTTGAATTCGTCATGCTCGAAGGTTGCGCGGGTGTAGAGGAACTGGCGCGGGCGGAAGAACCAGTCGAAGCTGGTGTGCCCCCGCCAGTTGGACGCCGAGGTGCGTCCGTCGTCTTTTTCCTGGTTGGCGTCGCCACCTAGGATATAGCGATAGCGCTTGGCTTGCAGCGTCATCTCGGTTTCCCCGTTGAGCCGCTCCGTGTCCGTATTGCCGCTCGTCTGGGCGGCGGCCAGCTGCACGCGCCCCTTGAAGGTCACGCCCCGTCCAGACTGCTCCGGGGACGGGTTGATGTAGGCGATGCGCTCCAGGGGCATGCCGCGGGCGACCGGGGTATCCTGTCCCTCCAAGGCGACGCGGGATTGCCCGGCGGCCTCGAGCCGTGCTTTCAGGTAGACATCGTCGGTGAGGAGGACTTCCACCGGCTGGTCGGTGGAGATGCCCTCCACCTGGGACCACTGCAGCCGGATCTCGCCGGCATAGTCAGTGCGCAGAATGAGGGTATCATCCGCCTTGCGCACAATGGTACCGGTCAGCCGGTCACCGTTTTTCATCCGGACCTCGTCCGCCCGCGCCGAGGTGACCGTGGCCAGACAGAGGGAGGTCAAAAAACAAGCCGATGCGCGCTTCGTCAAAGAATGCATATTCCTCCACTCTTGTCCAAAACAGCTTATGACAGCGGGCCATCCGAGGTGTAGGGTATGGGTGAATCGCCAAACCCACCTGTACCCGACCGAAGGAGGCCCGTTGTGAGCGCATCATGCAGCATGTTCAGTCACATACTCAAGCTGATTCCGCGCTATCCGAGTTCGAGCGCATGGTCAAGGGAGCCGGCTCCGAACGTGCTGCGAAGGGTTTGTCGAGCTGGAGTCAGTTCGTGGCGATGATGTTCTGCCAGTTGGGCCGCGCCCCCTCGCTGCGGGAGCTCGAAGGTGGGCTGAAGAGCTGCGAAGGCAAGCTCGCCCACCTGGGCATCGAGGCGCCGGCGCGCTCCTCGCTGTTCTACGCCAATGGACATCGCCCCTGGGAGCTGTACGAGAAGGTCTTCTACGCATTGTTCGAGCGGGTGGCTGCCCAGTTCGTCGGCAAGAAGAAGTTCCGCTTCAAGAGCAAGCTGGTGAGCCTGAACTCGACGGTCATCGATCTGTGCCTGTCGATGTTCGACTGGCGAGGTTCCGCCGCTACCCAAGGGGGCGGTCAAGCCGCATCTGGTGCTCGACCACGACGGCTGTCTGCTCACCTACGGGATCATCACCGAGGCAGCCGTCCATGACGTCAAGGTCGCCTGGCGCATTCCCTTCCCGGCTGGCACCATCGTGGTCGATGACCGGGGCTACAACGACTATCGCCTCTTCGCCTACTGGACGGATTCGGCAGTCTTTTTCGTCACCCGCATGAAAGACAACGCCCAGTACGAGGTGGTCGAGGAACGACCCGTCCCGCAGAATCGCAACATCTTCAAGGATCAGAGCATCCGGCTCACCGGCGTGGGCGCCCAGGACAAGTGCCCCCACCTGCTGCGCCGGGTGGAAGCCGTGTGCGAGGACACCGGCGAGCGGCTCGTGTTCCTGACGAACCATCACGGCCTGGGCGCTTGCACCATCGCCGCCATCTACAAGGATCGCTGGCAGGTGGAACTCTTTTTCAAGGCGCTCAAGCAAAACCTGAGACTCAAGACCTTCGTCGGCACCTCGGCCAACGCGGTGAGAATCCAGATCTGGACGGCGCTGATTGCCATGTTGCTGCTGCGCTACCTCCAGCTGATCTCCCGCTTCGGCTGGAGTCTGTCCAATCTGGTGGCGCTGCCGCGCATGAATCTCTTCACCCATCGCGACCTGCGCACCTGGTTGAACGAGCCCTTCGCCGCGCCGCCCAATCTTCAGGCGCAGCCACAAGCGGCGCTCGCCTTCGCCTGATCTTGGACAGCACAAGGAGGCCCGATCTTATTGAGAATTACATAATCTCGTGACATCAGAACAGCTCAGCCTGTTTCCAGAAGGCGGCGATGAGCGAAGTGCGTCGCTGTGCCGATTGGAGCTTGCCGCGTGCGGTGATGGCAAGGTCGGCAATGGAGTTGGGGCAGTAATTCGCCAGGGCGTGGCGCTTGAGCCAGGCCCACAGGTATTCGACCGGATTGAGCTCCGGCGCATAAGGCGGCAGGAAGGCCAGTTCGATCTTGCCCGCCAGGCCATCGACGTAGTCCCGTACCAAGCGGGAACGATGGGCCTTGAGACCATCCCAGATGATCAACAACCGCTGTCCGATCTGTTTGACGAGCGCCTTGAGGAACTCGACGATCTGCGGACCCTTGATCGATCCCTCGTGCAGGCGGAAGTAGGCATTGGTACGGCTCACCCCGGCAATCATCGACAACTGCTTCCAGTTGAAATGGAACTGGATCACCGGCGTCTGCCCCTTGGGCGCCCAGGTGCGAACGCGTGTGGGACGCTCCGACAGCCCCGACTCGTCGATGAAGACGATTACGCGGCCTTCCCGCTGGGCTTTTTTTTGAGCCGAGGCCAAGTGCGCCTCTTCCAGTGCGCCACGGCTTCCTCGTCGCGCTCGATGGCGCGCTTCTCCGGCTTCTGGCTGGAAAAGCCCATGGCGCCCAGAATGCGCCAGACTTGGACCTCGCTGTATCGGATGCCAAAGCGCTTCTCGATCAGCAGGCGCACCCGCTTGAGCGTCCACAAATCGGTGCCGTATCCGCAGGCTACAGGCCCGGCCAGCAAGGCTTCGCGCAGCTCTTCGACCTGCTCGGCGGACATTCGCGACGGGCGTCCGCCCTTGCTCATCATGCACAGCCCATCGATGCCTTTCTCCTGCAATACGCCCAGCCAGCGATATACGGTCTGCCGGGGTGCGCCAACCGCCCTCGCCACTTCCGCAGGCTTCTTGCCCTTCATCAGCAACCGGCCCGCACGCACCCGCCGTTTTGCCGCCTCGTCCATCTTGACCGCCATGCTCCCTCCTCGATGCAATCGCAACATCGATATAACGCATCAGGGAGAAAAAGGTTGTCATGAGGTTACGTAATTCTCAATAGAATCTCGTCGTAACTCGTCCAGAACCCGCGTCAGATCAAGGGGGCACCCTCGCGGTTTCGGCTGCTTTGGACAGCAGTGTTGATTGACCTCAATTCAAATCGACACATAAAATGTATGTCGTCTATGGAATGGCGACAAGCATCCAGAAAATCCAGGTTTTTTGCGCGAGGATCAGAAGGCTGCGCTGAAATCCATCGCTGCGCGCACAGGGCAGAAGCAGTCCGATCTGATCCGGAAGAGCGTCGATCTTCTGATTGACAGGGCGCAGCGCCAGGATGTCGACTGGCGGGAAGCGACGCGCGCGGTCGCGGGAATGTGGAAAGATCGGACGGACCTCGAAAACCTGAGCCAAGAGATTCGCGCTGCGGCCAAGCGGCGATTTGGGTCCGTTTACGAGCGGGCTTGATGCTTCTGGACACCTGTATCGTAATCGACGTGTTGCGCGGGCGAGAGGTGGCGCTAGCGTTCGTGAACGGTTTGCCCGAAGCGCCATCGCTGTCGGCGATCACGGCAACGGGGCTCATCGCAGGTGTCCGCAATGCGCGGGAGCGCCGGCAGATAGAGCGGCTTCTGGAAGTATATAAAATCCATGACATCGGGCTGGAGACAGCAAGTCTCGCCGGCGACTATGTTCGCCAATACGGGCCAAGCCACGGCGTTGATCCGATCGATGCGCTCATTGCCGCGACGGCGAAGAGCGCTAATCTGCAACTAGCAACCCTCAATCTGAAGCATTTTCCCATGCTCAAGGGGTTGAAGCGCCCGTACCGGCCATAGTTTTTCTGGGAATGGCGATCGCCTGCCATTTCGAGGTTCGAAAGCGGCGTCCGGGACCATGACGCAAACGCAGGCCCTCGCGCGCTTTGTCCGCGCCCATCCTCGGCTGCTGGTGCTGACCGGCGCGGGGGTAAGCACCGCCTCCGGCATTCCGGACTACCGGGACGTGGAAGGCCAATGGAAGCGCACGCCACCCTTGAGCCACCAGGAATTCCTGCGCTCCGAGCTGGCCCGCCGACGCTACTGGGCGCGGAGCCTGATCGGCTGGCCCCGCGTCGCAGCCGCCCGACCCAACGCCGCCCACCGGGCCCTCGCCCGCCTGGAATCGGCCGGATGCGTGCACACCCTGCTCACCCAGAACGTGGACGGCCTGCACCAGCGGGCCGGCAGCCGAGGGGTCATCGAGCTGCACGGCAGCCTCGAGCGGGTTCTTTGCCTCGACTGCGGCGAGGTGCTCCCGCGAGCCGCTGTCCAGCGCATACTGGAGGCGCAGAACCCGGCGTTCTTGTCCCTATCGGCCGGGCTGGCTCCGGATGGCGACGCCGACGTGGCGCTTGCCGATTTGGACGATTTTCGCGTCCCCGAGTGCCTCCGCTGCGGCGGCCTGCTCAAGCCGGACGTGGTGTTTTTCGGCGCCGGCGTGCCCCCGGCGCGGGTGGACGCCGCCCTTCAGGCGCTAGCCTCCGCCGACGCGCTGCTGGTGGTGGGCTCTTCCCTCATGGTCTATTCGGGCTACCGGTTCTGTCTCGCCGCCCGGGAAATGGGAAAACCCGTCGCCGCCATCAACCTGGGGCGCACCCGGGCCGACGAACTTCTACAACTGAAGATCGTGGCGCCGTGCGCGGTCGTTCTCGCGGAGCTGGCCCGGGCCTTGTTCCAAGCGCGGGCGGAGTTGTAGAGTGCGCACCGGTGCACCGCTCGGTAGCGCCGGTGCGTTTCGCTTCGCTCTATGCACCCTACCGCTCGCCCTGTGCAATAAAGAGCACACCAGGGTCGAGCATCGTCAGGCGTTTTGGGTCGCTCGGTTGTTAATCCGATGCTCGAATCGGAGGTGAGCCATGAAAGAACGGGAAGTAGCGGTGGTGGTGGGTGTGGGCCCGGGCCTGGGCTGGGCTCTGGTCAAGCGCTTCGCCGCGGCGGGGATGCAGGTGGCCATGGCGGCGCGCGGCAAGGAAAGGCTCGAGGCGTTGCTCCAGCGCGAGCCGCTCACTGGCGTGCGAAGCTACCCGTGCGATGCCACCGACGCGGGGGCCGTGGCGGCCCTCTTCGACCAGGTCGAAAGGGAGCTCGGCCCGCCCGACCTGGTGGTGTTCAACGTCGGCGCCTATCGGCCGGGCGGGATACTGGAGATCGATCCGGCGGACTTCGAGCGCTGCTGGCGCATCGGCTGCCTCGGCGGCTTCCTGGTGGGCCAGGCGGCCGCCCGGGGGATGGTGGAGCGGGGCCGGGGCACGATCCTTTTTACAGGGGCGACCGCGTCGCTACGCGGAAGCAGCGGTTTCGCCAACCTGGCGGTGCCCAAGTTCGGCCTGCGGGCCCTGGCCCAGAGCATGGCCCGGGAGCTGGGGCCCAAGGGCATCCACGTGGCCCACGTGGTGATCGACGGCCAGATCCGCTCCGAGCGCTACGAGCATCTGCTGGCCCAGCGCGGTCCAGACGCCCTGCTAGAGCCGGAGGCGATCGCCGAGGCCTACTACCAGTTGCACCGGCAGCCACGCAGCGCCTGGACTCAGGAACTCGACCTTCGGCCTTGGGTCGAGCGGTTTTGAGCCCGCCACGGAATGAAAGGGCCGCGCTGGACATGATGACGTGAAAAAGGGAGAACCCATGACCGATCCGACCCTTCGCATACTCGGCATCTCCGGCAGCCTCCGGGCCCGATCCTACAACACGGCGGCGCTCAATGCAGCGGCGGAGCTTCTGCCCGCCGGCGCCCGCATGGAATTCGCCGAGATCGGAGACCTGCCCCTCTACAACGAAGATGTGAAGGAAAAAGGTTTCCCACCACCGGCGGCGCGGCTGCGGGAGCAGATCCGGGCGGCGGACGCGCTGCTCATCGTCACCCCCGAGTACAACTATTCGGTGCCGGGCGTGCTCAAGAACGCCATCGACTGGGCCTCCCGTCCGCCGGAGCAGCCGTTCAACGAAAAGCCCATCGCCATCATGGGAGCGAGCCCCGGCATGCTGGGCAGCGCCCGGGCCCAGTACCACCTGCGGCAATGCTTCATTTATCTCAACGCCCACATCCTCAACAGGCCGGAGGTGATGATCTCCCAGGCGCCGAGCCGCTTCGACGAGAACGGCGCGCTCAAAGACGAATCGACCCGGGAACTCATCCGACAGCTCCTGGCGGCGCTGGTGGATTGGACGCGCCGGCTGCGCCGATGACGAAGGATGCGTGGAGCGCAACGCACCGGGTTGGCTTTGAACGGCGCGCTGAAGCGCAATTTTTCCAGACCCTTCAGCCACGGATGAAGAGACCACCCCGGTCCTTATCCGTGGAAATCCGTGCCCGTTCGTGGCTCGCTTTTGCTTAAAGATATGCGTGTCATGGTCCGCATCGAATCGCTGCGCATCGGCCGCGTCCAGCCCCTGGGCGAGGACGGTACCCTGAGCGCCATCGACAAGCGGGAGGTTCCCGGACCGCTGCGAGTGACCTGGACCGGGCTCGTGGGGGACGAGCACGCCAACGCCAAGCACCACGGCGGTCCGGAAAAGGCGCTGCATCACTATCCCCGGGATCACTATCGGGTCTGGCGCGAGGAGCAGCCCCACCTCGCGCCGCGACTCGCCAAGCCGGGGGCCTTCGGCGAGAACGTTTCCACCCTCGGGATCACGGAAGCCGACGTGTGCGTGGGCGACGTGTACCGGATGGGCACGGCGCTCGTCCAGGTCTCCCAGGGCCGGCAGCCGTGCCGCAACCTGAACCTGCGCTTCGGCGAGCCGCGCATGGTGGCGCTGGTGTTGGAATCCCTGCGGGCGGGCTGGTACTACCGGGTGCTGGAGGAAGGATGGGTGCGCTGCGGCGACCCGATCGTGGGGGTGGAACGGCCCTGCCCCCAGTGGTCCGTGCTCCGGGTGTTGCGGGCGCTGTTCGCCCGGGACGCCGACCGCGAGGCGCTCGCCGCCCTGGCGCAGCTTCCCGAGCTCTCGCCCGGTTGGCGGGAGCGGGCGGCGCGGCGATTCGCCGCATGGGTCAATGAAGGGCGCTCTTGATGGGCCTGGTACTCGATAGCAGCGCTACCGTGGTCTGTTTTGCCCCCGATGAGCGACCCCCAAGGCGGTTACCGAAGCTATTGGCTACGGAGGACCCGATCGTTCCTGCGATCCGACTGGAGGAAGTATTGAGCGCCTTGCTGATGATGGTGCGGCGCGGCCCCATTTCCTCGTCCGAGGCCATGGCGCGAATCCAGGACCTCGGTGCGCTGGGAACCGCCATCGACGAGCCCGATTACGGGCGTACCGCGCGCGTGGTCTACCCCTCGCCGAGCGCTACGGCCTGACCGTTTACCATGCCGCCTATCTGGAACTGGCCATGCGCCGGGGACGCGCCGCTGGCGACCCTCGACGAGGCTCTGATCCGGGCGGCGAGGAAGGCGAAGGTCGGGCTGGTCCGGTGAACCGACCAGGGCGGGGCCTCAGCGCTCCGTCCGCGGATCCGGCACGTGGGTGAAGGCGATGCGCATGGGGGCGGCCTCCAGCGCCCCGTGAGCGCCGCCCAAGTAGACCGCGTTTCTGCCGAAGCGGGCATTCAGCCGGTCCACGATCTCGAAGAGCCGCCCCCGGGCGGCGGCCTCGGCGAAGAGTTCCAGGGACTGTCCGCGCGCTTCGGACAGATGAGTCAGAGTGACCCCCACCCCCAGCAAGGGCGGCCGGCGGCGCGGCCGCTTGTCCCACAGCTCCCCCATCGCTTGCGCCAAGGCCAAGGTGTCCTGGGTCGCTTCCAGCCGCCGCCGGCAGTACCAGCGCCCCCCGTCCAGGTAGCGGAGCTGCAACCCTATCCCGCCGGCGAAATAACCCAGGTGGCGCAGCCGCCAGGCGGCCTTCTGCAACAGCCGGTGCAGCACCGCAGCAGCAGCCTCGTCCTTCCGCAGGTCGGGGGGCAGAACATGGGAGTGGCCGATGCTTGCGCGTGCCGTCTCGGGTTCCGGGACCGTCTCGCCCCGCAGTCGGGCGTACATCCGCTCTCCCTCCACGCCGCCCCAGGCCTGGCGCAGGGTCGCGGCGCTCGCCGCGTACAGATCCTCCACGGTGCGGATTCCCGCCGCCGCGAGCCGCACCAGCATGCGCGGCCCGACGCCGTTCAGCTCGCCGAGCTGGAGCCGGTACAGGGCTTGCGGCAGGTCCTTCTCCTGGATCACCGTAAGGCCATCGGGCTTGTCCATCTTGGAGGCGGTCTTGGCCAGGAAGCGGTTGGGGGCGATACCGATGGAGCAGGTGAGGGCTTCCCCCACCTCCCGAACGGCAGCCTTGATTCTGCCCGCGATTTCCCGGGCGCGATCGGGCGCGCACCAGCTCCCGGTCAGCGTGCAGGCCATCTCGTCGATGGAGAGCACCGCATCTACCGGGATACAGGACTCCACCGCCTGCACCAGCCGATGATGGATCTCGATGTAGCGCTCGTGGCGGGCGGGCCGCAGCACGAGGCCCGGGCAGAGTCGCTTCGCCTCGGCCACCCGGGTGCCGGTCTTGATCCCGTGGCGCTTGGCCGCATAGCTCACGGCGATGCAGCAGGTAGTGTCCGCCATTACCGGCACCACCGCCACCGGCCGGCCCCGCAGCGCCGGGTCGTCCTGCTGCTCCACGGAGGCGAAGTAGGCGTCGAAGTCGACGAACAGGGCGCGCAGGGGCATGGCTTGGCTCCGGACCGTCTCTTTTCTGTATATTTATACAGAAACGCGGCTTGGGCAAGCCCGCCCTGGGCCGCGGCTGGAAGGACGGGTCGGGGGCAGTTTCCAGGCTTGAGAGTCGTCGTCCCGGAAGATAGGATCGAAGATCGAGAGGCGTTTTCCCGATGGGCTGCTGTCGACACGAAGGGTGCGGGACCGGGCGGCTCACCCGCCGCCAGGCGGCGGTGTTGAAGCGTTTGCTGGGGATCAACGGCGCCATGTTCGTCGTGGAGCTGGCGGCGGGACTGGCGGCCGGGTCGGTGGCCCTTCTCGCCGACTCCCTGGACATGCTGGGGGACGCCCTGGTTTACGGGGTGAGCCTGCTGGCGGTGACCCGGGGCGAGCGCTGGAAGGCGGGCGCGGCCCTCTTCAAGGGAGCGGTGATGGCGGGCTTCGGCCTGTTCGTCCTGGTCAAGGCGGTCCACGGGATGCTGATCCCCGAGCTTCCCGAGGTGTCCCTGATGGGCAGCGTGGGGCTGCTCGCCCTGGCGGCCAACGGCCTCTGCCTGGCGCTCCTGTGGCGCCACCGGGGGGACGACGTCAACATGCGCTCGGCGTGGCTGTGCTCCCGCAACGACATCGTCGCCAACGTTTCGGTCCTGGGAGCCGCCGGCGCGGTGCTCGTCTTCGGCTCCGCCTGGCCCGACATCGCGGTGGGCCTGGCCCTGGCGGCCCTGTGGCTCGCCTCGTCCCTGGGGGTGATGCGCAGCGCCTCCCGGGCGCTGGCGGCGGCGCGGGTGTAGTTCCTTCTCCTCAGCCGGCGCGCCGCAGGGCTGCCTTTCCGGCGAACCGGGCGGCGGGTCCCAGGGCGGCTTCGATGCGCAAGCCCTCGTTCCACTTGGCCATGCGCTCGGAGCGGGAGAAGGCGCCCACTTTGAGCTGGCCGGCGTCCCAGCCCACGGCGAGATGGACGATGGTCACGTCCTCGGTCTCCCCGGAACGGGCCGAGATGATGGTGCCGAAGCCGGAGCGCTTCGCTGTCTCCAGGGCCGCCCGGGCCGCCGTCACCGTGCCGGCCTGGTTGGGCTTGATGAGGACCGCGTTGCAGGTCTTTTCCCGCGCGGCGGTTTCCACCCGCTCGGCGCTGGTGACCAGGTAGTCGTCCCCCACCACCTGCACCCGGTTGCCCGCCGCCCGGGTGAAGGCCATCATGCCAAGGGCATCGTCCTCGGCCAGAGGGTCCTCCACCGAGACGATGGGATAGCGGTCGATCCAGCCGAGGAGCAGCTCGATCATGCCATCACGGTCCCGTTCCCACCGGTCCAGGGCGAGCCGGTAGTGGCCCTTGGCGCCGAACTGGGAGGCGGCCACGTCCAGGGCGATGGCCACCTCGTCCCCGGGGGTGAAACCGGCCGCCTCGATCGCCCGGGTAAGTGTCTCTAGCGCCTGTTCGTTGGAGTCGAAGGCGGGCCAGTAGCCGCCTTCGTCCGCGACCCCCTGGAGCCGGCCCGCTTCCGCCATAAGCTGCCCCGCCGCCCGATACACTTCCGCCGTCATCTCCAGCGCCTGGGCGTAGGTCCCGGCCCCCAGCGCCACCACCATGAAGTCCTGCACGTCCACCCGGCGGCCCGCGTGGGCCCCGCCGCCGAAGATTTGGATCTGGGGAAGGGGCAGGCGCACCGGCTCGCCTTCCGCCAGGTAGCGCCACAGGGGCTCCCCGTGGGCGGTGGCCGCGGCGTGGAGCACCGCCATGGACACCGCGATGGCGGCATTGCCGCCCAGGCGGGCGAAGTGGGGGCCGCCGTCCAGGCGGGCGAGCTCCCCGTCGATCTCCGCCTGCGCCGCCGCGTCCCGGCCCAGCAGGGCCTGGGCGATGGGGCCCTCCACGTGGGCCACCGCCTGCATTACGTCCAGGCCGCCGAAGCGGGGACCGCCGTCCCGCAGGTCCACCGCCTCCCGGGTGCCTCGGGAGGCGCCGGCCGGGGCGATGGCCCGCCCCGTCGCGCCGCAGGCGAGGTGCACTTCCGCTTCCACGGTAGGGCGCCCGCGGGAGTCCCACACCCGGCGGGCTTGCAGGCGGGTGATGGTGGTGTCGGTCATGATCGATCCGGGGGCGGCGCCGGATTGAAATCGCAGCCGGCTTGTTCCTCCGCCCGGATGGAAAAGTTTGCGCGTCCCGGGGCGAGCTCGGCCGTCCAGGCGTCCCGTATTTCTCTCAAGCGGCGCGCGGGCCGGAAGAAAAACGAGCGGGCCACGCGCCGCACCCGGGCCTTGTCCCTCTCCTCGGTCACATATTCCACGGGGGACTTCCCGTCCACCCGGGCGAGAAACAACGCCGGCAGGAGCTGGGCGGCCCGGGACTCCAGCTCGCTTCGCGGTTCCCAGGTGACGCCACGAAGATAGGCGTCCGCCAGGGCATCGAAGCAGGCGAGGTAGCGGTCCCGCCACTTACGCCGCCACAGGCACTTGAGGAGCAGGTGGTTCAGGCAGAAGGCGAGATCGAAGGCCGGGTCGCCGTACCAGGCGCATTCCGCGTCGAGAAAGACCGGTCCCTTGGGACCCACCAGGATGTTCTTGGGGCTCACGTCTCCGTGCACCAGGGTCCGCCGGGTCACGGCGGTCGCTTCGGCCAGCTCGGTGAGGGCGCAGCCAATGTCAGGGTGCCGCTGCGCCGTGGCGACGAGATAGGGCTCCAGGCGGATCGGGAAAAAGATGTGATCGGTGGCGAAGCGCCGGGCGATCTCCCCGTCCCCCGCCGTCGCGGCGTGGATCGCCACCAGGCGGCGGGCCACTTCCCGCGCGGTGGTTTCTTCGATCACGCCGTCGCGAAGCTGCGCCTTCCACACCGGATGGATCGCCGGGTCCAGGTATTCCATGGCGAAGGCGCCGCTTTCCTCATCGCGCCCGAAAAGCTGCGGTACTGCCTCGGGAACGATTTTCGCCGCCACCTGCATCCACTCGTATTCCCAGCGGTTGCGCTCCACCGGGGCGAGCCACTCGGCCGCTGTCTTGAGCCTGGGGAGCGCCCGCTTGATGCACGCGGGGCCGGCGGGCAGATCGACCCGATAGATGTCCGAGGACACGCCCCCGCCCAGGGGGACGAGGGGCGGGCGCTCGCCGGGCCCCATGAGCCCCATGCGCACCAGGGCGGCATGGATCGCGTCCTGGGACGGCGCGGCTCGAAGGGGAGCGTCCGGATGCATGGCCGTCAGCGGCTGAGGTCGGGGCCGGGACAGGGATGGGTGCAAGACCAAGATAACCGACGACCCCGCACTCAACAAGCCCGGAATGCTTCCTCACGGCTGTTGCCGATCCCCAACGCTCTAACCCCTTCGATTCTTTCGCCTTTGCCTTGGAGAAGGGAAAAGCTGTTGCTTCGCAGCGACAACCGGACCCCCATGTCCCCCGGAACCCGGGATCGTGAAGCGCCTGGAGCAGGAGATTTATCTTTGAATCGACAGGGTTTCCGTCCCCTGGGCACGGCGCTTGCACGAGGCACGGTACGGGGCCGTTGCCACGTTCCGCCTTAGCGCAACGCGGGATGGCCGGGGTTTACAACGCCAAGGTCAATGGAGGCCTTTATGAAGACCCTGTCGAAGCTTGTTGCCGTGTCAGCGGTTGCCCTGCTGCTTTCCGCTTGCGGAAAGCAAGAGGAAACCGCCACCACGGGCGAGGCCGCGACGCCGCCCGCCGAGTCCTCGGGTCAGGGAACCGGCGTTGCCGGATTGCCCCCGTCAACCCCGTCCGCCCAGGACAGCCCGGCGGGTGGCGGAACTCCCCCCGAATACGGCGGTGGTACCCCGTCCGCAGGCGGGACGGTTTCGTCCTCGGGCGGCGCCATGACCCCCGAGCAGGAGAAAGAGAGGAGCGAGGTCAAGTAACTTTTCGCCCCGCCCTCGCTTTTCGGAAGCGCCTATCCGCATTCCAGGCGAATGCGGGTGCGGGAGCCCTCAGGCCGGGCCTCCCAGCGTAGCGGCAGGAACTGCTGGAGCAGCCAGAGGGCGGTGGCCGCGTGGGCGGTGAGGGCCCGGGCGTAGAAGCTGGAGATCCCGCCCGCGAGGGCCAGGTACACGAGCACCTGGTCCGAGGCGTGCAGGTCCAGCGTTGCCCCGCAGGCGAGCTCCTGGATGAGCGCTTGTGCGGCCGTGCTTCCCAGCCGCTCGGCAGGCACGCCCCGCTGGGCGACGGCGGAGGCGCCGAGCCGCGTATGGGCGGTTTCTGCTACCAACACCAGGGCGCCACCGGAGCCCAGGGCTTCTTCCGCGCCCAAGAGCTTCTCCTCCAGCTCCACCGGCTGTCCCAACTGGGGGCCCAACTGGGCCCGGGCGGCGCGGTCCATGCGCTCCAGCACGTGCCGGGGAAGCCCGGCCACATGGGCGTAGCCGCGCAGCGCCTGCAGCGGTCCCGGCCCCTCGAGGACCAGGAACCCGAGACGACCCGGGCGCACCTCCACCGCCACTTCGCCGCCTCCGCGCGGGTAATAGCCTCGCCGCAGGCACTCTACCTTCGCCTCGACGCCCAACGCCCCTAGAATGGGAAGCAGCACCCAGCGCAGGTAGTCCAGGGGCGGCGAGGCAGGCACGTCGGTCCCGCCCGTGATGCGAAAAGCGCTCGGGCAAGGGGCGCTCACCGCCACCGGCAGCAGAGCCTGGAGCACGAGGGTGATGCTGCCGGCGGTGCCCACGGCGAACCGGTATTCCCCGCCCCGGAGCGCTCCGAGCCGAAAGGCGATTTCCATCGAGCCGATCCGATCCCCCTCGAGTTCCCCTTGGGCCAGGGCAGCCACGGCGCGGATCGCGGTCAGATGCTGGGCGGCGAGGCCCGGGGTGCGCCGGCGCGCGCGAATCCCCCGGATGCGCACGCCGCGACCGGTCACGGCCGCGAGGGCGACGGCCGTGCGCACGAGCTGGCCGCCGCCTTCGCCGTAGGATCCGTCGATCTCCAGCATACGGGCCTGGAGTGTGGGGCAAGGACTCCGGGGCAGCAAGCCGTTTCCTTGCCTTGAGCTGCACTAGAATGTTGCTCGTTCTCTTCCCCTGGCGGATGGGCGGATGGCGCGCATTCTTTACTTCGCTTCCCTGGTGGACGCCCTTGGCAAAAGTTCCGAAGAGCTGCCGGTGCCTCCTTCCGGTGTTCCCGTGGGAATGCTGCTGGCGCGGCTGCGGGCGCGGGGCAGCCCCTGGAGCGTTCACCTGCGGGAGGACCGGGTGCAGGTCACGATCAACAAGCAGTTCGTTGAGCTGGACGCCCTGGTGACCGACGGGGACGACGTGGCCATCGTGCCCGCGCGCCGCGGGTAGCCCTTCTCTCTCCGGCCGCTCTGGGCGATGCCCTGACCGCAGGGTTTCCCGTCCGCGTTATCGCGACGACTTTTCCGCTCTCATTCCTGCCCGTCTCCGGCGCGGGATGACCACTCCCGGACTGCCGCCGTTGACAAGCCAAAGAATGAGAAGTATTCTCATTCGCATGATGGAACAAGGACACGCTGGGAGACCTGCGGGCCAGCAGCCCCTTTCGATGACGGCTGCCCCGGCAGAGGAGGGCAAGCCCCGGCGCGCCACCAGCGACGAGCTCCTGGGCCGGGCTGGGGAACTCATCATCGTGCACGGGGAGCGGGAGTACCGCCTGCGGCGCACCGCCAACGGCAAGCTCATCCTGACGGCGTGAGGAAAGGTGGTGCCGTGTCCCACACTGCCGTCGAGGCTTCTCTCATGGGTGAGGCGTGGCGCGCCGAGGGTCTGGTACGGGGACTCGTCCTGCTCCTGGTGGCCGCGCTCCACGGGCTTGCGCTGTGGGCCTTGTGGTCCTACGCGCCGGTGCGGGCAGCGCTGGAGACCACGGTGACGCTCATGGTGAGCCTGGTCGAGCCGCAGCCGAGGCCGGCACCGCCGAAGGAGGCGCCCAAGCCCGAGCCCTTGCCGGTTAAGCCGAAGCCGAAACCCAAGGAGAAGCCTGAGCCCCAGCCGGTGAAGGCGCCCGAGCCGCCGCTGCTGGCAGTGCCCGAGGAGGTGCCTGCCCCCGTGGCCCCGCCGGTGGAAGTACCGGTGGCGAAGGCCCCCGAGTCGCCGCCGGTCAAGGCGCCGCCCGCTGCGCCCGTGGAGGCGCCCCCGGCGCCGCCGCCCCCGCCGCTGGTCCCGCCGCGCTTCGACGCGGACTACCTCTTGAATCCTCCGCCCGAGTACCCGGCCCTCTCCCGCCGGCTGGGGGAGGAGGGCCAGGTGGTGCTGCGGGTGCGGGTGAGCGCGGAGGGGCTGCCCCTTGCCGTGGAGGTGAGGCGCTCAAGCGGTTTTGCGCGCCTGGACGAGGCTGCCGCGGCCGCGGTCAAGCGCTGGAAGTTCGTGCCGGCGCGCCGGGGCGAGACGCCGGTCGAGGCGCAGGTGCTCATTCCGATTTCCTTTACGTTGCGGGGTTGACCGATGCACGAATCCTTGGGCTTTGCCCACTTTCTCGCCCAGGCGGATGCGGTGGCGAAATTCATCCTGGCGCTGCTCGTCCTGATGTCGGCCGCCTCCTGGTATCTCATCCTCACCAAGGCGGTCGCCTACGCCCTCGTGCGCCGCCACAGCCGGCGCTTTCTCGAGCGCTTCTGGACGGCGGAGAGCTTGGCGGCGGTGGAGGAGGGATTGCGCCAGGCAGGGGCCCACGATCCCTTCTCGCGGCTCGTGCAGCAGGGCCTCGCGGCCTGCGATCAGTACCGCCGCCGGGACCAGGCGCGCCTCATCGAGACGGGCTCGGCCGACGAATTCCTGACCCGGGCGCTGCGGCGGGTGATCGAGCGGGAGACCGCCCGGGCGGAGTCGGGGCTCACGTTCCTCGCTTCGGTGGGCTCGAGCGCCCCCTTCATCGGCCTCTTCGGCACCGTGTGGGGGATCTACCACGCGCTCCTCGCCATCGGCCTCTCCGGCCAGGGTACGCTGGACAAAGTGGCGGGACCCGTGGGAGAGGCCCTCATCATGACCGCCCTGGGGCTGGCGGTGGCCATCCCCGCCGTGCTCGCCTACAACGCCTTCACCCGCGCTAACCGGGTCCTGCTCTCGGAGCTGGATGGCTTCGCCCACGACGTCTTCGCTTTCATGGTGACCGGGGTGCGCGCCGCCGACGCCCGCGGCCGCAGCCCGACCGAGGCGCGCCCAGCCGTTCGCCCGGTGGCGGCCGCCCAAGGGGGGGGCTGAGATGGTCTTCGGCGGCTTTCAAAGCGGCGGGCCCAGCCAGCCAGTGAGCGAGATCAATATGATCCCGCTGATCGACGTCATGCTGGTCTTGCTCATCATCTTCATCATCACCGCGCCGCTGCTCACCCACGCGGTGAAGATCGACCTGCCGAAAGCCTCGAGCCACGTGAACATCACCCGGCCCGAGCACGTGCAGCTCGGCATCCGCTCGACGGGGGAAATATTCTGGAACGGCGAGCAAATCGATCGCTTCGCACTGCGCCAGCGGCTCGAGGAGGCCGCGCGCCTTGCGCCCCAGCCCGAGCTGCACCTGCGGGCGGACGCAGCCAGCGAATACCGCCAGGTGGCCGAAGTCCTGTCGCTGGCGGCCAAGGCGGGGCTCACCCGCATCGGGTTCGTGACCGACCCCAGAGAGCCTTAGCCATGTCCAAAAGGAGCGGATCCGCCCTCGGCTTCTGGCTCGCCGCCGTCTTTGCCGCGGCGCTGATCGCGGCGATGGAGGCGCGCGCGGCCCTGTCCGAAGCGAACCTGCGGGACGCGCAGAGCATCGTGCACATGCTGGACTACGTGAGCGTGGACTACCCGGAATTCGTGCGCGACGGCCAGGTGCTGGACGAAGCCGAGTACCGGGAGCAGCTCGAATTCGCCGGCCAGGTACTGGCGCTGCTCCAGACGCTGCCGCCGCCACCGCAGCAGGCGGACCTCCTGGCGCAGGCGGCGGAACTGAAGCGCCGCATCGAAGGGAAAGCCCCGGGAGAAGAGATCGCCCGGCTCGCCTCGGCGCTGCGCTGGGCGGTGATCGACGCCTACAATCTCGCTGTCACCCCGAAGCGGGCCCCCGACCTCTCCCGCGCCCGAACCCTGTACGCGGAACACTGCGCCGGCTGCCACGGCGCCCAGGGACGCGGCGACGGCCCGGCGGCCCTGGGCATGGACCCGCCGCCCAGCGACTTCCACGACCAGACGCGCATGGCGAGCCGCAGCGTCTACGGCCTCTACAGCACCATCACCCTCGGCGTGGCGGGCACGCCCATGACGAGCTTCCGGCATCTTTCCGAAGAGGACCGCTGGGCCCTCGCCTTTTATGTCGCTGGCATAGGCATCGACCCGGCCCTGGCGGAAAAGGGAGCGGCGCTGTGGAAGGAGGGCGTGGGCCGAGATGTCTTCGCGGGGCTCAAACCCCTGGCGACCCTCACCCGCAAGGAGGTGGCCGAAAAGCACGGCGAGGACGCGGCCGCCGTCATGGCCTGGCTCGCCGCCCACCCCGAGGCCCTCGATCCCGCCGCCGGCTCGCCCATCGCCGAAAGCCGCCGGCTGCTCGCGGAAAGCGTGGACGCCTACCGGCGCGGCGACCGGGCCGAGGCCCAGCGGCTGGCGGTCGCCGCCTATCTCGAGGGCTTCGAGCTCGCCGAGGCGGGTCTTGACACGGTGGCAAGGAATCTGCGGATCGAAGTGGAAGCCGCCATGATGGCCTACCGCGGCCTTCTGCGCTCGGGCGCGACCGTCGCGGAGGTGGAAAGCAAGGCCGCGGCGATCGATGTACTGCTCGCCCGGGCTGAAGAGCTGTTCGGCGGTGAGGCGCTCTCACCCTCGGCGGCCGCGGTGTCCGCCTTCGTCATCCTGCTGCGGGAAGGGCTGGAAGCGATCCTGGTGCTGGCCGCCGTGATCGCCTTCCTGGTGAAGGCCGAGCGGCGCGATCTCCTCAAGTACGTCCACGCCGGCTGGACCGGGGCGCTGCTTCTAGGGCTCGCCACGTGGGTTGTGGCGAGCCACCTGGTCAGCGTGAGCGGCGCCGGCCGGGAGTTGACGGAAGGAATCACTGCGCTCCTTGCCGCGGCGATCCTCATCTACGTGGGCTTCTGGCTGCACGGCAAGTCCCATGCCCAAGCCTGGAAGGCCTTCATCGAACAGCGGCTCAAGGGGGCGCTCTCCCGGGGCACCGTGAGCGCCCTGGTGGCGGTGTCGTTTCTCGCAGTCTACCGGGAAGTATTCGAGACGGTGCTCTTCTACCAGGCGTTGTGGACGCAGACGGGGGACACCGGCGGCGGCTCCATCCTGGTGGGTTTCCTGGGCGGCGCGGCGGCGCTCGTGGTCATTTCCTGGGGCATCTTCCGCTACGGGCTGCGGCTGCCCATTGGCCCCTTTTTCACCGTGAGTTCCGTGCTGGTCGCACTGCTTGCGGTGGTGTTTGTCGGCCAGGGCGTGGCGGCGCTCCAGGAGGCGGGGAGGCTTCCGGCGGACCTGGTGGTTTTCCCCCGGGTGCCGGTGCTCGGCATTTATCCCACGGTGCAGACGCTACTTGCCCAGGCCATCGTGCTTGCCCTCGTAATTGCCGGATTTGCGTGGAATCGCTCATCTGCCGGTCGTACACCTAAAACAACAGCTTAGGCTAAAAAATCCTCAGGAGCAGAGTAAACTTAATTCTTTGATTTTAAATAATATATAGCCAGCCACTCCCGCTTTCCTAGCGTGGATAGCCAGCATTTGGAGATCTCTACTGGGAAAGGGTTAGCGATGTCACGTTACTGGTATACGAAGCAGATCGCTATGCTGGTTGCGGCATTCAGCGCGGCATGGCACAGCTCGATCTTGGCCCAGACTGCACTAGGCGAAGTTGTTGTTTCAGCGACCCGCAGCGAGCGCTTGATCGATCTCAGTCCGAAATCCATAAGTGTAATCGATCGCCGACAGATCGAGTCGCGGCCGATGACGAACCTGCAGTCGTTGCTCGACGACGTGCCCGGCATTTCCTACTCGCGCGCCGGGGGTCTCGGCGGCCAGCTGGTCGTTCGCGGCCTTAACTCGAACGATCCGCGGATGGTGTTGTTTGTCGACGGTGACCGCTTCCGGGGCCGCAATACGCTCGAGTATAGCCTCCTCGATCCAAACGAGATCGAACGCATCGAAGTGATCCGCGGCCCGGCCTCCGCGCTCTATGGCTCGGATGCAATGAACGGCGTGGTGAACGTCATCACGCGACGCGCGGCGGGCGACCCGATGCAGCCCTTCTCCCTCACGCCGCGCCTCTACGCGCTCGGCTATTCCAGCACGAATGCGCTGGGGGCAACCCGGCTCGAGCTGCAAGGTCTGGGCAACGGGATTGATGCACTGATCGGCGCCAACATCCGCTCGGCAGGCAATTACAACACTCCGCTGGGCGAAATCCCGAACAGCGACTTCACTTCGCAGTCGCTGAATGCGCGGATCGGCTACTCGCCGAGCGCCACCCAGCGCTTCGAGATCATCGGCAAGACCGCCAGAGTTGAGTCCGGGCGCGCCGGCGGGATCGGCGGCGCCCCGGGCGAACCGCTCCTCAAGGTGCGGGAAGATCCGATCGAGGAACGTTATCTTCGTCTCGGCTATACGCAAAACAGGATTGCGACGTGGCTGGACGGCCTAGAAGCATCGCTCTATGTCAGGAATTTGTCGACCATAATTCGCACCGAGAGCCGCACCGCGACGAACGGTAGCGTCAGCTTTAGCAACCAGTACGTAATCGGTCCAACGATTTACGGGGGTAAACTGTTGGCCCGTTCGGCGTTTAGCAGCAACGTACTCTCGTACGGCGCTGACTTCTATTATGAGGAACGGCCGGGTTCAGAAAATGATGCGCGCACCGTCAATGCGGCCGGTGTCACGACCTCTATTACTGCACGCGCGAAGCGCAACCGCAACGCCACGCAGACCAATGTCGGCGTCTTTGCCCACAACGACTGGGATCCGTCGCCACGTTGGACCGCGTCGCTCGGCGCGCGCTACGACCTCGTCCGCACCAAAGTTGAAGGCACTCCAGCGGTCGGCGAAAGTGCGGTGCTTTCCAATGCTTTCGCCCAGAACCGGTCCGTGCAAGACAGCGCCGTCACCGGAAGCGCTGGGCTCATTTTCCGGCCCATCAATGCGTTGCATTTTATAGGTAACGTGAGCACCGCGTTTCGGGTGCCCGCCACGTTTGAAAAATTCTTCGGAGGGGTGGCGGGCGCGGTGACTACCCTTCCGAACCCGGGGCTAAAGCCGGAATCGAGTATGAACTATGAAATCGGCGCGCGGATTAGGCTGCAGGGTCTGAGCGTAAATCTGACCGCGTTTCGCAGCGACTACAAGGATCTGCTGCAGACCGTGGTGCTCAACGCCACCACCCGCCAGCGCCAAAACACGGGCGAAGCGACAATCGAGGGCTTCGAACTTGACGGCGCTTATGCCATGACGAAGGAGCTGGCGTTGCGCTTCAATGCTGCGAATGTGCGCGGCACCAACACACGAACCAATACCCCGCTTGCCTACATCCCGCCGCTGAATGGGTTGGTGTCATTGCGCTATGCACTGCCGAACAACGCCTATTGGATCGAGGCGACAGCGCGTTGGTCAGTGAACAAGACCCGCATCGATCCCTCGCAGGAACGGCCTACCGGAGGATACGGCGTGCTCAGCATTTATGCCGGTGTGGACCTCGGCCGTTTTGATTCGCTGCTGAAGGACTATCGACTCACGCTCGGAATCGAGAATCTCGCCAATAAGACCTACGTCAACCCGGTGACGCAGGCGAACGTCGCATTTCCCGCTAGCATTACCAACCCGCTGGTCGAGCCTGGCCGGTCGGTCACAATCAACCTCGTTTCGTCCATTGGGCGATGATCACTCAACACTACCCATACCAGCTTTCGCGACCACGGCTTTGGCTCGCGATCGCGGTCGCGCTTGTCTCGTGCGCTGCGAGCGCTCAGAAAGTGACGGTCGTCGACCAGCGCGACAAGACGCTGTCGCTCGCCGCCCCGCCGCAGCGGCTTGCGTTTATTCCGATGCCCGCGCCCTCCATATTCATGGCCATCGACGGGTCGAGTGCGCGTATTGTCGGGATGAACCCGGGGTCGATGTCTGCGATCCGCGGTGGGATCCTGCAAACCATGTTCCCCGGGGTGCTCGCGATCTCCACCGACATTGTCAAGGGCGGACAGTTCACGCCGAATATCGAGACGCTGCTCTCCCTTAAGCCCGATGTGGTGTTCCAGTGGGCCGACCAGCCGCAGGACGTGATTGCTGCGATCGAGCGTGCCGGCCTGCCGGTATTCGGGATGCGCTACGGGACGCAGGAACATCTCGAAAACCTGCTCGCGGCGATGGGAAAGCTCGCCGGCAAGGAAAAGAAGGCCGCTGAGCTTATCGCCTGGCATCGCAGCGTGCGCGCGAAGCTTGAGGCCATGACCGCTGCCACACCGGCGGCGCGGCGTCCGAAGGTGCTCTATTTTCAGCGTTTCGAGACCGGACTCAGGCCGGCCGGCACCGGATCATACAACGATTTCTACGTGCGCCTCGTGGGCGGGGCGAACGCAGCACAAGGCATCAGTGGCGCCAGCGCCGACGTCACCTTCGAACAGGTGCTTGCGTGGGATCCCGATGTCATTTTACTTGGCGGCTTCGACGGTGTGCTGCCCGCCACGCTCTACGCCGACACAAAATGGCGCGCGCTCAAGGCGGTGCGCGACAAACGCGTCTATAAAGTGCCGGTCGGCGGCTACCGTTGGGATCCTCCCAGCCACGAGTCGCCGCTGATGTGGCTGTGGCTCTACGGGCTGCTACACCCGGAGGACACGAGCATCGATCTGCGGCGCGAAGTACGAAAACTTTTCCGGTTTCTCTACAGTCACGAACTCACCGATGCCGAGCTCGACCGGCTTCTTTTGATGGAGGACAACATTGACTCTGCCCACTACTCTCGCTACGCCAAGCGTTGAGGCGCTGCCGGAGCCCGCGGGCGCAGCGCGCCGCGGTGTCCAGTCCGGGAAGGCAGCAGTAAGGTGGGCACTGCTTTGGGCGGCGCTCGCATTGGTTTTGGTTTTGATCCTGCTGCTTTCGCTCGCCGTAGGAAGGTTCGCCGTACCGATGGAGCAGACAGTCGCTATTCTGCTGCGTAGATTTATCGACACTGGCGTCGCCTGGACCCCGGCACAGCAGACGGTAATCGAGATCGTCCGGGTCCCGCGCGTGCTGATGGCTGCCTGCGCTGGAGCCGGCCTCGCACTGTGCGGCGCTGCGTTGCAAGGCGTGTTTCGCAATCCACTGGTCGGGCCACAGATCATCGGTGTTTCATCCGGCGCTGGTTTTGGCGGAGCGCTCGCTATTCTGCTTGGCACAAGCGTGGTCGGACAGGTAATAAGCGCGTTTACATGGAGCATTGTCGCGCTTCTGGCTGTCATGCTGATAAGCCGAGTAAAAAGTCGCTCCTCAGTGCTCATGCTTGTGCTCGCTGGCGTGATAACAAGCGCGTTGCTTAGTGCACTCACGAGTCTTCTCGTGTTTGTTGCTGATCCAGAGCAAAAGCTTCCCGGTATTGTGTTCTGGCTCCTGGGCAGTTTTGCGACCGCCGATTATGCCAAGCTTGGGATTATTGTGTTCACCACTGGCCTGGGCGCAGTCGCGCTACTCATTCTTTCCTGGCGCATAAACCTGCTCTCGCTGGGAGACGAAGATGCCGCGGCGCTCGGCGTCAAAGTTCAGCCTATGCGCTGGGCAATTCTCATCGCCACCTGCGTCATCATCGCCGGTCAGGTATCGGTAAGTGGCGTGATCGGCTGGGTAGGGCTCGTTATTCCGCACATCGCCCGGATGCTGGTCGGAGCGGATCATCGACGGCTGCTCCCTGCGTCGTTGCTGATTGGGGCTATGTATATGGTTATCGTCGATGATTTAGCTCGCTCCCTTACCCCGGCAGAAATTCCACTCGGCATTTTGACTGTACTCGTCGGCGCACCGATTTTTGCCGCGTTGCTGCGCTCGCTTCAGCACAAAGGGTGGAACTATGATTGAGGTGTCAAACGCAGGTTACTGGTACATACCCGACCGCTGGGTGTTCCGCAATTTAACACTGCAAGCAGGTCGTGGCGAGGTGTTGAGTATCCTCGGACCGAACGGGCGTGGTAAAACTACGTTGCTCAAGTCGCTGATCGGCCTGATCGGTTTGCGCGAAGGTACCATAAAGCTTGGCGGCGCGACCGCGTTTGTGCCGCAGGTCTTTTACGCTGGGTTTCAATACTCGGTGCTGGAAATGGTGGTGATGGGGCGAGTCCGCCATCTGAAACTACTTTCTCAACCTTCACGGAAAGACTATGCAATTGCGGAAGAGGCGCTCGACCGGGTAGGACTTTCCGCCTTCGCCGGCCGGCCTTTTAATGCGTTGTCCGGAGGCGAGCGGCAACTCGTGTTGATCGCGCGGGCGCTCGCTTCGCGCTGCGAGATCCTGGTGCTCGACGAGCCCGCTTCGTCGCTTGATTTGCGAAATCAAGCCACTGTGCTGCGCCTGCTGGAGGAGCTCGCTGGCCGGCACGGTATTACGGTGGTTTACACCACGCATCATCCGCAACATGCACTAGCCGGAAACAGCCGGGTGCTGCTGATGCTCGCGGCAGATCATTACCTTACGGGGACAGCGAACGACGTGCTAAACGAGACCAATCTTGAAGCCCTCTACGGCGTTCCGGTGAAGCGCGTCCGGATCGGCGACGCTGAGCATGGCTACGCCGGACTCGTTCCGATCTATTCATAATTATGCGCCAGCCGATCGCACTCATTACGTATGAACAGTACCCGCCGCCCGCGCTGATCTCGCGCCGAGATCTCGCGGTGCCCGTCGTGGGAATCGACATCTATGCGTTACGGGCAACCGAGCTTTCCGGTTTTTGCGGCCTGCTGATTGGGACCGGCTGCGACCAGCGGGAGCTGGCTGAGCAGCAGGATAAGCTGCAGGCGTTTCTTGCTGCGGGTAAAACAATCGTCTTTTGCGGCCACGTCGCCTACCCTTTCTTGCCCGGCTTGAGCGAATTCGTGCCGCTCGCCGACTTTCGCGTCAAAGACCTGTATGTGGAAAAACTGATGAGGCATCCCGTGTTCGATGGCATCGAACCGGATGACCTTACCTTCCGCAAGGGCGTGGCCGGATTTTACGGACGCGGGCACAACCCGCCACCGCGCGGCGCGAAAGTGTTGAACGCGCTCGGTCCCAGGCGCATGCCGGTCGACTGGCTACTCGAATACTGCGGCGGCGGATGCTTGCTGGTGCACGCCGGCAATGATCTGTGGGGGTATGGCGAAGGCGATCGCAGCGCCGCACGGCTACCGCAGCAGCTTGTGCAATGGATCGCCGCGCGCCTCAATCAGGAAGGCAAGGCATGACCAGACTCGCGGCGCTGGATGGCGGCACCTACTTTCACAAGCGTGCGCTGCATGGCGAGCGCTTCGGACGCCACTTTGACGCCTTGATCGACATCCGCGAGCTGGTGACAACCGATCTCGCGACTTACGACGTGCTGATCGTCACCGACCGCACGCATCCAGGAAAGCTGCGCGAAGCACGAGCAAAATTACATAGTTTTCTCGCGAAGGGGGGCATGCTCGTGGTAATGGGCGAGACCCAGCCCCACACCTGGTTGCCTTATGTGAAATGGCACTATCGTCCGACCAATTTCTGGTGGTGGCGCGAACCCGGTGCCGACCTTGGCCTTGTCGCCAGCGCGCCGGCGCACCACTTTTTCCGCTACGTCACGCTTGCTGACGCAACCTGGCACTACCACGGCGTGTTGGAGGTACCCGCAGGTGCGACACCGTTGATCGAGCTCAAGAACCACACAGGGTGTCTGCTTTACGAAGACCGAGTGTCCACAAATGGAACACTGATTGTCACTACGCTTGATCCGTTCTACCACTATGGGTCTTATTTCATGCCCGTGACAGAGCGTTTCCTGGAAGGATTTTTAGCGTGGATCAAGACCGGCGTGGACAGCCGAAGTATGAAGTTCGAGGTTTGACACAATCGAAGATTCGTGAACCCAAAGTTGCAATTATAAGCCCTCAAGACATTATCGAGATCGAGTTCGACAGTCTTGTTAAGCACCATGGCAAGAGCTTTATCAGCAGTGCTAGTTGCCATCTCCTGGACCGTCTTCCACTACGGCGTGCGGCTTCCCATCGGCCCCTTTTTCACCGTGAGTTCCGTGCTGGTCGCACTGCTTGCGGTGGTGTTTGTCGGCCAGGGCGTGGCGGCGCTCCAGGAGGCGGGGAGGCTTCCGGCGGACCTGGTGGTTTTCCCCCGGGTGCCGGTGCTCGGCATTTATCCCACGGTGCAGACCCTTACCGCCCAGGCGGCGGCCCTCGCGCTGGTGATCACGGGTTTCGTCTGGATGCAGCGCGCCGCCCGCAAGCATCAGGACAAGATGCCGGCAGAGGGATGAACGAGGAGCGTCCGCCGCGCCGCGATGATTTTTTGATTGCATGGACGGGAGCGCACGGGTATTAGTCCCGTGGCGCTCCACTTGGGGGGCAGCCAGCCCGCCGGCCGGAAGCCGGCCAGCCAGCCAGTCCGCTTTTTCGAGAAGAGAGGGGGCTTGGATGCGACTGAAAAGAACGGCATCGGTTGGCTGCATGGTGATGTTGTGGGGAACGCTTCTCGATGCGGGGGCCGAGGTTGCCTGGGAAGCACGGCTCGGGGAAATTCAGGTCGTCGGTACATTGGATCCCGTGGACGAGCGGCGCCGGGCACCCACCGCGAAACTGGTGTACGGGCGCGAGGACATCGAAAAGTTCGACGACGCTACCGTCGGAGACGTACTCCGGCGGTTGCCTGGCATCACTTATTCCGGGCCCCCGGGGGTGACCAAGGACATCCGGGTGCGTGGGTTAGACAAGGGGTTCACCCAGATCCTGATCGATGGCGAGCCTATCGTGGGCGGTGCCAAGGAGCGGCAGATACAAGTGGATCGCCTGCCGGCGGACATGATCGAACGCATCGAGTTGATTCACAACCCTACCGCCGACGTCAGCGCCGACGGGATCGGGGGCACGGTCAACATCGTACTTCGCAAAGCGCCAGTGCAGCGCGTCGCTCGCGCGCGCGTCGGTGCCGGCCGTACCGGTTCCGAGGAGGTGGGCGAAGCGAGCCTGCAGTACGGCGATCGGCAAGGCAGGTTCAGTTACCTGCTGAACGCGGGCGTAGTCGATCGGGCCGAGCGGCTCACGGATACCAAGGTGGGGTTTCTCGCCAGCGGGGCGGTCAAGGACAGCCTCGTTGAATCGAAACCCGCCGACGTGAAGGAGCTTACGCTGGCGCCGCGGAGGAGCTTACGCTGGCGCCGCGGCTGCGTTGGGACCCGGACGGCAGGCAGTCTTTCACCCTGGACCCCTTCCTGATCGCTGGCCAAGAAGATAAGCGCAATGACGTGTTCAAGTTCAATTCGACCGGCGCGCCCAGCGGCAGCCAGGAGAAGACGGAGGACAAAGACCGGGTGATCGCCCGGCTGAGGGGGGAATGGACGCGACCTTTGGTAGGCGACCGGCAGCTCAGCCTGCGACTGACGGCAGAGCAAGGCCGGGAGGAAAAGAACACCGGAACCCGGGATTTCAACGCGTCGGGTGCCCTCACCAAGACCACCCTGCAGCAGGATGAGCAGGACGAGCGGGAATTTGCGGGACGCGTCCGCTTGAGCGGCGTGGCTTTCGAACGTCACTTTTGGAGCGTCGGCCTCGAGGGCGTGCTCAAGGATTGGGAAACCGACAAGACCACCATTGAAAACGGCGTCTTCAAATCCCCAACGGCCGCCGATCGCTTCCGAGTCGAGGAGCGGCGCGTCGCGGCCTTCGTCCAGGACGAATGGCGCATGGGCCGCTCCAGCGTATTGACCCCCGGGCTGCGGCTGGAGCGCATCCGCCGGGAAAGCGAAGACGGTTCCGGAGTAGAACGCACCGGCACGACGGGCGTCCTCAATCCATCCCTGCATCTCCTCCATCGCTGGGACCCGGCTACCAACTTGCGGGCCAGTGTGGCGCGGACTTTGCGCCTGCCCAAGCTGGACGACCTCGCGCCGGGCGTCGACCTCAAGGGCGGTACTTTGACCAATCCCGATAAAGGGGGGAATCCGGACCTGCGCCCCGAGCGGGCGTGGGGCCTGGAGCTCGGGATCGAGCGCTTTTTCCGCCGGGAAGGGGTCGTCGGGCTCAATGTCTTCTACCGGGACGTGCAGGACCTGATCGAGCGGCAGGTGGTGAGCGAAGGCGGGCGGTTCGTAAGCCGCCCCTTCAACGTGGGGGATGCCCGGATCTGGGGCGCCGAAGTCGACCTCAAGGCGCGAATGGACGGAATCGGGCTGACTGGCCTTGCGCTTACCTTCAACTACGCCCGGCTCTTCTCCGAAGTGACGACACCGGGAGTAAAAGAGAAACGGCGGATCAAAGATCAGCCGTCATACGTGTTCAATGTGGGCCTCGATTATGAAATTAAGCCTTACGGACTCACGATCGGTGCCATCTACAACTATTTGCCTGCTATGACTAATAGCGAAATTACCGGGGATGGCAACACCAAGCTGAAATTCGAAAGCGCCAAAAAGCTGCTGGACGTGTACGCAGTCCAACCGCTTGGGCGCCATTTCAAGGTGCGGCTCGCGGTGCGCAACGTGCTCAAGGACGACAAATTCCGCGACGAGACCACCTTCAAGCCGGATGGCAGCTTCAGCGCCCGGGAAACGCGGCTGGAAGAGTCTTCCCGCACCTGGTTCGTATCGCTGGAGGGCAGATGGTAGTGCACCCGGGCAAAATGGCCGATCGCGAAAACCAGCTCTTTAGTGCTTCTTCCGGGAAAGTGATGGCGCCAGGCCGATCTCGATCCCCGGTGGATGCCTGGCGTCCCCTCCTCAGGGAAATGCTGGGCATTCTTTTGCGCCATCCCTGGCTGTTGCTCGCCGCCATCCTGCCCAACATCATCACGCCAGCTATCGAGCCGGTGCAAGCGTGGCTGGTCAAGGAGGTGTTACAGGAGATCACCAAGGGTGAGCATGTTTTCAGAATCCAAGAACTGCTCGCCTATACGCCGTTGGCGATCGGCATTTTTTTCGGGCTCGGGGTGCTGCGCTTAGCCGAGAAACTGACTAACCGGATGCTGGACGACCGGCTGTTCATCGAGCTGCAACGGGTGTGGTTCGAGCGCCGGGGCAGTGGGTGCGTCGGCGAGCAAGTCGCCCGCTCGATCAACGATTGCGAAAACGCCCGCAAGATCTTCGACCTTTTCCAGAAAGAGCTCTGGACGATCCTGATCGGCTTGCCGGCAGTGATCCTCTGGCAACTGTCTCTCTCTCCGGAGCTGCTGCCCGCTTTGCTCGTGGCGAGCCTGCTGCCTTTTCTTGTGGCGCTGCTCTTCGGCGGCCTGATCCAGCGCTACAGCCACAACGTCCTGCGGCTCGTCGCCAGCGTCGGCTCGGCGGTCGCCCAAGGAAACCGGGAAGAACTTTACCAGCGACAAGAGCGCTTTTACATCAATCGCATCAAGTTCGAATTCTGGAAACAGAGCAGCGAGGCGACGGCTGATTTCGCCTATTGGGCGAGCTTGGCCCTGGTGCTCGTGCTAACCGCGACCGGCATCTGGCCGTTGGTGCCGCAGGAAATCACTGCTGCCCAGATCGGCGTGTTCCTGGTCAACCTCAAACTTATTAACAAGCCTCTGTCTCAAATTACTAAGGTTTATAACAAGGTGCGGGAGGGGTGGCCCGCCGTGCGTCGCACCCTCCGTCCTCACGACACGGAGCATCAGAGTGCAGCGTGAGAAGAGCTGCTGTACCTGTCACGGGATCGGCCAGGAGGAATTTCGCCTCGCTTGCCGGCACGGCGCCCGCAGCGTCAAGGCTTGTTTCAAGCTGCTCGGTCGCTTGCCCAAGTGCGGCAACTGTATTCCGCTGCTCAAGCGGATATTGAGGGAACAGGCATACCCGCCGGATTCGGTTCGGGACGGCCTGGATGTTAAACAAGAGCATCATCTACTTATGGAGAGCGTGAGCGATGAACTTCAAGGTAAAGCTAGCCCACTTGCTGGACAACGGGGATAAAGTCGAGATGGAAGCCTGGGTCGATGCGGCGAGCCATGACGAAGCCTATAACGCAGCCCGGGCTCGTTTTGGCAAGGCCGTGGCACAACTCGCATCGGCCACGGAAATCGAGATCGATAAAAGCAAGATCGAAATGGGCGCGGAGAAACACTAAGGGAACTCCCGCAACCACAGCCAGCCTGTCGGCGGTCATGCCGATCAGCCAGCCAAAGATGCCATCGAAAACCTGGAATCATGAGGCCTCGTATATGACCGCCGACCCTAATAATCCCGACTATCCCACGCTGCCGGCCCTCGTGGCCGCGACCTTGTATCTCATGACCAAGCAGGCCGAGCGGGGTTGCCCCGTTCAGGCCGAGCTGGTCATTCGCCACCTGCAATTCATAGAAACCCATCCGGATGCCCATGCCGCTCCGATGTTGCGGGACGTCTGCCGCCGCCTGATCGCCCGGTGGTACGACCTGCTGTACCGGATGCAGAAGGGCGAGAGCCCGCGCGAGCAAAAGCGTTCGATCCATTGAGGGAGGTGGCCATGATCGTCGTGAGCGAACAGTTTTTCGTGGCGCCGGAATGCCGCGGAGCGTTCGACGCCTGGTGCGAGCGGCTCCTCGGCCTGATGGCGGCGCGGCCGGGCTGCTGCCATGCCGTCCTCTCCCGCCCGGCGCAAGGGATGCCTTCCCACGTGCTCTATAGCGTCTGGGAATCGACTGAGCAGTTCCGGGAATGGACCCGGTCCGATGCTTTCGTTCTGGCTGCCTCCGGGGCGCTTCCCGGAAGGCCTGCGGTCTTCGTCGCCCCGAAGCGCGTGGCGGTGGAACTGATCGATCCCTGCCCCGCAGGGGCGGACGCGCCAGAGGGCATTCTCACCGCATGGGTCGAGGGTTGGGCGGCTTCCCGGTCGGACGACTCCATTAGGGCTCGCCCGCGCGTCGCTCGCTAAAAAGGATCAAGGCCGCGCCCCTCGAAGACGCCGCCCATGGATGACCGGCCCAAGGCCCAGCTCGCGAGCGCCTATGCCGAGTGGCGGGGGGAGCTTTTCCGTTTGCTGCCGGGGCGGGTGGGGTGCGAGGCCGAGGCGGCCGATCTGACCCGTGAAGCGTTCGTCCATTGCGGTTTCGTTGTGGACGACCCGTAACACCCGGTCCCTCTCCTCGGGAATTCGACCCAAGTTGTCCCACCGGGCGGCTCCGATCCGTGCTTAGACGAGGGGATTATGCACGCGCAGCGCCGGATAACGCGAAAAATCCCGGTCCGCTGACCACAGCTCCCGGACACCGTGGTACAGACAGATCGCCGCGATCCGAGCGTCGTGTATGGCTCCGCCTTTGACCTGCGCCGCCAGCGCGAGCGTCTCGAGACGCGGCAGGTAATCGTCGCCTTCGGCGAGCCAGATGATCTGGGGCTGCTCGGCGAGCGTACGCAGCTGCGCGAGCGCCACGTCGAGCGGGGTCGGCGTCTTGAAGATGCGGGGATTCGTCACGATGGCGATGAACTCGTGGGCGCAGGGCCAGGGGATCGCCCAGGCAGTGGCTTCGGCCATTAGCGACTCGATCAGCGCCCGGGCCGCAACGTGAAATGGCGCATCCGTGCGGTGGGCGTAGACGAGAAGGTTGGTGTCAACCGCGACCACGGTAGATTTCGTCGCGTATCCGCTCCCAGCCCATATCGCGGAATTCCGCCGTCAGCCCATCGCCCTTGAACGGCTTGAGCCCGGGCGTTTTCGCCGGCTTACGCTCGCGTGCGCGCAACGCAAGGCGCAGGCCGTCTTCGATCAGCGCTTTTAACGTCGTGCCCTCGCGGCGCGCGACTTTGCGGCAGCGGTCGAGCAGCGCGTCGGGGAGCTCGATGGTAGTTTTCATATGGATGACCCATATTATCGATATGTTTGATATGGTACACCGTGCATCGGCTCGATGCAAACGGCGGGAGTTTGACCTAGGGGCCGGGAAACCGCGCACCGCGCGCCGTTTCACCCGAACGCTTCCGCGCGGCACATGACACGCCGCGGCGCGCTGGAGCGCCTCGATCACCCGTCCGCCGGCGCGCGTTGACAACGCGGTCCGATTGTCTCGATACTGCAAGCTATTCTCATTCAGCCGGCCATGCCCCGTCCTGGGGCAAGCCAGCCACCGCGGGTTCTCGATAGGGGACGGTTTCGTTTTTTCTGAATTCGAAGTGACCCGGGATCAAGAGCGGCCGTTCGTCGTGGACAGCGGTTTTGTCCGCGTCCCGCTCGCTTCCACGTCCCGTAACCCGATGCTTCACGCCGTGCTGCGTTTATTACGACGAGCTGGTCGGGACGCTCACCCGGCGCCTGGGCGACCGGTTCGAGGCCGAGGACGTGGCACAGGAAACGGTGGTGCGCCTGCTGGAGGCGGAGGGCGCCGCCCCGGGAGGCACGCAGGCAGTGCCGCTCACGGCAGGCCTCGGCACCCGGATCGACGCCCAGGGCCGCATCGAGGCGCCGCGTCCCATGGACTTCGCCGCCGCGACTGCCTGGCGCGAGGGCCGGCTCGCGTTCGATGGGGCGACGCTGGCCGAAGTGGTTCGCGAGCTGGCGCGCTACTCCGCGCACCCGGCCACCGGTTGGCCGATGAGGAGGTGGGCAAGCTGCGGCTCTCCGGCAGCTTCAGCGTGAACGATCCGCAAGCGCTGGTCGGGGCGCTGCCCCGCATCCTGCCCGTGCGGGTTCGAAGCCTTCCAGACGGTAGCGCGGAGATCCGCCGGCGCTAAGGCCGCCCCCTCGCGCGGCTAGCCTACCAGCCTGAATCCGACCGCGGCGAAATGATGATCGAACGCAAAAGCAAGCCGGATCCGCGCGCGCCCCATAATGACAAAACTGGTCGCATCGACGGCGGAAAGCTTGCCCCGATCGGGACGCCGGAAGTATTCCCAAGCCTGCTCCAGATCTCGCAGTTCGCAGGGAAGAATTCTGACCGTACCCGGCCGGTAGATTGACTCCTTCCAGGCAAGCGCGACATCGCGATTGGCATTACGTTCCAGGAAGCTGAAGGTTTCGATCACGACTGGAACGGAAGTGTGGAGCTTCGTCCCCGCGCCCTGAAGGCCTTCCTACTGCTCCCGAGCCTGGGTGTGCAGCGGATCGCGAGACAGGGCGAGGGCGATCCAGGCTCCGCTGTCGACGAATGCGGCCTCGCCGTGCCGTATCACGGCTGGTCGTGCACGCTGTCGTGGTCGGCGGAAACGCGTTTGGGTTTGCCGTCCCAGAGGGCGAGCGGGCCTTCCCCCCGGGCTTCAACACGGTCTTGCGGATTGCCTCGCGGACCAGGTCCGCGACGCTGCGCCCGGAGCGCCGTGCCGCCTCGCGCAATGCGGCGAGCTCCTTTTTGCGCAGATATATTTGTGTTTTTTCCATGTAGGTCAGTCTAGCCGTCCCATTGACATACATCAAATCCTCCGGCCTTCTCCGAAGCCTTCGCCGTCCCTGGGCCCCAGCCGCCATCGGCTCGCCGTGGGCTACGAGCGCTATGCCAGCGACGGGGATATTCTGCGCAAGCTGATCGGTACCTTCGGCACTGGACCGGCGTTCGACCAACAATTCGGCGCGCTGCTGCCGGCGCCGTTCGCTTCACCCCGCCGGTTTCTCAGCGAGGAAAGAGAGCAAGGGGTCTACTTCATCGACCATGGTGGATATCGGCGAGCGCTGGCATCTGCTGGGCGGCCTGCGTTACAGGAGCTACGAATTCGTCAACACCGGCAATACCCTAGCTGGCGACTCGGGGCTGTCCCCGTCGCTGGGCGCCGTTTACGACCTCACGCCGCAGCTTTCCGTCTATGCCGGTTGGTCGCGCTCCTTCGAAGGCGCCTTCGGTCAGGACGCCCATGGCCGTGGCTTCGATCCCCAGAAAGGCGAGCAGTTCGAGCTCGGCGTGAAGGGCGACGCCTTCTGGAAGCGGCTGTTCTACACCATGGCGCTCTTCGACCTGACCCAGACCAACGTCATCGCCGCGGATCCGAACAACCCGAGTTTCTCGGCGCCCCCAGGCGAGGTGAACGTGCGCGGCGTGGAGCTGGACGTCTCGGCGCAGGTGACGAAACGGCTGAGCCTGATCGGCGCGTTTACGTATCATGACTCCGAGATCAAGGAGAACAACGACGGCTTCGAGGGCCAGCGGCTCGCCAACACGCCCGAGCTCGCCGCCACGCTGCGGCTCTCCTATTTCGCGACGACCGACCTGCGCCTCGGCGGAAGCTTCATCTACGTCGGCGAACGCCAGGGCGCCAATTTCGGGATTCCCTTCCAGGTGGACGGCTATACCCGGTTGGACTTGGACGCGAGCTGGCGCGTGCCCCAAGTCCCGGGCCTGACCCTGTTCGCGAGTGTGGAAAACGTGCTCGACGAGGACTACATGCTCGGCTCCCGCTCGCCCACCCAGATCCAGCTCGGCCGGCCCCACACGTTCACCCTGCGGGCGCGCTATGCGTTCTGAAGGCGCGGGATACGTGCGGAGGGAGCGTCCGGTCCATGCTGACAAGAAAAAAAGTGTAAGGAGAAGCCCGGTGGGGCGTCATGGACGAGCCGGGAGGAAAATTCTTGTCTGCAGGGTGGAGGAGGCCTTTCGGGGACGAGTCGCCGGTGTAGCCGCCCTCGGTCCGTGCCCAAAAAAGGCGGGGGTGGTTTACCTGGAGGCGTGTGGCAGCACGCCGGTCAGGTCCACGGTGGTCCCGGGCAGCGCCGCGATGGGGGTGAGACCCGGGCGCTCGGTCGCCGAGATATGGGCGTAGGTCTCTCCGGCGGGGGAACGGAAGAAGTGGGTCAGCGCATTCTCCAGATCGACGATCCACACTTCGGGGACGTCGTGGCGCGCGTAGAGCGGCACTTTCACCTGGCGGTCGTAGCGCAGGGTAACGTCGCTCACCTCGACCACCAGCAGCGTGTCGGAAGCCGTCGGATGGCGGCTGGTGTAGAAATCCCGGCGCGGCTTGAGGAGAACGAGGTCGGGTTGGGGTTCAGAGTGCTCGTCAAGGCGCAGTGGGGACTGAGAATAAACGATGGCCCGGTCGCCGACCGCCGCAGTCAGCAGATGGATAAGCCTGGCAATGGTACCGGCGTGCCGGCTGCCGATAGGCGCCATGTCAATGATCTCTCCTTCGATCAGCTCCACCCGGGCCTCGGGCGCCAGCAGGCCCACTTCGCCCATGCGGTGGTATTCGTCCACGGTGAGCCGGTGCCGCGGAAGCCAGTTCTCGCTCTGGATGCTCATAAAATCCCTTCCCGCCGGGGACCTCCCTTTTCCGATGCGTCCATTGTAGCGGCAAGACTTACCGCTTCAATACAGCCGCCAGCGGAAGGCCGCCGGCCCACGGCGCCGGGCCCACATCCCGGACCCGGATCATTTCGCCTGCGGGCGTTTGCAGCCGGTGCACGTCGATCTCGGGCTCCAACGCCCGGCGCGCGTGGGGCGGGCCCAGGCTGACGCGGCCCACCACCGTGACTTCGGCGCCGGCGGGCAGGGAGACCGTATGCCACCAGGGCGGCCCCGCGTCCAGCACGAGGTGGCCTGTCCCGTCGTCGAAGCGGAACTCATTGTCCCGCAGCCGTTCCACGACCCGGCCCCTGAGCTCGACGAGCTGGCCCGGCGTGGGACTGGCATGGATGTCGGCCGCGGTGGTGGGGAAGGGGCCCTGGGCCAGAGCAGCGCCAGTGCCCGCCAGGCAGGCGACTAGGGGCTCGATGAAGTAGCGGATTTTCTTCATGGTTGCCATCCTTCTGCGCTGAAAACTTGCCCGCCAAGCCCGGTGGCATTCCTACCACCACCAGTAGTACGGCCAGAACCGGTAGCGGTAGGCGGGGTGAGGCCAGTAGGGGCTGGGCCAGGCGTACCACCCGTAGAAATCCCGCGCCCGGCGGTATTCCTCGTAACGCTCGGCCTCGATGTAGGTCTGCTGCATGTAGTCGATGACCGCATCCGGCACGCCCTGCTCCCTGAGCTTCGCCAGCTCGCTGGCCGGCAGCCGGTAGACCGCCCGGGATTCCTTCATGCGGGCGATGATCTCGTCGGCGGAGCGGCCGTCCTCGGCCATCTGCACGATCTCCGCCGTCGTGGGCGGCGGGGGAAGGGGCTTGCCCAGGGTCGCGCAACCGGAGAGGGCGAGGAGGGCAAGGCCCACCGCGCCCACGGCCAACCACCGAACCGGATCGCGGAGGATCATGGGGATCTCCGATAGCGTTACCGGTTGGACGCTCCCCGAGCGCCAATGTTTCTCCGCCCTGAGGGGCAGGGGCGGGACAACGGCGTCAGGGTGGCTCGGCCCGCGCCTTTCGGCCGTTCCTCAGGGACGGCCCCGACCCACGCCCGCGGGCGGCCCGCCGGCGAAGGGCGGTCGGCTGGGAACGGCGCCAAAGGGAGGGCCGCCCCCCATGTCTCGACTCCGGTCCAAGGCTTCCAGCGCTTCCCGTCGGCCGATTCCGCTGGCTTCGCGGCTGCGGCGAATGGCGGGCTTGGCGTCTTCGGGCACCTGGTCCTCCACGCCCCGGAGCACTTCCGGCGCCACGGCCGTGCCTTGCCGCACGTTTTCCCGAGCGGTGTCGAGGCCGGGCGGCTCAGCCCAAGCGAAGCCGTCGGCCAGGAGCAGAACGGCCGCCGCCGCGGAAGAGGAAAGAAAGGTCCTCGCCTTCATCATAGTGACCTCCGTTGCGGCTATCCCCGACTGAGGGAACACTTTGTAGTGTAATGCAAGTTATTCTCATTTGCCAGGCTGTGTATGAGTCCACCACCTTTGGCACTCGGGTTGGTGTTGGAGGAGGAATGATAGAGGAGTGCGCTGGCCGAGGCGATGGTGGGGGCGCTGGGTGTTGTAGAAGAGGAGCCAGTCGGCCAGTTTCTGGTTGAAGCGTGCGAGGTCGGTGAACAGCAGGTCTTCGTGGTAGTCGACGAAGGATTCCTGGATGGTGCGGTTGAAGCGTTCGACGTGGGCGTTCATTTTGGGAGTCTTGGGGTAGGTGTACCAGCGTTCGATGCCGTGGGCTTCGAGGGTTTTGGCAAAGCTCGATTCGAACTCACTTCCGTT